>WOZM01000002.1 GCA_011620265.1 Paracoccaceae bacterium
CCTCCATTCTGACCGGGGCGGTGGGCGGCTTTGCCGGGTTCTCTTCGGCCATCGTCGAACTGCCGGTCACGGTGTCGATCATCTTCGCGGCGATCCAGCGGGCGGCCCGCGCAGAAGGCTTCGATCCCGATGACGAGGCGGTACGGCGGGAATGCCTTCTGGTCTTCGGCAGCGGCAATCCCGCCGACCCGTCCGATGACGGGATCAATACCAGCTTTCTTGCGTCGCGCATGCTGATCAACGGCGCGACGGTGCATGGCCTCATTGCCAGCATCGCACCGCGTCTGGCCGGCATCCTCACGCAGAAGCTCGCCGCGCAGACATTTCCGGTTCTTGGCAGCGTCGCCGGGGCCGGGATCAATTTCACCTTCACCCGCTACTATCAGGAACTGGCCGGGATCCGCTTTGCGTTGCTGAGGCTGGCACGGGACCACGGCGAGGATATCGTCCGGCTGTCCTTCAACGCCGCCTCGGCGGACCGGAAACGGCTGAACCGGCGCTGAGAGGCGACGGGTCGCGTCAGATATCCTGCCGGGCGAGCCAGTCCATCACGCCGGCGCGCACGCTCATCGCGCCTTCGTCGCAGCCGGCGTCGATCACCTGGCGGAGTTCGGTCAGGTCGACGCGGCGGATCAGGTGCTTCACCGGGCCGATCGAGGCCGGCCGCATCGACAGCGCCCGGAAGCCGAGTGCTGCGAGGCAGAGCGCCTCGACCGGCCGGCCGGCATCCTCGCCGCAGAACGACAGATGGGTGCGGGTTTCCTCGCAGCGCGCGACGATATGGGAGATGAAGCGCAGGAAGCTCGTGTTCAGCAGATCGTAGCGGCGGCGGACCTGTTCGTTCTCGCGGTCGGCGGCGAAGAAGAACTGCTTGAGATCGTTGCCGCCGATGGAGACGAAATCGCACATCTCGAAGAAGGCTTTCGGCGCGTAGGCAAGCGACGGCGTCTCGAGCATCGCGCCGATCTCCAGCGCGCCGGGCAGCGTACGGCCGAGCTGGCGCTCGCGCTGGATCTCGTCGAGGAGCATCTGGCGGGCGCGGCGGAATTCGTCCATCTCGGCGACGAAGGGGAACATCACCGTCAGCGGCCGGCCGTTCGCCGCCCGGATCAGCGCCTGGAGCTGCATCCGCATGACGCCCGGCTTGTCGAGCCCGACGCGGATCGCCCGCCAGCCCATCGCCGGATTGGGTTCCTCCATCCGCTTCATGTAGGGCAGGACCTTGTCCGAGCCGATGTCGAGCGTGCGGAAGGCGACGCGCTTGCCCTTGGCCGCATCCATGACGCTGGAATAGATCGCCGCGAGTTCGGCGCGTTTCGGCACATGGGCGCGGATGAGGAACTGGAGCTCGGTCCGGAAGAGGCCCACGCCTTCGGCCCCCGATCCCGCCAGCGAGGGCAGGTCGGCCATCAGCCCCGCATTCATGTGAAGCGCGATCGTGGTGCCGCATTTCGCCGTCGCCGGCTGGTCGCGGAGCGAGGCATAGCGGGTCTGCGCCGCGGCCTGCATCGCGATCTTGTCACGGAACGCGGCGGCGACCGTCTCCTCGGGCCTGAGATGGACGATACCCTGATCGCCGTCGACGAGGATATGGTCGCCGTTCAGCGCCTCGGTGGTGATCCGGTCGGCGTGGATGACGAGCGGGATGGCGAGCGACCGGGCGACGATGGCGGCGTGGGAGCCGACGGAGCCTTCCTCCAGCACCACGCCCTTGAGCTTGCGGCCATAGTCGAGAAGCTCGGCCGGGCCGATGTTGCGCGCGACGAGGATCGGGTTCTCCGGCATCTCGGCCCCGGTATCGGCCCCTTGCCCGGTCAGGATCCGCAGGAGCCGGTTCGAGAGGTCGTCGAGGTCATGGAGCCGGTCGCGCAGATAGGGGTCGGGCACCGTCTCGAGCCGCGCGCGGGCGGCGGATTGTTCCTTCTCCACCGCCGCCTCGGCCGAGAGGCCACGGGCGATGTCCGCTTGCATCCGCCGTATCCAGCCGCGCGAATTGGCGAACATCCGGTAGGCTTCGAGGACCTGGCTCTGTTCCTTGTCCTGACCGTCGGTCATCGACAGCATCGCGTCGACCGAGAGGCGCAACTGATCGACGGCGGCGTTGAGGCGCCCGAGTTCCTTCTTCGGATTGTCGCCCACGAGGTTGGTGATCACGACGCGCGGCTCGTGCAGCCAGACCCGGCCCTCGGCCGAGCCCTCCTGCCCGGCGGAGCCGCGGTAGAGAACCGGCTGCTGGTGCAGCGCGCTCAGCGCCTCGCCCTCGCCGATGAAGGCGCCGAGCTCGGTCATCTCGGCCAGAACCATGGCGACGACCTCGAGCGCATAGACCTCGTCGTCGGAGAAGAGCCGCGCGCGCTTCGACTGGACGACGAGGACGCCGAGCTTTTCGCCGAGCCGCTGGATCGGCACGCCGAGGAAGGAGGAATAGATCTCCTCCCCGGTCTCGGGCATGTAGCGGAAGCCCTTTTCGGCCGGGGCGTTGCCGGTGTTGACCGGGGCGGAGGTCTTGGCGACGCGGCCGACGAGGCCCTCGCCGATTCGCATCCGGGTCTTGTGGACCGATTCCTTGTTCAGGCCCTCGGTGGCGCAAAGCTCGAGCGTGTCGTCGTCGCGGAAGAGGTAGATCGAGCAGACCTGGCAATGCATCGAATCGGCGATGATATGGGTGATGCGGTCCAGCCGTTCCTGGCCCGCGCCGGGTTCGGCGAGCAGGTCGCGCAAGCGGCGGAGCAGCTTGCGGCTTTCACTTTCGCTCCGTTCGGCCATCTTGACGTCCGGCATTTTCCCGCTGCCGGGACGACCCGGCGCCTTTGTGTAGACCACAAGCCGGGCGCGGAGTGAATTGTTTTCGCAGGCCGCCGGTTCAGGCGGCGCGGTCGAGGCCAAAGGCGTCGTGCAGGGCCTGCACCGCCAGTTCCATGTATTTCCGGTCGATGAGGACGGAGATCTTGATCTCGGACGTGCCGATGACCTTGATGTTGATGTTCTCGACCGAGAGCGCCGAGAACATCTGCGCTGCGACCCCGGCATGGCTGCGCATGCCGATCCCCACGACCGAGACCTTGGCGACGTCGGGATCGACCACGAGGTCGTCATAGGCGATCGAGCCCGAGGCGCGCGCCTCCTCGAGCGCCTTCTGGGCGCGGGCGACCTGGTTGACCGGGCAGGAAAAGGTCATGTCGGTCACGGCGACGTTGTGGCCCTCGAAATTCTTTTCCGAGATGTTCTGGACGATCATGTCGACGTTGACGCCGGCCTCGGACAGCGGGCCGAAGATCGCCGCGGCGATGCCGGGCCGGTCCTCGACCGTCACCAGGGTCAGCTTGGCCTCGTCACGGCTGTAGGCGACGCCAGAGACGACTTTCGATTCCATGATTTCCTCCTCGTCGCAGACCAGGGTGCCGGAGTTTTCATCCGTATCTTCGAAGCTCGACAACACCCGCAGGCGCACCTTGTAGCGCATGGCAAGCTCGACCGAGCGGGTTTGCAGGACCTTCGCGCCGAGCGAGGCAAGCTCCAGCATCTCCTCGAAGGCGATGCGGTCGAGCTTGCGGGCCTTGGCGGTGATGCGCGGATCGGTCGTGTAGATGCCGTCCACGTCGGTATAGATGTCGCAGCGCTCCGCCCCGAAGGCGGCGGCGAAGGCGACGGCGGTGGTGTCGGAGCCGCCGCGGCCGAGCGTGGTGATCCGGCCCTCGGGGCTCACGCCCTGGAAGCCCGCGACCACCGCGACCTTGAAGCCCTCGGCGAACTTGGCGTCGAGATGGTCGCGCGGGATCGAGACGAAGCGCGCGGCGGAATGGGCCGAGGTGGTGTTGATCGGCACCTGCCAGCCCTGCCAGGACCGCGCCGGCACGTCCATTTCCTGCAAGGTGAGCGCCATCAGCCCGGCGGTCACGTTCTCGCCCGAGGACACCACCGCGTCGTATTCGCGCGCGTCGAAGAGCGGCGAGGTCTGTTCCACCCAGCCGACGAGCTCGTTGGTCTTGCCGGACATGGCCGAGACGATGACGATCACGTCATAGCCGCGCTCGACCTCGCGCTTGACCTTGAGGGCGGCGTTCCTGATGCGGTCGAGGTCGGCCACCGAGGTGCCGCCGAATTTCATCACGAGAAGCGGCATCCG
>WOZM01000262.1 GCA_011620265.1 Paracoccaceae bacterium
GTCGGCTACAAGATGGAAGGCCGCATCGATCTCAAGGAATTCGCAAATCCCGGCGAGAATGCCGAGATCGCCGTCGGCGACGAGGTCGAGGTCTATCTCGACCGGGTCGAGAACATCCGCGGCGAAGCCGTCATCAGCCGCGAGAAGGCCCGCCGCGAAGAGGCGTGGGACCGGCTCGAGAAGGCCTATGCCAGCGAAGAGCGCGTCGAAGGCGCCATCTTCGGCCGCGTCAAGGGCGGCTTCACCGTCGATCTCGGCGGCGCCGTGGCCTTCCTTCCCGGCAGCCAGGTCGACGTCCGCCCGGTGCGCGATGCCGGCCCGCTCATGGGTCTCAAGCAGCCGTTCCAGATCCTCAAGATGGATCGTCGTCGCGGCAACATCGTCGTCTCGCGCCGCGCGATCCTCGAAGAGAGCCGCGCCGAGCAGCGCGCGGAAGTCATCGGCAACCTGACCGAAGGCCAGACCGTGGACGGCGTGGTCAAGAACATCACCGAATACGGTGCGTTCGTTGACCTCGGCGGCGTCGACGGCCTGCTCCATGTCACCGACATGGCGTGGCGCCGCGTCAACCATCCCTCGGAGATCCTGTCGATCGGCGAGACCGTCAAGGTCCAGGTGATCAAGATCAACAAGGAAACCCACCGCATCTCGCTCGGCATGAAGCAGCTTCTGTCCGACCCGTGGGACTCGGTCGAGGAGAAGTTCCCGATCGGATCGGTCCACAAGGGCCGGGTCACGAACATCACCGATTACGGCGCGTTCGTGGAGCTGGAAGCCGGGGTCGAGGGCCTTGTCCACGTCTCGGAAATGTCCTGGACCAAGAAGAACGTCCATCCGGGCAAGATCGTCTCGACCTCGCAGGAAGTCGACGTGATGGTGCTGGAGATCGACACCGCGAAGCGTCGCGTGTCCTTGGGCCTCAAGCAGACGATGCGCAACCCGTGGGAGGTTTTCGCCGAAACCCACCCCGTCGGCACGGTCATCGAAGGCGAAGTCAAGAACATCACCGAATTCGGTCTGTTCGTCGGCCTCGACAACGACATCGACGGCATGGTTCACCTCTCCGACCTCAGCTGGGAACAGCGCGGCGAGGATGCGATCCAGAACTACCGCAAGGGCGACATGGTCAAGGCCGCCGTCACCGAGGTGGACGTGGAGAAGGAGCGGATTTCGCTCTCGATCAAGGGCCTCGATGCCGACACGTTCTCCGACGCGGTTGACGGCGTGAAGCGCGGCTCGGTCATCACCACCACGGTCACCGCGATCGAGGATGGCGGGATCGAGGTCGAGTACAACGGCATGAAGTCCTTCATCCGCCGTTCGGACCTCGCCCGCGACCGCGCCGATCAGCGCCCCGAGCGGTTCCAGGTCGGCGACCATGTCGATGCCCGCGTGACCAACGTGGACAGCAAGACCCGCCGCCTCGGCCTGTCGATCAAGGCACGCGAGATCGCCGAAGAGAAGGAGGCCGTGGAACAGTACGGCTCGTCCGACTCGGGCGCCTCGCTCGGCGACATCCTCGGCGCGGCCCTCAAGGGCTCGGGCGACAAGTAAGCCGCCCTCCGGGAACGATCCTCGACGGCCCCGCCTCAGGCGGGGCCGTTTTCGTTTGGGCGAATCGCCTCGCGGGGAAGGCGGGCCGGCCCGCCGCCGTCATGGTTCGAAGCGTGCAAATGCTGCGCTGCAGTGTCGCCTGACGCCGGGAAAACGGGCACCGAAAGCCCGCAATCACCCAGAATTCCCCGCTTTTCCAATGGGTTTCCTGTTTGTCGCCGCAAGGATTGCGCCTATAGTCGGCCTGCATAAAAACTGCGGCCGCCGGCCTGGACGGTTCGCATAGGGGGGCTCCGAATGATCCGGTCCGAATTGATCCAGAAGATTGCCGAGGAAAATCCACACCTCTTCCAGCGCGACGTCGAAAGGATCGTGAACACGATCTTCGAAGAGGTGATCGAGGCGCTGGCGCGGGGCGACAGGGTCGAACTCCGGGGCTTCGGCGCGTTTTCGGTCAAGAAACGCGATGCGCGGACCGGCCGCAACCCGCGCACCGGCGAATCCGTCGAGGTCGAGGAAAAGCATGTTCCCTTCTTCAAGACCGGAAAGCTCTTGCGGGACCGGCTGAACGGAGGGTAAGCAACCCCCATGCTGCGTTTCCTGCGCCTTGTCTTTCTCGCGGTCCTCGCGATCGTTCTCGTCGCGGTGGCATCGGCCAACCGCGATCCGGTCATGCTGCGCGCCCTGCCGGAAGAGCTTGACGCCTATCTCGGCATCAACTGGTCGCTGGAACTGCCGCTCTTCCTCGTCATCTTCGCCGGGATCGTCGCGGGGCTTGCCATCGGCTTCGTCTGGGAATGGTTCCGCGAGGCCAAGCATCGCAGCGCCCTTTCCCAGCACAAGCGCGAGGCCGGGCGGCTGGAGCGCGAGGTGAGCCGGCTCAAGGCCGCGAAGGCGGAGCCGGAGGACGAGGTGCTGGCGCTGCTTGAGGGCAAGGGCGCGGCGCGCTAAGTCGGTGACATGGATATCCGCGTCAAGATCTGCGGGCTGAAGGAGCCGGCCCATGTCGCCGCGGCCGTGGAGGCCGGCGCGACCTATCTCGGCTTCGTCTTCTTCGCGAAATCGCCGCGCCATCTCGACATCCCTGCCGCCGCGCGGCTGGTGGTCGGGGTGCCGCCGGGCGTCGCCAAGGTGGCGCTGACGGTGAACGCGACGGATGCCGAACTGGACGCGATCACCGATGCCGTGCCGCTCGACATGCTTCAGTTGCACGGGGCCGAGAGCCCTGAACGCGTGACCGAAATTCGCACCCGCTACGGCCTGCCGGTGATGAAGGCGGTGGGTGTGGCCGAAGAGGCCGACCTCGCCGCCCTTCAGACCTATGGCCGCGTCGCCGACCAGCTTCTGGTCGACGCGAAGCCCCCGAAGGGCGCGGCGTTGCCCGGCGGTAACGGCCTGGCTTTCGATTGGCGGCTCGTCGCGCGGAAATACTGGCCCTGCCCGTGGATGCTCGCCGGCGGGCTGACGCCCGGCAACGTCGCCGAGGCGATCCGGCTGACCGGGGCGCGGCAGGTCGATGTCTCCTCCGGCGTCGAAAGCGCGGTGGGGGTGAAGGACGAGGCCCTGATCCGCGCCTTCATAGCTGCCGCGATGGGCGCCGCATGATCCGCTTCCGCGACGCCACCCGCGCCGACGTGCCGGCGGTGGTCGCGCTCCTGACCGACGACGCACTGGGCGCGACCCGCGAGGGGGACGACCTCGCGTCCTATCTCGCCGCCTTCGACGCGATGCAGACGGAGCGCGGCAACACCCTGATCGTCGGAGAGGAGGACGGCCGCGTCGTCGCCACCTACCAGCTCACCGTCATCTCGGGCCTCTCGCTCCGCGCCAGCCGCCGGGCGCAGGTGGAATCGGTGCGCGTCGCCACCGATCTGCGCGGGCAGGGGATCGGCGCCGCGATGTTTGCCGATGCCGAGGCGCGGGCCCGCGCCGCCGGCTGCCGGCTCATGCAGCTGACCATGAACGCCACTCGCGACGACGCCCGCCGCTTTTACGAGAGGCTCGGCTTTACGCCGTCGCATATAGGCTTTAAACGCGATCTGTCTTGACAAGGGGGCGCTCAGATGGCCGACGACCTGTTCAACAGCTTCATGAACGGACCCGACGAACGCGGCCGGTTCGGCGATTTCGGCGGGCGCTTCGTCTCCGAGACGCTGATGCCGCTGATCCTCGACCTTCAGGCCGAATACGAGAAGGCCAAGACCGACGACAGTTTCTGGGAAGAGATGAACTGGCTCTGGAAGCACTATGTCGGCCGGCCCTCGCCCTTGTATTTCGCCGAGCGTCTGACCGACCATCTCGGCGGCGCCAGGATCTACATGAAGCGGGACGAGCTCAATCACACCGGCGCGCACAAGATCAACAACGTGCTGGGCCAGATCATCCTTGCCCGGCGCATGGGCAAGACCCGCATCATCGCCGAGACCGGTGCCGGCCAGCACGGTGTCGCCACCGCGACGGTCTGCGCCAAGTTCGGCCTCAAATGCATCGTCTACATGGGTGCCCATGACGTCGAGCGTCAGGCGCCGAACGTCTTCCGCATGCGGCTTCTGGGCGCCGAGGTCGTGCCCGTGACCTCCGGTCGTGGCACGCTCAAGGACGCGATGAACGACGCCTTGCGCGACTGGGTGACGAACGTGCGCGACACCTTCTACTGCATCGGCACGGTGGCGGGGCCCCATCCCTATCCGGCGATGGTCCGCGACTTCCAGTCGATCATCGGCAAGGAAGTGCGCTGGCAACTGGCCGAGCAGGAGGGCGAGGGGCGGCTGCCCGATACCCTGATCGCCGCGATCGGTGGCGGGTCGAACGCGATGGGGCTTTTCTACCCCTTCCTCGACGATCCTTCCGTCCGCATCATCGGCGTCGAGGCCGGCGGCAAGGGCGTCGATGACCGGATGCAGCATTGCGCCAGCCTCACCGGCGGGCGTCCGGGTGTCTTGCACGGCAACCGCACCTACCTCCTTCAGGACGACGACGGCCAGATCCTCGAAGGCTTCTCGATCTCGGCCGGCCTCGACTATCCCGGCATCGGCCCGGAACATGCCTGGCTGCATGAGACGGGGCGCGCCGAATACGTCGCGATCACCGACAAGGAGGCGCTGGAGGCGTTCCAGCTTTCCTGCGCCCTCGAAGGCATCATCCCGGCGCTGGAGCCGTCCCACGCGCTCGCCCATGTGATGAAGATCGCGCCGGACCTGCCGCGCGACCACATCATCGTGATGAACATGTGCGGCCGCGGCGACAAGGACATCTTTGCCGTGGCCAAGCATCTCGGCTTCGACATCAAGACCTGAGCCAAAGGGTCTGGTTCGGTCGGTCGCAGCGATTCGGATCGGGTCGGCGGGAGCATTCTCATCGCCATACACTGACGGGGCTGCGCGTCCCCGCGGTCTGTGCCAACGTGCTGAAAGCCTCTGATAGTCGCCGTTGCGGACGCAAACGAACGCACCGCAGAGCATTGATTACAGAACGAATTCTATCCGAGGCCCCATAAACTTCAGTTTAGCCGTGTCTGGCAGGGGTTTATGGCCAATCCCGCCGAACGGGGTCCAACTCATTTCACGGTGTCCCGGCATGTTGGGGCGGGGCACCGCGTTTGAGTGGAACACTGCGATCAGGGGAACAGCCATGCTACACCTTGCGGGACTTTCGGCGCCGCCGAACGAGCGGATCTACCTCATGCAGCCGTCGGTGAACATGAGCGAGCTGGTGCAGCGCCAGCTTCAGGAAATCGCTGCCGACGGGTTCGGGGATATCGACGTGCGCTGGAACAGCATCGCGCTCTCGATCGAGGCGCGCAGCGACGAAGGCTCGCTCCGCCGGGTCTTCAACTGCGCCGGCGCCTGCGTGATGGAGAAGATCGACCGCTCTGGCACCGGGGTGGAACGAGTCTACGATGCCGACGGGATTACCCTGCTTTCCGAAGAGATCTTCGACGAATTCGGGGATAGTTGACGAAACCGAAACCTGGGCGGCGTCGCCGAGGGCATTTCTTGCCGCAATGCGGCGCCGGGTGCATGATCGTTAACGGTTTGGGTAGTTCCAGTGTGGTCATGACTCGTCGCGGGTTCCTGCTGTCAGCGTCCGGTTTGCTGCTCTCCTCCGCCATGCCGGCGGTGGCGGCGACCTATCAGGACGATCTCGAGCGCCAGCTGCGCCGCGAAGGCTACCGGATCACCTACCAGAAGCGCACCTGGCTTGGACGGATCAGGATCCAGGCCATGAATGGCCTGAGACGCCGTGAAGTCGTGCTCGACCCGTCCTCGGGCGAGATCCTGCGCGACTATACCGAAGACACCGGCCGCGACCGCAGCAGCCAGGCGTCGGGCGAGGGATCGGGCGGCAGCCCGAGCTCGGGATCGACGGGAGAGGCCGGCAGCGGCGAGGGCGGCAGCCCGTCCGAGGAGCCGTCCAGGGAACCGTCGAAAGAGCCTTCCAAGGAGCCATCCAGGGACGCGACCGGCGAGGGCGGCGGCGCAACGGAGGGCGGCGGCGATGTCCGCAAGTGATCTCCTCTCCGGCGTCAGACCGTCCCCGGACGGGGACCCCGCTCATGCGTGATTTCCTCGCCCTCGCGGTCGTCCTCGTGGTGCAGATCGTCTGCGCTGCGTTTCTGGCCGGCGGCACAGTCCTGACGCTGCTCGGCATCCAGCACCGGCCGATCAGCTGGGAGCTGAAGGAGCTTCTGGAGGTCGGCGCGGTCGTCGGCCTTGTCGCGGGGGCTTTCGTGGGCATCCTCGTGCTGAAGCGCAGCATGCGGCGCCAGCAGCGGGCCGAGGAGCAGTTGCGCCAGGTCTCCGGCGCCTTCATCGAACTGATGCACGGCCGGTTCCGCGACTGGGGACTGACCTCGGCCGAGCGCGACGTGGCACTCTTCGCGATCAAGGGGCTCAGCACCCATGAGATTGCCGTGCTGCGCGGCACCGCCGAGGGCACGGTGAAGGCACAGACCAACGCGATCTACCGCAAGTCCGGGGTGACCGGGCGGCCGCAGCTTCTCAGCCTCTTCATCGAGGATCTGATGGACGAGGGGATGATGCCGCCCCCGGTCGCGGCCGAGCCGGCCGAGGCCGGCCCGGTCCTGCGCGCGGTCGGCTGAGCCTCATTCGGCGTAAAGCCTCAGCACCTCCAGCGGCACGATGTCGGTCGCCCGCCGATGCGTCGCCTCGAGCCGCAGCTTCGGCGCGCAGCCCTCGTCATGGGCCTGCAGGAACCGCCCGGCGCAAAGGCACCAGCTTTCGCCCGGCCGGACCCCGGCGAAGCCGAATTCGGGTCGCGGAGTCGACAGGTCGTTGCCCACGTATTTCGAGTAGGCGAGGAATTCGGCCGTCATCACCGCGCAGACGGTATGGCTGCCCCGGTCCTCGGCGCAGGTATTGCAATGCCCGTCGCGGAAGAAACCGGTGAGCGGCGCGGTCGAGCAAGGCTCAAGCCGACCGCCGAGGACATTGATCGCGGGATCCTTCTCCATCCTGTCTCCTACTCCGTCGCCACGCTCGCCGCATCGCCGCCCGGCTCATCGAACCCTAGAAACCCACGGCCTGCGGCATTGACCACGATCACCGCGTCATGGCGCGGCGCGATGCAGATATACTGCCCGCAGGTGCCGCGCGCCATCACCGGACGAACTCCTCGCGCTTTCATAACGCCTGCACCGCGGGCGCCGGACCACCGGCGGCAAGGACGCGCAGGGCTTTCCTCATCGGCTCCTCCTCGGGCTCCGGTCAGCGAACCATGTCCCGCCGCGCCGCGCAAGGCCAGCCTGGCGTCACGAGAACCGGTCCAGAAGGCGCTGGAGGACCGATCTCGGCGCGTGGGGTTCGGCTTCCCGGCCGGCGTCCGGTTCGCTTGCGGGCCTTCCCGCCACAGGGCTCGCCCCCGCCGGTTTCCCGCTGGTCGAGGAGCGCGGCGGCGCGGTGCGGAGCGCGACCGCGTTCATGAACCGCGCCGCGTCGCCCTCTGCCAGCGCCGGTGCGCCGTCGGAGAGGCCGCGCAGGAGATCGTCGAGCCAGTCCTGATCGGCCTTGGCGAAGTCCGACAGCACATATCCCGCGACCCGGTCCTTGTGGCCGGGATGGCCGATGCCGATGCGCACACGCTGGTAGGCCTCGCCGATATGCTGGTGGAGCGAGCGGAGCCCGTTATGGCCGGCATGGCCGCCGCCCGTCTTCACCCGGCATTTGCCCGGCGCGAGGTCCAGCTCGTCGTGGAAGACCGTCACAGAGGAGGGGTCGAGCTTGTAGAACCGCATCGCCTCGCCGACCGCCTGGCCAGAGAGGTTCATGAAGGTCATGGGTTTCAGAAGCGCCACCCGTTCGGACCCGAGCCGGCCTTCGCTGACCGCGCCCTGGAATTTCGAGCGCCACGGCGCGAAGCCGTGGTCCTCGGCGATCCGGTCGACGGCCATGAAGCCGACATTGTGCCGGTTCATCGCGTATTTCTGACCTGGATTGCCCAGCCCTACGAAGAGTTTCAAGCGCGATCCCCCTGGCCGAGGCGCCACGCGGGCGCCGTGATTTTTCTAGACGTGGTCTCCGTGAGGTGCAACCAGTCGCGCGCAACCCGGGCGCCGGGTTGAATCGCCTGGGGCGCCGTTGTTCCCGATGGCTTCGCCGCACCGGAAACCGGGTTCAACGCACCAAGCGCCTTCCGGGCGTCATCCATCGCGGCTTCGGATACCATGGCCGTCGCGACAAGGATCGTCGTGCTGGAGATTCATCCCGCCTTTTACGGTTCGGCCGGCGTCAAGCGCTTCTTCGATGGCCTGTCTGCCTCTTGCTTGGCCTGTTCGCCCAAAGGATCGCGCGGCGCGACGGTGGTCTTCGAACGGGTCCGGGCCTGATCGACGGATCTGCCGGGCCAAAGGAAAAGGCCATGTCGCGAAACCCGTGTTGGTCCGCTTCGAGCCCGAACCATCGGATGCGGCGATAGCCATGAACGAGCGCGAACCACCATTTGCGGACCTTGGTTCAAGTCGTCCCTTGGAATTCCCCGGTATCCAGAACCGGCGCGGCGTCGATGTCCTCGGCGTCCAGCATGGAGGCCACACGCTCCAGCGACGCGATCAGTGCCGCCTGTTCCCAGTCCTCCAACGCCGAGAACTTGCGCACGAAGCGCTGCTGGAGCGGGTCGGGAGTGTCTGCGATTGCCTGACGGCCCTTCTCGGTGGCCACGATGTTGGTCTGGCGCCGGTCGGTCTGCGAGCGTTCGCGCACGACCATTTCCTGGCTCACCAGCTTGTCCACCAGCGAGGTCACCGTGGCCTGCGAAATCCGCATCTGCAGGGAAATCGCCGTCGCAGTGCATTGGCCCTTCTCCGCCACGATCTGCAAGACCCGGAACTGCGCTGCCGTCAGGCCGACGGACTGCGCCAGCTTCCGACTGAACTGGTCGGTTGCCCGCAGGATGCGGCGCAGGGCGATGAGGCTGGTATCGACACGATCCATCCCGGGATGCTGGCAGAAGTGCGGGGGTGAATCAACAAGCCGAAGGCCGATCACACTTCGTCTTGCAAAGCATAAACAATGGAGATGCCCGGCGAAGACAGGCCGCGTTCCGCCGGGAGCACGCCAATATGCCGCAATTTCGCCTCTTGCCTTGAAATCCGCACAATGGCCTGATACTTAGTCTTTCGAAGCAATTAGAGGCAGAGAGCATATGCAACACGCGCTGGAGTTTTTCCGCAAGGCCACACCCACGCTGCGGGAACCCGTTGCCGAGGATGGCGCGGAGATCTGGGACCTGGTGCGCGCCTGCAAGCCGCTCGACGAGAACTCCCTGTACTGCAACCTGATCCAGTGCGACCATTTCCGCGACACCTGCGTTGTGGCAGAGCTTGACGGCCATGTCGTCGGCTGGGTTTCGGCCTATGTGCTGCCTTACGATCCCGAAACGCTGTTCGTCTGGCAGGTGGCCGTGTCGGAAACCGCGCGCGGCATGGGGCTCGGCACATTGATGCTGTCGAGCCTTTTGCAGCGTCCGGCCTGCGCCGACGTGAAGCGCCTGCAAACGACGATCACCGCCGACAACGAGGCGTCCTGGGCGCTGTTCCGCAAGTTTGCGGTGCATCGGGACTCCAGGCTCGATGTGCAGGCCTACTACACCCAGGCCCTGCATTTCCGGGATCGCCATAGCACGGAACACATGGTCACCATCGACCTTCAGGAGCGGATGCGCGACGCGGCCTAAGCCGATGTGGCGCCTCCCCCTTTTCCCCATCCCTATCCCGAGAGGATCCAACATGCCGACTGATGCGTCAGCCGAATTTTCTGTTTTCAAACGCCGCGAGTCCGAAGCGCGCAGCTATTGCCGTGGCTTCGACACGGTCTTCACACGCGCGAGGGGGTCGGAACTCACCGACGCCAAGGATCGAAGCTATATCGACTTTCTCGCCGGGTGCTCGTCGCTCAACTACGGCCACAACGACCCCGACATGAAACAGGCTCTCATCGACCATATCGCGTCGGACGGGCTGGCGCATGGGCTCGATCTGCACACCGATGCCAAGGCCGCGTTCCTTGACGCGTTCGAGACCCATATCCTGAAGCCGCGGGGCATGGACCACAAGGTCATGTTTACCGGCCCGACCGGCGCCAACGCCGTCGAGGCGGCGATGAAACTTGCCCGCAAGGCCACCGGGCGCACGAACGTCATCGCTTTCACCAACGGCTTCCACGGCGTCACCCTGGGCGCGCTCGCAGCCACCGGAAACGGCTATCACCGTGGCGGAGCGGGAACGACGCTGAACGGTGTGACCCGGATGCCCTACGACGGATACTTCGCCGGAAGTTGCGACACGGCCGATTTCCTCGAAGCGATGCTGACGGACCGCTCCAGCGGCGTGGACGCGCCCGCGGCGATCCTCCTTGAGACCGTGCAGGGCGAAGGCGGGCTGAATGCCGCCAGCGAAACCTGGCTGAAGCGTGTGGCCCAGTTGGCCAAGGACCACGGCGCGCTGCTCATCGTCGACGATATCCAGGCCGGCTGCGGCCGGACGGGAACCTTCTTTTCGTTCGAGAAGATGGGACTCACTCCGGACATCGTGACACTGGCAAAGTCGATCTCGGGGTTCGGCCTGCCGATGGCATTGACGCTGGTGCGGCCGGAACACGATGTCTTCGGCCCGGCCGAGCACAACGGAACCTTCCGCGGCAATACCCATGCCTTCGTCACCGCCCGCGTGGCGATCGAGAAGTTCTGGTCCGATGACCGGTTCCAAGCCCGGCTTGCCGAAAAGTCCGCGCTGATCGGGGACCGGCTGGCCGACCTGGCGGCGATCGTCCCGGGAGGCAAAATCAAGGGCCGGGGCATGATGCTTGGGGTCGATGTCGGGACCGGCGCGCTGGCCGCCGATATCTGTGCCCGCGCCTTCGACAAGGGCCTGATGATCGAGACCTCCGGCAATGAAGGTCAGATCGTGAAGGTCCTGGCGCCGCTGACGACGTCCGAGGCCACCCTGAACAAGGGGCTGGACATCCTGCTGTCGGCGGCGAACGCCGCGCTGGATGCCCCCGAGCGGATCGCAGCGGAGTAAGCCATGATCGTCCGCGATTTCAACGAGATCATCCGGAACGACCGCGACCGCGTCGTTTCCGATGCAGAGTGGTCGTCGGTGCGCATGCTCCTGGCCGATGACGGGATGGGGTTCTCCTTCCACATCACGCGTCTCGGCGCCGGGTCCGAGCACACGTTCGAGTACAAGAACCATTTCGAGAGCGTCTACTGCATGCAAGGCACGGGCTCGATCACCGATCTCGCCACCGGCGAGACACATCAGATCAGGCCCGGTGTCATCTACGCGTTGAACGACCACGACCGGCACATTCTGCGCGCCGAGGACGAGCTGGTGATGGCCTGTGTGTTCAACCCGCCCGTGACGGGGCAAGAGGTGCACCGGGCCGACGGCTCCTACGCGCTCGAAACCCGATAAAACAGAGGCCCCGGCGACAGGCCGGGTGACAGCCATTGAAATTCCCCGACCATACCGTCGAGAAGATCGGCGGCACGTCGATGAGCCGCCTTGGCGACCTCATGGACACGCTCATCATCGGAGACCGCACTCCGGACCAGTTGTATCACCGCATCTTCGTGGTCTCCGCCTTCGGCGGCATCACCAACCATTTGCTGGAGCACAAGAAGACCGGCGCGCCGGGGGTGTATGCGCTCTTTGCCAACGATGACCGCGATCACACCTGGCTGGATGCGCTGACACGGGTCGCCAATGCCATGTTCGAGGCGCATGCCGCCATCCTGCAAGATGCGGCCGATCTTTCGCGGGCCGACGATTTCGTGCGCGAGCGGATCGAAGGCGCCCGCAGCGTGCTCTTCGACCTGCGCCGCCTGTGTTCCTACGGCCATTTCCGCCTGTCGGCGCATATGCAGGTTGTGCGTGAACTGCTCTCGGGCCTGGGCGAGGCGCATTCGGCGCTTGTCGCCAGCCTCCTGCTGCAACGTGCCGGAGTGAATGCCCGCTTCGTCGACCTGTCCGGCTGGCGGGACGAGACCGAATGCTCGCTGGACCAGCGCATCGCGGGCGGACTCGACGATGCCGATCTCACCCGCGAGTTGCCGATCGTGACCGGCTATGCGCAATGCCGGGAAGGTCTGGTGCAGGAATACGACCGCGGCTATTCCGAAGTCACCTTTTCGCGGATTGCCGCCTATACCGGCGCCACCGAGGCGATCATCCACAAGGAGTTCCACCTCTCCTCGGCCGATCCCAAACTCGTTGGCGAACATGCGGTGCAGAAGCTGGGCCACACCAATTATGACGTGGCCGACCAGCTGTCGAACATGGGGATGGAGGCGATCCATCCCACCGCGGCAAAGGTCCTGCGTCAGGCGAATGTCGCTCTGCGGATTGCGAATGCATTCGACGCGGGGGATCCCGGAACGCTGATCGACGACTGCGACGCAGACACGCCTGCGGTCGAAATCGTCACCGGACTGGATGTCGTTGCCCTTGAACTCTTCGAGCAGGACATGGTGGGGGTAAAAGGCTATGACACCACCGCGCTCGAGGCGCTCAGACGGCACAATGTGCGCATCGTCTCGAAGATTTCGAACGCCAACACGATCACCCACTATGTCGAGGCGCCGTTGAAAACCGTTCGCCGCGTGGTTGCCGAACTGGAGAAAACCTATCCCTCCGCCGATATCGGCGTGCGCAGTATAGCCATCGTCTCCACGATCGGCCGCGACCTTTCCGGGCTGCGCGCCTTCAGCCGCGGTCTCGACGCGCTCGAACGGGCAGGGATCGACGTCATCGCGGCACATCAGACGCCCCGCAACGTGGATATCCAGTTCGCCGTGCCGCGCGAGGATGCCGACCGCGCGATCGACGCTTTGCATGAGGCCCTGGTCGCGGGCACGCGACAAAAGGTTCTGGAAGCTGCGGCCTAGCGCGCCACCCCGCCGGTGGCGGGAGGCTGCTCACGGGATATGCGCCGCAATCATGCCTGCGGGTGGATGCGGTGGCGGATCACGGTGCTCATATCAGGGTTTGTCGCGTCAGGGCGGCATGATCAATTCGCGACCTCTCGCCATTCTTGCGAACGGTGGTGTCGCGAACGGCCGAAAGCGGCCGTGGGAGGTAGTCGGACGAATGGTCACATCGTCCGCAAAGAGAGCCAACACGCTTTCGCGACACGGCCAGACGAAAAACGGGGCCCGAGGGCCCCGCATTCCATAGCCGCGACGGGACGAGGATTACTCCTCTGCCTCTTCCTCGGCCTCGGTCTCTTCGCCCTCGGCCGACCGCAGGCCCGACGGGGCCGCGAGGTTGGCGATGACGAAGTTGCGCTTGATCGTCGGCGTGGCGCCCTTCGGCAGGTCGATATCGCCGATATGGATGACGTCGCCGATCTCGCGTCCCGTGAGGTCCACGGTGATGTGATCGGGGATATCGCCCGCGGTCACTTCCAGCTCGACTTCCGGACGCACGATCACGAGCGTGCCGCCCTTCTTCAGACCCGGCGCCTTGTCGTGGTTCTCGAAGGTGACGTGGATGAAGAGGTTGATCCGCGAGGTCCGCTTCAGCCGCATCAGGTCGAGATGCGTCGGAAGATCCTTCACGACATCACGCTGGACGCCGCGGCAGATGACGCGCACGTCGTCCTGACCCTCGACCTTGAGGTTGAAGAGCGTCGACAGGAACCGGCCCGCCTTCAGCTTTTTCAGAAGAGCGTAGTATTTGACGTTGATGGCGACGGGGTCCTGCCCTCCGCCATAAACGATGCCGGGTACGTAGCCCTCACGACGAGCTTGACGAGCGGCCCCCTTGCCTGTCCCCGTCCGTACCTCGGCGATAAGATCGGGGATCTCACCAGCCATAGGTTTTCTCCATAAGTTAACCGGGCATCCTCCAAGGGTGCATGCCCATGAAGCGGGCCGTATAGAGGGGATTTGCCGTGAAGGGAAGCGGATTCTCGACCCCGCCGGACGGACGCGGCCAAGGCAACAATTCGTGACTGTCCGGGCCGCCCGCGCCCGTGCTAGCCGGGGCTTGAACGGGCGGCAAGAGGCGGGTTCATGGCGATCGTGAAAGCGGCGGTGCTCGCGCGGGCCCCCAATGCGGGGCTGGCGGCGGTCGGGGTCTTCTGGGGCGGCTTCGCGGCCCTCGTGCCCGATATCAAGGCCGGCATCGCCGCCCCCGATGCGGTCTTCGGGCTGGCGATGATGATGGCGGCCCTGGGCGGCATCGCGGCGATGGCGCTCGCCCCCCGGCTGATGGCAGGGCTCGGCCGCTTCGGCCTGCCGCTTGCGGGCGTGGTGCTGTCGCTCGCCTTCTTCCATCCGCTCCTCGCCCGCGACGCCGTCGGGTTCGGCCTTGCGATGGTGGCCATCGGCGCCTCGGTCGCGCTTCTCGATATCGGCGCCAACATGCGGCTTTCGGTGCTGGAAGAGCGGCACGGCCTTCACCTGATGAACTTCTCGCACGCGATGTTCTCCTTCGCCTTCGCCGCCTCGGCGCTGGGGGCGAGCCTCGCGCGCAAGGCCGGCCACGGCCCGGCCGAGGTGCTGCCGCTCCTCGCGGTCGCGGCACTTCTCCTCGCGGCGCTCACGTGGGAGGCGCGGGGCTGGCAGGGCGCGGTGCCGGCGCCCGAAGGTTCGGACCGGCGCACGCCCTGTACCCCGATCCTCCTCGCGGCGCTGATCCTTCTGGCCGCCTTCGTCAGCGAGAACGCGACCGAGACCTGGTCAGCGCTTCATATCGAACGCACGCTCGGCGGCCCGGCCGGCGATGGCGGCTTCGGGCCGGTGGCCTTCGGGCTGACGATGGGGATCGGCCGGCTTGGCGGCCAGGTCGCGGCGGCGCGGCTCGGCGAGGCGGGGCTGGTGCTCTGGTCGGCGATGCTCGGGGTGATGGGGGCGGTGGTGATCGCCGCCGCGCCGGAGCCTTCCGTCGCGGTCCTCGGCGTCGGCCTTCTCGGCCTCGGCGTCGCGGTGACGGTGCCCTCGGCGAACTCGATCCTCGGCCGGCTCGTCCGTCCCGATCAGCGGGGACACGCGATCTCGCGCGCCTGGATGATCGGGTTCACCGGCTTCTTCGTCGGTCCGACCGCGATGGGGGCGATTGCTGAGTTGGCAGGGTTGCGCACGGCGTTCCTTGCCGTCGCGCTGGTGATGGCGGCGATCGTGCCGCTGGTCATCGCGCTGAAGCGGCGCGGCGGGTGAGCCGCCAGGTAAGGTGGGTTCAAACCCACCTTACACTCGCGACACTACTGATAGCGGTCGAGAAACCCTTTCGGGATCAGCACGTTCTGCCGCCCGACATCGGCGAGCTTCGTCTCGCCGCACAGCGCCATGGACATGTCGAGCTCCTTGTGGATCACCTCCAGCGCCTTCGTCACGCCCACCTCGCCCATTGCGCCGAGCCCGTAGACGAAGGCCCGCCCGATCATCACGCCCCTGGCGCCGAGCGCCACCGCCTTCAGCACGTCCTGGCCCGAGCGGACGCCGCCATCCATCCAGACCTCGGTCTTGCCGCCGACCGCCGCCGCGATGCCGGGCAACATCCGGATCGACGACAGCGCCCCGTCGAGCTGCCGCCCGCCGTGGTTCGACACGACGATGGCGTCGGCGCCGATCCCGGCGGCCTTCTCGGCATCCTCGACGTCGAGGATGCCCTTCAGGATCACCTTGCCGCCCCACATGTCCATGAGTTTGCGGATCTTGTCCCAGTTGAGCGCGGGGTCGAACTTCTCCGCCGTCCAGGCCGAGAGCGACGAGGGGTCGGAGACGCCCTCGACATGGCCGACGATATTGCCGAAGAAGCGCCGCTTGGTCTGCAGCATCTCGAGCCCCCAGCCCCATTTGGTCGCGAGGTTCAGCATCGTCGGCAGGGTGAACTTCGGCGGCGCGGAAAGCCCGTTCTTGAGGTCCTTGTGGCGCTGCCCGAGGATCTGCAGATCGACGGTGATGACCAGCGCCGAGCAACCCGCATTCTTCGCCCGGCCAATGATGCGGCGGTTGAAGTCGTCGTCGTTCAGCGCGTAGATCTGGAACCAGAACGGCTTCGACGCATGCGCGGCCACGTCCTCGATCGAGCAGATGGACATGGTGGAAAGGGTGAAGGGCACACCGAACCTCTCGGCCGCGCGCGCCGCCTTGATCTCACCGTCCGCGCTCTGCATCCCGGTCAGCCCGACCGGGGCGAGCGCCACCGGCATCGCCACCGTCTCGCCGAACATCGCGGAGGCCGTCGACCGACCGGTCATGTCGACCGCGATCTTCTGCCTGAGCCTGATCTCGGCGAAATCGTCGACATTGTCGCGGAAGGTCTGCTCGGTCCAGCTTCCGGATTCGGCATAGTCGTAGAACATCCTGGGCACCCGGCGCCGGTAGAGGCGTTTCAGGTCGTCGATGCAGGTGATCACGGGCATGGCCGCCTCCCGAATTGGTCATCCGGCCTTACCAATCTACGGGGCGGCTGGCAATGCGCTTTGCCCTTGAACTTTGCCGCAGGCCGCTATGGAGTGCGGCGATGCAGGGATTGGCGACGGAAACGATCTGGTGGGGCCTGATGGGCGGTCTCGTGGCCGCCCTGGCGACGACGGCGGGGGCGGTTCCGGTGCTTCTCGGGCGCGGCATGTCGCAGCGGACCGGCGACACGATGCTTGGCTTCGCCGCCGGGGTGATGCTCTCGGCCTCGTATTTCTCGCTGATCCTGCCGGGGATCGAGGTGGCGACGGAGCTTTACGGCTCGATCGTCAAGGCGGCGCTGGTCGCGGGCGCGGGCATAGCGCTCGGCGCCGGCTTCGTGGCCTGGCTGAACGCGACCCTGCCGCACGAGCATTTCGTCACCGGCCAGGAGGGCAAGGAGGCCGAGGCGCTGGCCCGCATCTGGCTCTTCGTCATCGCCATCACCATCCACAACTTCCCCGAGGGCCTGTCCATTGGCGTATCCTTCGGCGGCGGCGACGTGGCGAACGGGCTGTCGGTGATGACCGGGATCTCGCTGCAGGACGTCCCCGAGGGGCTGGCCGTCGCCGTCGCCCTGACCGGGCGCGGTTATTCGCGGGGGCGGGCCTTCTTCATCGCGATGCTGACCGGGCTGGTGGAACCCCTCGGCGGGTTCGTCGGCGCGGCGGCGGTGTCGGTGGCGTCGGGGCTCCTGCCCTGGGGGCTGACCTTCGCGGCCGGGGCGATGCTCTACATCATCAGCCACGAGATCCTGCCCGAGACGCACCGCAACGGCCATCAGGACCGCGCCACCGCCGGGCTGATCTTCGGGCTGGTTCTGATGATGATCCTCGACGTGACGCTCGGCTGAGGGCGCGCGCTCCGATTACGCGGTCGGGGCCGCCTCCGGCGGAGGTATTTCAGAACAGAAGAAGGTGGCGTCAGGCCGAATGCGCGCCGTCGGCGAGGCCCTTGACGAAGGCGAGGATCTCGGGAACCGGGCGCCTTTCCTCGACCATCCTGACGATGGCGGAGCCGACGACGGCGCCGTCGGCGACCGAGGCGATGGCGCGCGCGGTCTCGGGCGAGCGGATGCCGAAGCCGACGATGACCGGCAGGTCGGTCCTGGCCTTGATCCGGGCGACCTCGGGGCCGACATCGGCGGCCTCGGCGGCGGCCGCGCCGGTGATGCCGGTGATCGAGACGTAGTAGACGAAGCCCGAGGTGTTCTGCAGCACCTTCGGCAGGCGCCTGTCGTCCGTCGTCGGCGTGGCGAGGCGGATGAAGTTCATCCCGGCGCGGTTGGCGGGGAGGCAGAGCTCCTCGTCCTCTTCCGGCGGCAGGTCGACGACGATCAGCCCGTCGACGCCGGCCGCCTTCGCGTCCGCGAGGAACCGCTCGACGCCGCGCGAATAGATCGGGTTGTAGTAGCCCATCATCACGATCGGGGTTTCGTCGTCGGTCTTGCGGAACTCCGCCACCATGTCGAGGGTCTTCTGCAAGGTCTGCCCGCCTTCGAGCGCGCGCTGTCCGGCGAGCTGGATCGTCGGGCCGTCGGCCATCGGGTCGGTGAAGGGCATGCCGAGCTCGATCACGTCGACGCCCGCCGCCGGAAGCCCCTTCATCAGTGCCAGCGAGGTGGCAAGGTCCGGATCGCCCGCCATGATATAGGAGACGAAGGCCTTGCGCCCCTCGGCCTTCAGCTTGGCGAATGTCGTCTCGATCCGGGTCATGGGCTCTCTCCTCGTCCGTCCGGCCGGTCTTGCAGAAAAGCCGGGGCGAAATCAATGGGCATCGCGGGAGAGGCGGGCGCCTTGACGTTCAGAACGGCCAGTGCGTTCTGAGGCTCAGGGCATTGACGCCAGGGTTGCGGTCGGAGGTGCCGGCGTTCGACTCGTGGGTGACCGCGAGCGAGAGCGAGAGACGGTCGTTGATCTGCCGGCCGATGCCGACAAGGCTGCGGATCTCGAAATCGCTTCCGAGCGGGTTGAATCCGCCTGAAGCGTCGAAATAGCCGGGCATGACGCTCGCCTCGACGAACCAGCGGTTGCGCAATTGCCAGACCGCCGCGGGGCCGGCACCGACGAAGAAATCGCCTTCGGAATACGCCACGACCGCGCCGGCGACCGACCAGTCGGCGCCGGCGAAACGCCAGATCGGGTTGGAATGCAACTCAAGCTCGAGGATCGCGCTATTGTCGGCCAGGTCGTCGGCGAAGTCCGAATAGCCGAGACCGATCACGGCATCGGCGGCCGGAGCCGCAAGGGGCGGAAGGGCCAGAAGTGCTGCGAGGGCGAGAGGTCGTATCATCATGTTTCCGTCGGTGAGCCGTCCCGACCGACAGATGACTCCTCCGCCGACGTCTTTCAACTACGATTTTTCACGCCTTTGTCAGGATTGTTGCAATGGTGTGGAGAAGGCCTCATCGTTTTTCCTCCACGCCACCCCACGCCACGCCGCCCTGGCCTGTGCTTGCGCCGCCCGGCCCGACGCACTACAAGCGCCGCGATCGGCGAAAGGAAGATGCGGATGGGTTTCAGGATGGGCATCGTCGGGCTGCCGAACGTCGGCAAGTCCACACTTTTCAACGCGCTGACCCGCACCGCCGCCGCGCAGGCCGCGAACTTCCCCTTCTGTACCATCGAGCCCAACGTCGGCGACGTCGCCGTCCCCGATCCCCGGCTCGAGAAGCTCGCCGCCATCGCCGGCTCGAAGCAGATCATCCCGACACGCATCACCTTCGTCGATATCGCCGGCCTCGTCCGCGGCGCCTCCAGGGGCGAGGGCCTGGGCAACCAGTTCCTCGCCAACATCCGCGAGGTCGATGCCATCGCCCATGTGCTGCGCTGCTTCGAGGATGGCGACGTCACCCATGTCGAGGGCAGGATCGACCCCATCGCCGATGCCGAGACGATCGAGACCGAACTGATGATCGCCGACATGGAATCGATCGAGAAACGCCTTGCCAACATCGCCCGCAAGATCAAGGGCGGCGACAAGGAGGCGGCGGCGCAGGAACGGCTGATGAAAGCGGCGCTGGCCGCACTCGAAGCGGGCAGGCCCGCGCGCACCGTCACCGTCGCCGAGGACGACGAGAAGGCCTGGCGGATGCTGCAGCTCCTGACCTCGAAACCCGTGCTCTTCGTCTGCAACGTCGAGGAAGCCTCCGCCGGATCGGGCAATTCCCTTTCCGCGAAGGTCGCCGAAATGGCCGCCGCGCAAGGCGCCGGCTCCGTGGTGATCTCCGCGAAGATCGAGGAGGAACTGGCCCAGATGCCGCCCGAGGACGCCGCGATGTTCCTCGAGGAGATGGGCCTCGAAGAGGCCGGCCTCGACCGCCTGATCCGCGCCGGCTACGACCTTCTCGGCCTTCAGACCTACTTCACCGTCGGCCCGAAGGAAGCCCGCGCCTGGACCATCGAGAAGGGCACCCTCGCCCCCGAGGCCGCCGGCGTCATCCACGGCGACTTTGAGCGCGGCTTCATCCGCGCCGAGACCATCGCCTATGACGACTACATCGCCGGAGGCGGCGAGGCCGGCGCCCGGGAGGCCGGCAAGTTCCGCGTCGAGGGCAAGACCTACGAGGTCAAGGACGGCGACGTCCTGCACTTTTTGTTCAACGCCTGAACTTCTTCACGGGGCTCCCGCCCTGTCAGGGATGTTGCCGCTGGGTTTCAGAAGTGGATGATGGCCTGAGGCGGGCGGAGGACAGGACAGACGGTGGCGTACTCGAGCGAGCGGTGGCCGCGGATCGCGGCAGCGGCCTCTGCTGCGCCGAGGGCGCGGGAGGAGATGAAGTATCGGGTCTCGG
>WOZM01000287.1 GCA_011620265.1 Paracoccaceae bacterium
AGCACCGTGCCGTAGCGGGTGTACTGGTTGATCTTCTTGCGCCCCTGCTCGCCTTCCTTCTTCAGCTGGTCGAGCGCGGGCACCATCGCCGTCAGAAGCTGGACGATGATCGAGGCCGAGATGTAGGGCATGATGCCAAGGGCGAAGATCCCCATCCGGCCAAGCGCGCCGCCGGTGAACATCTGCAGCATGCCGCCGATGCCTTGCGTGGCACTCTCCATGAACTCCCGAAGCGCGTCGGCGTCGATCCCCGGCACCGGGATATAGGTGCCGAGCCGGTAGACGATCAGCAGCCCGAGGGTGAAGAAGATGCGTTGGCGAAGGTCGGTGGCCTTGCCGAGGGCCCCCCAGCTCAGGTTCGCCGCCATTTGCTCTGCAGCAGATGCCATACCAGTCTCTTTCATGGACAGCGCCGCCGAACCGTTTCCCGGTCGGCGGCGCTAGGAAAACTCGTGTTTATGTAAGCGGCGCGGGGGCCGCCCACAACACCTTATTCAGCCGCCGTCGCAGTCGTGACCGAAAGCGAGCCGCCGGCCTTCTCGACCGCGGCGATCGCGGACTTGGAGGCGCCGGTCACGGCGAGCTTCAGCTTGGACGTGATCTCGCCCTTCGCAAGAACCCGGACACCGTCGAGCTTGCGGCGGACGATCCCGGCCTCGACCAGCGCGTCCTCGGTGATCTCGTTCTTTGCATCGAGCTTGCCGGCCTCGATGAACTTCTGGATCAGGCCGAGGTTGACGACGGCGAATTTCTTCTGGTTCGGCTTGTTGAAGCCGCGCTTCGGCAGGCGCCGGAAGAGCGGCATCTGGCCGCCTTCGTAGCCGCCGATGGTCACGCCCGAACGGGACTTCTGACCCTTGATCCCGCGGCCGGCGGTCTTGCCCTTGCCAGAACCGGGGCCACGCGCCACACGCTTCGATTTCTTCGCGGCACCGGGATTGTCCCGGAGTTCATTCAGTTTCATGTCGCTTCTCCTTGGCCGGAAGTGACCCCCAGCGACGGAATGGGTCAGACACGGCATTTCTTGGTTCTGAGTCGTGGCCCGAGCGGCCACCGGGCGCGTATAGACGGGATGGAGGGGGCGATCAAGCCTTGCGTCAAGGGAACCCGGCCGCCACGCCGGCGCGTCGGCGACCCGGCAGGCACGACGCCCCCAGCGTGTCGGCCGCGCGTGAGCGAGTGCTCTTCGCACGAATGCCGCGGCAAGGTGTGCACCGCATGACCTCGCCGCGGCGTTATTCCTGAAAGGCCTCGGGCCTTCGGCGCCGGTTCAGGCGCCCTTCGGCCAGTGGAATTCCGGGCGCAGCGCCTCGTAGACCGGGCGGCCGTCGGTCGGCTTCGGGTAGCCCTTCGTGGTGTCCCAGAAGGCGTGATAGGTCGCCGCGGGGAACTTGGCGTCATCATAGCCCATGACGTTCGGCACCGCGACACGGATGCGCTTTTGCTTGTCGTCGAGCATCAGCACCGCGCCGCAATCCTCGCAAAGGCAGATCTCGAGCGGGCCGTTCGGGTTGTCGGCGTTGAAGGGCACACGCTTCATCGTGGCCTCGTTCTCGGCCTTGACATCGCCGTAGTTGAAAAACGCCACATGGGTCGTGTGCTGGCCGGTGACCTTCTTGCACACATTGCAATGGCATTCATGATTGTCGATCGGTTCGGACGCCGCGCGCACACGATGATGCTCGCATCCGCCCACATACGGGCTGGCCATGCTTTCCTCCTCCAGAAGTCGTGCATTTTCGGGCACGCAAGACGGATTTCACGCCAATCCGGCGCAAAAAGCGACCTAACATTTAGTCTTGATTTCGGGGTCTGCGGACCGGTCAGCGAAGTCCGGGAGGTCTGAGAGCGTCACGGGTCGCCAACCCTGACGGACGCCCGCGCCGGGGCCAATGGCTGGCGCGGCGCTTCGGGCTCGAAGTGCCCCCCCCCGCGATACCGACAGGGCCAAAGAAAAACGCCCCGGTTTCCCGGGGCGCCTCGTCATTCCTTCGGCGCGTTTCAGCCGCGCTCTTCGACGATGGTCACGAGATGCGGGATCTTGTTGACCATGCCGCGGATCGAGGGCGTGTCCTCAAGCTCGCGCGTGCGGTTGATCTTGTTCAGGCCGAGCCCGATCAGGGTGCGGCGCTGGACGTCCGGGCGGCGGGCGGCGGACGCGATCTGCTTCACGACGATGGTTTTCTTGGCCATGTCTTCGCTCCTTACGCTTCGGCAGCTTCGGCCGGGGCGGCCTCGGCTTCCGGCTTCTTCAGGATGTCGGCGACCTTCTTGCCGCGACGCTGCGCGACCATGCGCGGGCTCGATTCGAGCTTCAGCCCGTCGATCGTCGCACGGATCATGTTGTAGGGGTTCGCCGAGCCCATCGACTTGGCAACGACATCCGCGACGCCGAGCATCTCGAACACGGCGCGCATCGGACCACCGGCGATGATCCCGGTCCCGGCCGGAGCCGTCCGCATCACCACCTTGCCGGCGCCGTGACGGCCCTCGATATCGTGGTGGAGCGTCCGGCCGTCGCGCAGCGGCACCCGGATCATCGAACGCTTGGCCTGTTCGGTCGCCTTGCGAATGGCTTCCGGCACTTCCTTGGCCTTGCCCTTGCCGAAGCCGACGCGGCCGCGCTGGTCACCGACCACAACGAGGGCCGCGAAGCCAAAGCGCTTGCCGCCCTTGACGGTCTTCGACACACGGTTGATCGCGACGAGGCGATCGGCGAATTCCGGGGTTTCGTCGCGGTCGCGACGGCCCCCGCGATTGTCTTCTCTTGCCATTAGGCATTCCTTGCTTGGTGACGCGTGCGCCGCGCCGTTTCATCCAATCCTGGTGTCCCCGACTGGATCGGGGACCCGGATCATCGGGGCGGCGCGGACGCCGCCCGCATTCATCAGAACTTCAGGCCGCCTTCGCGGGCTGCATCGGCAAGCGCCTTGATCTTCCCGTGGAAGAGGAAGCCGCCGCGGTCGAAATAGCAGGTATCGATCCCGGCCTTCTTGGCGCGCTCGGCGATCGCCTTGCCGATCTTCGCCGCCGCTTCGACATTGTTCTTGCCGACGACACCCAGATCCTTCTCGAGGCTGGAGGCCGAGGCGAGCGTCACGCCGTTCGCGTCGTCGATCAGCTGGACGCTGATGTTCTTGTTGGAGCGATGGACCGAGAGGCGCGCGCGCCCGTCGGCCATCTTGCGAAGCTTGTTCCGGACGCGCAGGCGGCGCTTGAGGAACAGATCCCGTTTGCTGTTTGCCATGATGTGCGTCCTTACTTCTTCTTGCCTTCCTTGCGGAAGATGTACTCGTCCTTGTACTTGATGCCCTTGCCCTTGTAGGGCTCAGGCGCGCGCCATTCGCGGATATTCGCCGCGACCTGGCCCACAAGCTGCTGGTCGATCCCTTCCACAACGATCTCGGTCTGCTTCGGGGTCGTGACGGTCACGCCCTGCGGCACGTCGAAATTCACCTCGTGGCTGTAGCCGAGCGACAGTTTCAGGACATTGCCCTGCATGTTCGCGCGGTAGCCGACGCCGTTGATCTCGAGTTCCTTCCTGAAGCCGGTCGACACGCCTTCGACGAGGTTCGCGACCATCGAGCGGGACATGCCCCACTGCTGGCGCGCCCGCTTCGAGGTGCCGCGCGGCGTGACGGTGATGGCATCGCCGTCCATGGCGATGGTCACATCGTCGGTGGCCGAAAAGCTGCGGGTGCCTTTCGGCCCCTTCACTTCGACGGTCTGGCCCGAGACGGAGGCAGTCACCCCCTTGGGCAGCTCGACCGGTCTTTTTCCAATACGAGACATCCTGCCCTCCTCAGAATACGGTGCAAAGCACTTCGCCGCCGACATTGGCGGTTCGTGCACTTGCATCCGACATCACGCCCTTCGGCGTGGAGACGATCGAGACACCCAGGCCGTTGCGAACGGACGGAATGTCTTTCACGCTCGCATAGACCCGGCGGCCCGGCTTCGACACGCGCTTGATTTCGCGGATCACCGGGGTGCCTTCGAAGTATTTCAGGCTGATTTCCAGCTCCGGCA
>WOZM01000250.1 GCA_011620265.1 Paracoccaceae bacterium
AGGACAATGATCACACTGCTGCCAAAAAAACCAATAACCAACGCATGCAGAAAAAACAGGGCCAGGAGGTAGCCGGCCGATCCCTTCCGCATGGCCCGCAGAAATCTGATATAGGCGAGTACCCTTTCGTGTTTACACTGCGCCCACGCGGCTCGGAGAGCCAAAACCTGCAACAGCCGGCTCAGCGTGCGTGCAACTCCGCGTAAATTCATTTACGCCCGCTTCCGAACAACACACCGAGAACAAATCCGGTCAATCCGACAATGCCCATTGCCGTCCAGGGGCGCTCCTCAACGGAATGTTCGATTTGTTTCTGCGCATGTTTGACGTCCTTGTCGAGGCCGGATTTCAGTCCCGCCAGGTAGGGCTGCAATTCCGCCAGAGCCTGCTTGATGTCGTGCAGATCTCTTTCGACAAATGCCTTCACTTCCTTGGCTGCTGTACTGCCTTCCTTCTCCAATTGCTCAATGGCTTCGGCCAACGATGCTGGTTTGGTCATGATGATCTCCTGGTTGGTAACGATCAGGCAACAGGAATTGTTGCATTGTCACTCGGTGGTTTGGCGGTCGCGAACACTCGAACTTGTCATTGGACAACCTGTTCGCGAGAGGGGATTTGATTTGGGCCAGGTCATTGCCCATTAAACACCAAATCTTCCCCTCCCACGTCTTCCACCCTCACGCTTTCCACCTTCACGCACGTTTTTCATCTTCACGAGCCATGACGTCAGGCGCGGCCAGGGTGCGGTGCCGGTTTCCTGTTACCGGACCCGCGGTTCAGGAGCCGCGATAGGCTCACATCTGCAACGACTTGGTCTGCAAGTATTCATCCAGCGCGTAAGGCCCGTGTTCGCGCCCGTGACCGGACTGCTTGTAGCCACCGAAAGGCGCCATCATGTTGAAGCTGCCGCCGTTGATGACCACCTGGCCGGCACGGATGCGCCGGGCGACGCGGCGGGCGTGATTCTCGTCCGAGGACCAGACCCCGCTGGAGAGGCCGTACACAGTGCCATTGGCTATTTCCACGGCCTCGTCCTCGGTGTCATAGGGGATGATGCTCAGCACCGGGCCGAAGATCTCTTCCTGGGCGATGGTCATGTCGGGGGAGACATTGCCGAACACCGTGGGCTTGACGAAGAAGCCCTTGGGCAGATTGTCGGGCTGGTCCGCGCCGCCGGTGATCAGTTCCGCACCCTCCTCGATGCCCTTGCGGATGTAGCTGCGCACCCGCTCCTGCTGGGTCCTGGAGATGAGCGGCCCGAGCTTGGCTTTGGGATCGGCGGACTGGCCCAGGGTGAAGGATTCGGCCACTTCCTTGGCTTTTTGGGCGGCGCGCGCATGGGCGGTGCGGGGCACCAGCATGCGGGTGTGGGCGGAGCAGGTCTGGCCGCTGTTGAAGTAGCAGTCGTTGACGGTGCCGCGCACGGCGTCTTCGATATCGGCATCTTCCAGGATGATGGACGCTGATTTGCCGCCCAGCTCCAGCGCCACGCGCTTGACGGTCTGCGCCGCCAGCTCGGCGACGCGCTTGCCGGCGCGGGTGGAGCCGGTGAAGGACACCATGTCCACCTTGGGATGGCGCGCCAGCGCCTCGCCCGCCACCGGCCCGACGCCGGTGATCAGGTTGAACACCCCGGGCGGAAAGCCCGCGCGGTGCACTTCCTCGGCCAGCACAAAGGCGGCGAGGGGCGCGACCTCGCTGGGCTTGACGATCACAGTGCAGCCGGCGGCGAGCGCCGGGCAGATCTTGGCCATGATCTGATGCAGGGGGTAGTTCCAGGGCGTGATGGCGGCAACCACGCCCACCGGCTCTTTCACCACCAGGGAGTTTTCGATGCGTTCCTCGAAGCGGTAGTCGGCAAGAATCTTGACGAAATTGTCGATGCTGACCAGCGGCAGGCCGGCCTGGATGTTCTTGCTCATGGCGAGTGGCATGCCCACTTCGCCGGCCATGATTTCGCCCAGTTCATCGATGCGGGCCGCGAGGCCCTCGCGCAGTTTCATCAGCAGGGCGCGGCGTTCCTGGGCGGTGGCCTGACCCCAGGTCTCGAAGGCACGGGCCGCAGCTTCGACCGCGCGGTTGGCATCGGCTTCGACCCCGTCCGGGACGCGGCCCATGACCTCCTCGGTGGAGGCGTCGATCACATCCAGGGTGCCGGTGCCGACGGGCGTCACCCAGGCGCCGTCAATGTAGAACTTGTCGCGAATTATCATGATTGGTCTCCGTCAGGGGTCTGCAATCTGGTTCCGATGCTAGACCCTGGCGCGGACGACGGCAAACGGCATTCCTGTGCGACCGCCACGGACGGCGGAAACCGACTGTAGGGTGGGCAAAGGCCGATAGGCCGTACCCACCGGGATTCCGGCTCGGTGCCGGGCGAAGATCCGCGTGGGCACGCTGCGCTTTGCCCACCTGCCGCGTTTTCACACGGCCTCGGGGCGGGCATCCAGAAGGCTCTGAGATCCCTGGGTTCCCGCTTGCGCGGGAACGACGATCAGGTGGTTATTCGATGGCATCCCTAGCGCGTGGCGCCAGCCTCCCGCCAGCGCGCGATGCCGGCGGCATCGAGCCCGAGCCACTCGGTCAGCACCTGGTCGGTGTGTTGCCCGAGCGTCGGCGCGGGATCGAAAGTGGCGGGATCGCTGCGCGAGAGCTTGATCGGATTGCCCGGCGCATGGGTGCGCCCGCCGTCGGGATGGCCGACCTCCACCACCATCTCGCGGTGGCGCACCTGGGGATCGGCGAGCGCCTGACTGAAGGTGTTCATGGGCGCGCAGGGAATGCGCACAGCTTCCAGTCGTTCGAGCCAATACGCATTGGTGTTGGTCGCGAAGATCTCGCCCACCCGACCCTCGATCAAGGCCTTGTTGGCGAGCCGGCCGGGCTGGTGGTCGAACTCGGGCTGGCGCAGATCCTCGGCGCCGAGCACTTCCAGCAGGCTCTGCCAGAATTCGTCGAAGATCACCGCGATCACGATGAAGCCGTCGCGGGTGCGGAAGCTGTTGTAGGGCACGTGGACGAAATGGGAGTTGCCGATCGGCTCCGGGTCTTCGCCCGACAGAAAATACATGGTCGCCATGTAGCTCATCATGGCGATCTGGCCGTCCAGCATGGAGATGTCGAGATGCTGGCCGCGACCGCTGCGCTCGCGCTCGTAGAGGGCGGTGAGGATGCCCACCAGCCCGAACAGACTGCCGCCGAGATCGGCGATGGGCAGCCCCGAGCGCAGCGGATGTTCGGCATCGTTGCCGGTGATGGACATATTGCCGCCATAGGCCTGCACCACCTGGTCGAAGGCGGTGCGGTTGCGCCCGGGGCCCGTCTCGCCGAACCCGGTCACCGAGCAGGTGATGATGCGCGGGTTGATGGCCGCGAGGCGGTCATGGTCGATACCGAGCTTGGCGGTGACGCCGACGCTGAAGTTGTCGCACACGATGTCCGCATGGGCGACCAACTCGTAAAAGAGTTCGCGCCCGGCGGCGGTCTTGAGATCGATCACCAGACTTTTCTTGTTGCGCGACAGGCACAGGAAATAGGCACCCATGCCGGCGATGGAGTGTTTGGGATCGCGGGCCAGCAGACTGCGGGTGCGCTCACCTTCCGGCGGCTCCACCTTGACCACTTCGGCGCCGAGATCGGCGAGCGTCATGGTGGCGAAGGGACCGGAAAGGATATGGGTCAGATCGAGGACGCGGACGCCCGCGAGGGGTTTGGACATGGCGCCGGCCCGTGCGTGATTGGGGCCGGCATTGTGGCATCAAGTCGGAACCGGCAAAACCCGGCGGCAGTGGCTGACGGCAGTGGGCGGCGTCAGCCGCAGGCTTCAGGTCTGCAACAGTTCCTCGGGAGGCTGTTCACAGTCGAGCTTTTTGCCGAGCAGCACGCCCAGCTCGTCGATCATCGGCAGGTCGGTCGGGTCCGAGACGACGATGACGAGCGTGTGGAGATCCGGTCCCTCGCGGCGGTACGGCACAAATCCGTAGCGCAGCATGAGGTCGGCCGGAATGGATCGGA
>WOZM01000131.1 GCA_011620265.1 Paracoccaceae bacterium
CATGGCCGCGGATCGCCCAGCCGGTCGAGGTGCCGAGGTCGAGCGCGAGGATGCACGGGAGCAGTCCGCCACCGTCCTCCATCCGCACAGGAGGGTTGGTGACGGGTGTGACGGATGTGACGGATAGTTCCCTATCCGCTCCATAGGCGCGCACATGCGCGCGCGTAACGGTCTTATAGGTATGATCCGTCACATCCGTCACACTCTCTGAATTCATTGGCATTTTCCTATTCTCCCGAGAAAAGGTCAGAGTTGCTGTCGTCGAGGGCGATGCCCCGGAATCCCTTCGCGGCGCGGGTGTTGTGACGCTCGAATCCCCGGACGATCAGGGCTTCCGAGAAGCGCTTGACCGAGCCTGCGAACTCGCCGTTCGCATCGGCCCACGCCTTCCAGTCGGCGAACATCGCTGAGGTGCTGGCGCTGAGGTGCAACCCGACAGAGCAGCGCTCGTCGATCCAGCGACCGATGGCGTCCTCGGCCTCGAAGTAATCCTCAGTCGCAGCCATCACGGCGGGCGGCGGGCGCAGCCCCGTCCGCTGCCATTCGATGCAGCCCTCGAGCGCCCACGCGAGGATCCCGTCGCGTTCGGCCAGCAGCCTGTCCGCCAGATGCTTGTCGCGCCGCGCGGGCGGGATGGTGACGGTGAACGGCACCATGTGCAGTCGACGCTTCATCGCCTCATCGACGTTGCGGATTGAAGGCTTGTGGTTGCCGACGATCAGCAGCTTGAACTGCGGGATGAACTCGAAGAAATCCTGCCGCATGAAGCGGGCCGTGATCTTGTCGCCCCCTGTCAGCGCCTTCAGCTTGCTCTCGGCCCAGCGGCTGCCCTGTTCGGTCTCGATGGAGGTGACGATGCGCGCCCCGCGCAGGCCCGCCATGTCGGTCGGGTGGCGATCACCCTGCGTGGCCATGAACATGTCCATCGGCGCGACGGTTGCGTAGTCGCCAAGGATGGCGGTCAGGGTGTTGGCGAAAACGGATTTCCCGTTTGCGCCGGTGCCGTAGAGGAAGAACAGCGCGTGCTCGGTGGTCACGCCCGTCAGGCAGTAGCCCGCCATGCGCTGCAGGTAGGATTGCAGTTCGCCGTCCCCGCCCGTGACGGTTTCGAGAAACCCGAGCCAGACCGGGCAAGCGTCGGCGACCGATGCCCCGGCGATGCGAGTCATGAAGAGGCCGGGGTCGTGCAGCAGCGACGCTCCACTACGCAGGTCGACCACGCCGCCGGGCGTGTTCAATAGCCAGGGATCGCGATCCCACGGCTCGGTCGTGGTTGCGTGGCGACGGTCGGAACGGGCAAGCCGCTCCACGGCGGAGACGGTCGCGGCGCTTGAAAGCTTCGCCTTCAGTCGCGCAGAGCCGGCGCGCGACGCCGCCTCGCGGCAGATCATCCGGGCCAGATCGAAGGCCTGAAGCGTCTCCTCGCGCCGCCAGAGCTTGCCCGACCAGGTCAGCCATTGCCCCCAGCCGGCGACGTAGCGCCATGTCTCGGCATGTCGGGCTGCGAAGGTTGCGGCGAGCGCATCCTCGGTGAAGCGCACCGGCACTGGCCCATCATGCCCGCCGCCAGCAGGGCCGCCGCCATCGGGACCGTCATCCTCGTCACCGATCTCGCCGTTGCGGGCGGCGTCGCGTTTCCAGAGGCGCTCGGCTTCCTCGCGCAGCCGATCCTCCGGCCAGGGAGGGGCAACGCGGGCCGCGTTGTAGGAGACGATTTCCTCCCACGCTTGTTCGCGCGGCACGTGGCCTTCGCGGGCACGGCGGATCCAGTAGCCGATCACGCGCGACAGCGCGTCGAACCGGGTGGTGCCATCCACGCCGCCTTCGCGGACCTGGCGGCCGAACAACTCGGTCACGCTGCCGCGCTCGGTGGCGGCCATGTTGAAATCGAGCCCGTTCTCGCTTTCGAGCGGCGGTATCGCGATGATCGCCTCGAGCAGCTCGCCAAGGTCGTGATCGCGAGGATCGTGGTTCAGGATCTGCACCAACCGCCGAAGGCCCTGTTTGGCGTGGATCGATCCCGCCACGCGGATCGGCTGGTGTGCGGACCGAAAGGAAGGATCACCGCCGACCTTCGCGGCGATCATGTGCCGGGCGCGGCAGACCGTGGCGATGTCGTCGCCTTCGGCAGGCTCGGTCAGACGCCAGTAGAGGTGCAGCTTGCGCTGGCCCTCGGCGGTGACACCACCGGACGCGACTTCGAGTGTCGGGCAACCGAGGTGCTGCACAAGATGGTCGCGCTTCGCGCCGATGTCGCCATGGTCGAGATCGACCAGCACCACCTGCGTCTGGACGATGCTCTCCGCACGCGCGTCGCCGGGAGCCGCGACTGTGCCGGGCGCCACGAACAAGGCCATGCCAGCGTCGCTCGCCCATGTCGCCTGAAGCGCGAGTTTCGCGGCGAGCGTGGCGTCCGCTTCGATGAAGGGCACATGCGGCGGACCATCGCCCGCGCCTTTCTCGGCCAGAGCACGGACCGGCACCCAGCCGTCGCAGTAGCCGAACACGACATCGACATAGATCGCGATCATTTCGGCGTCGGGCGCGACGTCGTCGGGCGCGATGGAGTCGGATGGGACCGTCATGCCCAACACCTTTCCCGCCACGCACAGAAGCGGCATTCGAAGTGGTCGGGGTCGGCCGTGTGGCGGGGAAGAAGTTCGCCCGCATCACAGGCGCGCAGGATCGTCACCGCCTTGTCGCTGGCGGACTGGGCGAGTGCGGCATCGAACGGCACGAGTTCGTGCCAGATCTCGCACGTGTCCTTGTTGATCGCCGTGAAGAGCGCGGGCGCCTCGGTCAGGCCGAGATAGGCCTGGTAGAGCGCGATCTGCGCGGCATAGACCGGCTTCGCCTTTGCGACGCCGTGCTTCGCCATCTCACGCCAGTTCTTGGCGTTCGCTGATTTGCACTCCCAGAGCGCAGGAACCGCCATGCCGTTCGGTGCCGCGACGACCACCCCGTCGGCATGGCCTTGCACACGTCCGCCCACGACCGAAAAGCCGAATTGATCACCATGTCGATTGCGCGTGCGAAGATCGAACCCGGACTTGCGCAGCCAGGCGATGGCCAGGTCCTCGAGAACGTGCCCGAGCGCGAAGATCCGCAGGGACTTGCCCGAGAACCCGGCGCCCGGGTCCTTTGGAGTCTTCAGGTATTCGTACTGCAGCCTGCGCTGGCAGATGTCACCCAGCCGGCTTCCTCCGAGATAGTCGCGTTGGGGGCGTTCGGCCTGTTCCGCCACGAGGGCGGTGTCGATGCAGGCATTGACGGCGTCCGAGAAACTGGGCGGCTTCTCCCGATGGTTGAAGTCGAAACCGGCGTCCATCAGAACGGCACCTCCGGATCGGGCCGGGGCGCGCTGGTCTGCATCGCCTCCTGGAATCCATCGACGGCGGCCGTCGCGAGTGCGAGCGCCTGTGCCTCGGTGAGATCGGCGAACCGCGTGGTCCATCCGATCTCGGCCATGAGTTCGGCCATGTTGCGGAGGGCTGCGCGCAGAGCTGCCTGTTCGCGTTCGTCTGGATCGATCATGCGCAGACCCCGCTGGTGGGTGCTGGCGTGCGGGAATGCGGGTTGGCGCGGCGCGCCGGATAGATGCTGTTCATGGGAGAGCTCCAGATGCTCTCCTCACCTACCGGCGGAAGTGGCTGACTGTCGGATGGCGCCGAAGGAACCTTTCACGAACAGAAGCTTGTGCGTGAACCGGTCCGTCGGTAGCTTCAATAAACCCAGTTTCAATCAGGAGCCGAGTCGCGGATGGCATCAACAAACTTTAGGAGCTTCACCAATCCGGATCGGCTCAAAAGCATTTCTGAAAAGCATCTTTTGAAATTCTTTTCTTCGTGGAAAGGTTACTTTTCGGATCGCGGCTTGCATTTGCCAGAAGTCGCTGGCGACGATTTTCCCTACGACGAACTTGCCCAGATCCTGATGAGGGCGGACGACAAATTACCGCACGAAATGGTTGACGCGCTCTACTACGTGCACGAAACCGCCACCAAGGAG
>WOZM01000026.1 GCA_011620265.1 Paracoccaceae bacterium
CTACTACATGGTGCTGGCCGTGCTCACCGTGATGATCATGGACAGCCTCTCGGGCTGGATCCGCCGCCGGATCATCAGGGGCTGACCGGATGGCGCGGCTCAGCCCCGACGCGCCCGTGGTGCAGGCCGGGTGCAGCATCGTGAATTCGAGCTTCGGCGCCTATACCGAGGTCGGCCAGGGATCGCGCATCCTGAACTCGAGCTTCGGCGACTACGCCTATTGCGACCGCTTCGCCGATATCGCCAATACCGAGGTCGGCCGCTTCGCCAATATCGCCGCGATGACCCGGATCGGCCCGTCCGACCACCCCTGGCGGAACGCGGCGCAACATCACTTCCTCTATCGCTCGGCCTCCTATTTCGACGATGCGGAGGACGATGCCGCGTTCTTCGCGCACCGGGCGTCGCGGCGGACGGTCCTTGGCGCCGATTGCTGGATCGGCCACGGCGCGATCGTGAAGCCCGAGGTCAGCGTCGGCATCGGCGCCATCGTCGCCGCCGGGGCGGTCGTCACCCGGGATGTCGACCCGTTCATGATCGTCGCGGGCGTTCCGGCGCGGCCCCTGCGCCGGCGATTTCCCGACGCCGTCGCGGAACGGCTGCTGGCGCTCGCCTGGTGGGACTGGGATCCTGCCCGCCTGCGCGGGGCACTCGACGATTTCCGCCGCCTGCCGGCCGAGGCGTTCCTGGACGCCCATGGCGGCTAGGCGCCGTCCGGCGTCACCGTCAGCGCGACCCGGTCGCCCGCGAACCAGCTGATCCCGAATTCCACCGGCCGGCCATCCGGATCGACGTTCACCGCCTCGGTCCTGAGGATCGGGGCGCCGTCGGCGATCTTCAGCAGCCCCGCCTTCGGCCCCCGCGCGATCTTCGCGGTGATCCGGGTCGAGGCGCGGGTATAATCGGCGACCCCCGTCTCGGCCAGCGCGGCCGTGACGGATCTCAGCCGGCCGAGCGCCTCGGGCAAAGCCGGGAACCTTCCGGCCGGAAAGACCGAGCGGAAGAGGCTGATCGGCAGCGAGTCGCCGAACGAGAGCCCCTCGAAGACATGGACGAGGTCGACGCCGAGCGCGTCCTTCTCCGCTGCCGTCGCGGGCCGGGTCTCGATCCGCAGCACCTGCCGCGACGGGGTTCGGCCGGTGGCCTCGACGTTCTGGCGGAACCGCACCCGCCGGCCGAGCGGATAGTCGGCGCGGGGTGCCGTGGCGACGAAGACGCCGGCGCCGCGCCGGGCCACCGTCAGCCCGTCGCCGGCAAGCGCCGAAAGCGCGTGGCGCACCGTATGGCGGTTGACCCCGAACCGGGCGGCGAGCTCTGCCTCGGTCGGCAGCTTCGCGCCTTCGGGATAGAGCCCCTCGCCGATCTCCGACCGCAGCGTATCGGCTATCATGCGCCAGACCGGATCGCGCCTTGTCATGGAAACTTCATTTGCAAATCCGCCGCGCCGGGGTGATGATTTGTCTAGTTGTATAGTAATCTAGACAAATCGGCAAGATGTCCAGCAACGATATGAACACCCGCGACCGACAGACCCGCATGGGGCTTCTGGCCCGCGCGCGGCCCGCGCGGCTCGCGGCGCTGATGCCCGCGCTTCCGCGCCACGACTGGCTGCGCGCGCCGGAAACCGGCGCGGTGATGGTCCGGGGCCGGATCGGCGCGACCGGCGGCGCCTTCAACCTCGCAGAGATGTCGGTGACGCGCTGCGCGCTGAAGCTCGACGGCGGCGCCGTCGGGCACGCCTATGTCCAGGGCCGCGACAAGGACCACGCCGCCCGCGCGGCCGTCATCGACGCGCTGATGCAGGGCCCGGCGGCGGCGCGGATCGAGGCCGACATCCTCGCCCCCCTCCGCGCCGACGAGGAAAACCGCCGCCATGCCCGCGCCGAGAAGGCGGCGGCGACGAAGGTGGAATTCTTCACCATGGTCAGGGGAGAGGATTGATGGCCGCCCCTGCCGCGCTTGCCGGCGGCTTCGCCCGGCCCGCCGAAGACGCCGCCCGGGCGTTCCGCGCCTGCCTTGAGGCGATGGCCCGGCCCGGACGGATCGAGCAGATCCGGGGCGCCGAGCCGCCCGCGCCGCTCTCGGTCGCCGCCGGGTCGGTGCTTCTGACGCTCGTCGACGACACCACGCCGCTCTTTCTCGCGCCGTCGCACGATCGGCCCGAGATCCGCGAATGGATCGCCTTCCACTGCGCCGCGCCGCTCGTTCCGGCCGAGGACGCCGCCGTCGCGCTCGGCTCCTGGGAGGCGCTGCACCCCGCCGGCCGGTTCAGGACCGGCACGCCGGACTACCCCGACCGGTCCGCCACGCTGATCGTCGAGATGCCGGCGCTGACCCCGCCCAATGCCCGCCTGACCGGGCCGGGGATCGAGACGGCGCACGAGGCCCGCCTGCCCGAGATCGCCGCCTTCCAGGAGAACCGCGTCGGCTTTCCGCTGGGCTTCGATTGTTACTTCACGAGCGGCAGCGGCCTCGCGGCGCTTCCCCGCTCGACCCATGTGGAGGCGCTCTAGATGTATGTCGCGACCAAGGGCGGCGAACGCGCCATCGACGCGGCCCATCAATGGCTGGCCGAGGAACGGCGCGGCAGTCCTTCCGTGCCGGAACTCTCGATCGCGCAGATCCGCGAGCAGATGACGCTGGCGGTCAACCGGGTCATGGCCGAGGGGTCGCTTTATGATCCCGACCTCGCCGCGCTGGCGATCAAGCAGGCGCGCGGCGATCTGATCGAGGCGATCTTCCTCATCCGCGCCTACCGGACGACCCTGCCGCGCTTCGGCGCCTCCGCGCCGGTGGAGACCGGCGGCATGGCGATCACCCGCCGCATCTCGGCCACCTTCAAGGACGCGCCGGGGGGGCAGGTTCTGGGACCGACCTTCGACTACACCCACCGCCTGCTGGATTTCAAGCTGATGGCCGAGGGCGCGGCGCAAGAGGCGGCCCGCAAGCCCGCCGATCCGGAGCCTGCGCCGCACATCCTGTCGCTGCTGGACCGCGACGGCCTGATGGAACCGCTTGCCGCCACCGACGACACGCCGCGCGACCTCACGCGCGAGCCGCTGGAGCTGCCCGCCGACCGACCGCTGCGCCTGCAGGCGCTCGCGCGCGGCGACGAGGGCTTCCTGCTGTCGCTCGCCTATTCCACCCAGCGCGGCTACGGGCGCACCCACGCCTTCGTGGGCGAGCTCAGGATCGGCACCTGCGCGGTCGAGATGGAGATCCCCGAGCTTGGCTTCGCGGTCGAGATCGGCGAGATCGAGCTGACCGAATGCGAGACGGTGAACCAGTTCACCGGATCGAAGACCGAACCGCCGCAGTTCACCCGCGGCTACGGCCTCGTCATGGGCCAGTCGGAGCGCAAGGCGATCTCCATGAGCCTCGTGGACCGGGCGCTGCGGTGGGAGGAGCTTGGCGAGGAGAACACCGGCGCCCCGGCGCAGGACACCGAATTCGTGCTCTACCACGCCGACAACATCCAGGCGACCGGGTTCCTCGAACACATCAAGCTGCCGCACTACGTCGATTTCCAGTCCGAGCTGGAACTGATCCGCAAGCTCCGGCGCGAGGCTGCCGGCGTGCAGATGCGGGAGGCGGCGGAATGACGGATGCGGCCTACAACTTCGCCTATCTCGACGAGGCGACGAAGCGGATGATCCGCCGGGCGCTTCTGAAGGGGCTCGCCATTCCCGGCTACCAGGTGCCCTTCGCCAGCCGCGAGATGCCGATGCCCTATGGCTGGGGCACCGGCGGGGTGCAGGTGACGGCGGCCTGTCTGACGCCCGGCGACACGCTGAAGGTGATCGACCAGGGCGCCGACGACACCACCAACGCCGTCTCGATCCGCAAGTTCTTCGAACGAACGGCGGGGGTGGCCACGACCGAACGCACCGCCGGGGCCAGCGTCATCCAGACCCGCCACCGCATCCCCGAAAAGCCGCTGACCGAGGGCCAGATCCTCGTCTATCAGGTGCCGATCCCGGAACCCTTGCGCTTTCTCGAACCGCGTGAAAGCGAAACCCGGCGGATGCACGCGCTCGAGGAATACGGGTTGATGCATGTGAAGCTTTATGAGGACGTGGCGCGCCATGGTGCCATCGCAACCTCCTACGCCTATCCCGTCCGGGTCGAGGGGCGCTATGTCATGGACCCCTCGCCGATCCCGAAATTCGACAATCCGAAGCTTTCCGGCATGGCGGCGATCCAGCTTTTCGGGGCGGGGCGGGAACAGCGCGTCTACGCGCTGCCGCCCTATAGCCGGGTCGTGAGCCTCGATTTCGAGGATCACCCCTTCGAGCCGACGAAGGCCGACCATGATTGCGACCTCTGCGGCGCGTCCGCAAGCTATCTCGACGAGGTGATCACCGACGATGCGGGCGGGCGGATGTTCGTCTGCTCCGACACCGACTACTGCGCCGGCCGCCGCGCGGCGGGCCAACGCGGGCGGCTCGCCCCGGAGGGAGAGGCATGACGGCCTTCGACAGGACCCTGACGGCTTCGGCGGACGCACCGCTCCTGTCGGTGCAGGACCTCACCAAGCGATATGGCCGCAGGATCGGCTGCGAACGGGTCAGCTTCGACCTCTGGCCGGGCGAGGTCCTCGGGATCGTCGGCGAAAGCGGCTCGGGCAAGTCGACGCTGCTCGGCTGTCTGGCGGGGCATCTGGCGGCGGATGAGGGGCAGATCCTCTATCGGGGCCACGACATCCTCGCCATGTCCGAGCCCGAGCGGCGGTTGCTGTCACGCACCGAATGGGCCTTCGTCCACCAGAACCCGCGCGACGGGCTGCGAATGGGGGTCTCGGCCGGCGGCAATGTCGGCGAAAGGCTGATGGCGATCGGCGCGCGGAACTACGGCGCGATCCGCAATGCCGCCTCCGACTGGCTGACCAAGGTGGAGATCGACCCCGGCCGCATCGACGACCGCCCCCGCGCCTTTTCCGGCGGCATGCAGCAGCGGCTTCAGATCGCGCGCAACCTCGTGACCGCCCCCCGGCTCGTCTTCATGGACGAACCGACCGGCGGGCTCGATGTCAGCGTGCAGGCGCGGCTTCTCGACCTCCTGCGCGGGCTCGTCAGGGACATGGGGCTGTCGGTCGTGATCGTGACCCACGACCTTGCCGTGGCGCGGCTCCTGGCCGACCGGCTGATGGTGATGAAGGACGGCCGGGTGATCGAGACGGGCCTGACCGATCAGGTGCTGGACGATCCGCAAGCGGCCTACACCCAGCTTCTCGTGTCCTCCGTCCTGCAGGTCTGACCCCATGATCGAGATCGAAAACCTGTCGAAACGCTTCACGCTCCACAATCAGGGCGGCGCGGTCATCGAGGTGATGACGGGCGCGCGGCTGACCGTGCGGCCGGGCGAATGCGTCGCGCTGACCGGGCGGTCCGGCGCCGGCAAGTCGACGCTCATGCGGATGATCTACGGCAACTACCTCGCCGCCGGCGGCGCGATCCGCATCGGCGGGCTCGACGTCGCCCGGGCCACCCCGCGCGAGATCATCCGGCTCCGGCGCGAGACGCTCGGCTATGTCAGCCAGTTCCTGCGCGTCGTGCCGCGGGTGCCGACGCGGACCATCGTCGCCGAACCGCTGCTGGCGCTCGGCGTGGATGCCGGGACGGCCCATGCCCGCGCCGAGGCGCTTCTGGCGATGCTGAACATCCCCGAAGCGCTCTGGACGCTGTCGCCCACCACCTTCTCGGGCGGCGAACAGCAGCGGGTCAACATCGCGCGCGGCTTCGCTCATCCCTACCCGGCGCTCCTGCTCGACGAACCGACCGCCTCGCTCGACCCTGCCAACCGCGAGGTCGTGCTGCGGCTGATCGAGGAGGCGAAGGCGCGCGGCGCGGCGATCGCCGGCATCTTCCACGACGAGGCCGCCCGCCAGCGGCTCTGCGATCGCGAGATCGACGTGACCGCCTTCGCGCCGGCGCGGGCGGCCTGAGATGGAACCGCATCCCGGCCACCTCGTCGCCGTCGTCGGGCCCTCGGGGTCGGGCAAGGATACGCTCCTTTCGGCGCTGGTCCGGGCGCGGCCCGCCGTGCACCGCGCGAAACGGACGATCACGCGGCCGCCCGCTGCGGAAACCGAGCCCTTCGAAAGCGTGACCTCACCGCAGTTCGACGCGCTGCTGCGCGACGGCCGGTTCGCATTTCACTGGCAGGCGCACGGCCTTTCCTACGGAATAAGGCACACGGAACTGGCCCCGCGCGCCGACGGCCGCACGGTCGTCTTCAACGGCTCGCGCAAGGCCCTGCCCGGGATCGTGGAACGCCATCCCGGCCTGCGGATCATCGCGATCCGGGTCTCGCCCGACATTCTCGCCGCCCGCCTCGCCGCGCGGGGACGGGAAAGCGCCGGGGACATCGCGCGGCGCCTGGAGCGCGCGACATTCGAGCTGCCCGACGGCATCGAGGCCCAGGTCATCTGGAACGACGGAACGCCGGACGAGGCCTTGGCGCGGCTTCTCGCCGTGCTTCAGCCGGTCAGCGCATGACGCGAGAGAAGGTGAAACCGGCCCGCCTCATCCTCGCCGAAAAGGCAGATATCGGCCACGCGGAACCGCGTCCCGAGCCAGGGCGCGAACCAGGCCTCCGCCGCCTCGGCGACGGCCGGCGCGGGCGACGCAAGGGCGCCGGTCAGCGTCAGGTGAAAGCGGAATTCGTCCATCACGAAGGGGTATCCGTAGCGCGCCAGCAGCGCCCGCTGCCGCCCGGTCAGCCGCTCCGGCCTGCGCCGCGCGATCTCGGCCCCGGTCAGGGCCGCGCGGAACGGCTCGAACGCCTCGACCACGGCACCGGCGAGCGCGTCCAGATCCGCCAGCGGCTCCGCCGGCACGAGCGCGAGGAAATCGCCGAGCCTTGCGACGGCAAGCGGCCCCGCTTCGACGGGCGCGCGCGTCGCGGCGAAGGCCGCCAACGCGGCCTCCAGCGCGTCCCGATCCTCGCCGGGAGCCAGCCGGAAGGGCGGTTTCAGCGTGCCGTGGAACCCGTATCTGCGCGGCTCCGCCGTCAGCGCGGCAAGGTCGATGCCGGGCTGCGCCGGCTGCTCCACCGCACAGGCCCCGGCCGCATCCCGGCCGAGCCAGGCCGCGGCGGCTGCGGCGAACCCGCCCTCGGGCGGCGCGTAGTAGATCGCATGGCGCTTCATTCCACTCATAAGGCCGCGATCGCACGGATTTGTCACGGCGGTGTGACATTCGCTTGCGACAGAGCGCCACGACCGGACGACCGGGGGCCGAGATGACCGAAACCGTGCTTGCCAATGCCAAGATCGTGCTCGCCGACGAGGTGATTGCCGGCTCCGTCACGCTCGGCGACGGACGGATCGCGGATATCGCCGAGGGGCGGGCGGTTCCGCCCGGCGCCACCGATTGCGAGGGCGATCTGCTCGTTCCCGGCCTGATCGAGCTGCACACCGACAACCTCGAACGCCATATCCAGCCCCGCCCCGCGGTCGACTGGCCGCATGACGCAGCGATCCTCGCGCACGACGCGGAGCTTTGCTCGGTCGGGATCACCACGGTCTTCGACGCGCTGCGGGTCGGCTCCGCCGTCACCGGGAACCGGACGAGCTACGGCGAATATGCCCGCCAGCTGGCGGACGAGATCCTCGCGATGCGGGCGGGCAACGCGCTCCGGATCAGCCATTTCCTGCACCTGAGGGCCGAAGTCTGCTCCGAGACGCTGGTCGAGGAGCTTGCCAAGTTCGGCCCCGACGACCGTATCGGCATCGTCAGCCTCATGGACCACACGCCCGGCGCCCGGCAGTTCCGCGACCTGTCGAAACTGCGCGACTACATGCGCGGCAAGCACGGCCTCACCGAGGACGAGTTCCAGAGCCATGTGGCGAACCAGATCGCGATCCGCGAACGGCTGGGCGACAGGCACGAGGCGGCGGCGGTCGCCGCCGCCCGCCGCTATGGCGCGACGCTGGCCTCGCATGACGACACCACCGACGATCAGGTCGCGCGGTCGGCCGAACACGGGGCGCAGTTCGCCGAGTTCCCGACGACGGACGAGGCAGCGCGGGCCTGCCGCCGGCATGGCATCGCGGTGATGATGGGGGCGCCGAACCTGATTCGCGGCGGATCGCATTCGGGCAACGTCTCGGCCCACGTTCTCGCCGAGGCCGATCTGCTGGACATCGTCTCGTCGGACTACGTGCCGTCCGCGCTTCTGCCCGCGGCGCTCTTTCTCGGCGACCTCTGGGGCAACACCGCCCGCGGCATCGGCACCGTGACCCAGGCGCCGGCCAGCGCGGCCGGCCTTCACGACCGCGGACGGATCGAGATCGGCCGCCGCGCGGATCTGGTCCGGGTCAGGCGGCTCGATCGCGCAGGGGTGATTCGGGGCATCTGGGTCAGGGGGGCGCGGAAGGGCTGAGGATCGAGCCGGATCGCACGTCAGGAAAGCGATCCGAAACATAAAGTCGACCGGAGCGAGCCGACATCACCTCTCGAACTTTGTCGAACTGACCAGCGGGCCGACACATCCGGTTTCTAAAAACACGGCTTCCTTCCAGACCGGGCCCACGTTTCGCCGAAGAAAACCCGATCTGGATTGTCGCTGAAGCGCGTGTATCTTGCTGGTGGTCTGCATGTATATCAATTCGGGCGTTTGAGCACGTTGGCTAGTTCCACCTCATGGGTTCTTCAGCAAACCCGCCTCTTGCGGATAACGCGATCTCTGGGTCAGGCGATCAATCTGCTCAAATTCAGCAATCGCGAACTTGCGGCTTTCCTTGCCTTCCATGGGGCGGTGAATCCACATCTTTCTCTGGGTGCCATCGGCGACCCGCCGGATCGCGCTGCGGCGCGCGCGGCCGCGAAAAAAGGCGCGGCTGCGGACCCTTTCCCCGTCGATCAGATCGCCAGCGCCGCAGCCGGCCTTCATGAGCACGCATGGAGGGAAATCTGCCTTGTTCTTTCATCCGCCCGGGAGCGGTCCATCGCCGGGCATTTCCTTGAAGCGCTTGAGGCGACGGGCTGGCTCGGCAGGTCCGTCGCAGACATCGCGCGAGACGCCGGATGTGATCGACGCGAGGCGGAGGCGATTTTGCAGAAGATCCAGCATATCGATCCGCCCGGACTGTTCGCCCGATCTCTCGCCGAATGCCTCAGGCTGCAGGCAGAAGACGCGGAGGTTCTGACCGAGGAACTGTCGTGCCTGCTCGACAACCTGCCCATGCTCGCGCGCGGAGAATTCGACGAGCTTGCGATGGTCTGCGGCTGCAGTCGCAAGGACATTGCGGCGCACTTCGCGACCATCCGCGGGTTCAACCCGAAGCCAGGTCTCGCCTTCGGGTTCGACGACATCGGCTCGGCCGCCCCTGATCTGGTCGTCTCCATGAGCGGAGACGGCATCAAGGTTGATCTCAACCGGTCCAGTCTTCCGACCATCACCGTCAGGGACGCGACGGGATTGACCGAGGCCGACCAGCGGATGCTGGATGCGGCAAAATCGGTGGCGCGCGCGGTGGAGCGGAGAAACATCTCCACCCTGCAAATCGCGACCGAGATCATTCGCAGGCAGTCCGAATTTCTCAGGGATGGGCCCGCGTCGCTGAAACCCCTTACCCTTCGCGATGTCGCAAAGGCGACCGGCCTCCATGAGAGCACCGTCAGCCGGGTGACGGCCGGTCTGAGAGTGGATACGCCACGCGGTCCGCTTGGGCTTCGGGATTTCTTCAGTGGCGCGCTGGCGACCGAGGGCGATCCCATATCAACCGCCGCCGTCCGGACGCGCATCGGCGCGATGATCGAAGCCGAAGATCCGGCGCATCCGCTATCCGATGCGGAAATCGCGGCCCGGCTGTCGGACGACGGCATCCAGATCGCGCGCAGGACAGTGACGAAGTACCGTGAGGGGCTCCGTATGCCCGGCATTGCAGCGCGCCGACGAGGAGCATCTTCGCGGCGCACCTAGCGGAACGATTCAGACGCGTTGCGGCGGAGCGCGCAATTCACCCATGTCGCGCGAAATCCACGCGCCGTCCGATACGGCGATTTGCTCCGATCCGGAGCGTCGCCGTCAAGCATATGAAAGGATTGCTTTTTCCATCACATCTGCGGTCAGACAATCTGCGGCACGGGATTTGCATGTTCGTTTGTGTCCGTCATGGCGGACCGCCACGGCGCCCGTCCGCCGTCGAACGAAAACAGGGAGAATGAAAATGACATCCATTGCACGCGCCCTCCTGGCGTCTTCCGCAGTCTTCCTCGTGACTGCGCCCGTCGCCTCGGCGGCGGATCTGATCGTCGGTTTCACGCTCGACGCCGATACGCTCGACCCGGCGAACCACCGCAAGCGCGAAACCGAAACCATCATCCGCAACATGTATGACGGCATCCTCACGCGCGATGCCGAGATGAGGGTCGTGCCGGAGATCGCCGAGTCGATGACGCAAGTGTCGCCGACCGTCTACGACTTCAAGATCCGCTCCGGGATCAAGTTCCACGACGGGTCGGACCTGACCGCCGAGGACGTGAAGTTCACCATCGACCGCGTCACCCGGGAAGGCGCGATGGGCGACGGCCAGACCAGCCCGCGCCAGAGCCTCATGGGACCGGTTGCCTCGGCGGAAGTCGTGGACGGCGACACCGTGCGGATCACGCTGAAGGAGCCGTGGCCGATCCTGCCGGCGATGCTCCCGTTCCAGGAAGTCGTGTCCAAAGCCTTCGTCGAGAAGGTCGGCTCCGCCGGTCTGGCGACGATGGAAAACGGCTCCGGCCCCTTCAAGCTCGTCGAATGGCGCAAGGGCGACGCGATCATCATGGAGCGGTTCGAGGACTACTATGGCGGTGCCTCCGACATCCCGCCCGTGGGCAAGGCCTGTGTCGACCGGGTGATCTTCAAGATCATTCCCGAAAGCGCCTCTCGCGTCGCGGCCCTTCTGGCCGGTGACGTCGACATCATCAACGAATTGCCGCCCTTCTCCGTCGATCAGGTGAAGAACAACGAGGGCACCGACGTGATGACGGTCAACGGCACGCGCAGCTTCTTCATCGCGATGAACATGGAAGGCGCGTATTTCGACGACCCGAAGGTGCGTGAAGCCGCCGCCCATGCCGTCGACAAGGATCTGATCATCGACAAGATCCTTGGCGGCAACGCGGCGCGGATCGAGGGCATCCTCTCGCCCGACGCCTTCGCGGCATCGCCGGACCTCAGGAAATACGATTACGATCCGGAACTGTCGAAGCAGCTTCTGGCCGAGGCCGGCTTCCCCGACGGGATAGAAGTGACGATGGATACCGAGGGCGCCTTCAAGGATACGGCCGAGGCCATCGCCTCGCTTCTGACCAAGGGCGGCATCAAGACCACCGTTCAGGTCGGCGAGGGCGCGCAGCTTTCCGACAAATGGCGGACGAAGGGCGCGCCGAAATCCGGTGACATGTATTTCACCAGCTGGGGCAACGGCTCGCTCGACCCCTATGACATCTTCACGCCGACCCACAAGACCAACGACCGCGGCAACTCCGCCGGCTATTCCAACCCGGAAGTCGACAAGCTTCTGGACGAGGCGGCGGTTGAACTCGACACCGCAAGGCGCGCGGACATGTACCATCAGGCCGAGGTGATCGTGAACCAGGACCTGCCCTACGTCTATCTCTGGGTGCCGCAGGACATCTACGGTGTCTCCAAGCGTCTGAAGGGCTGGACGCCCAGCGCCGACAGCCGCATCAACCTGCACGACGCCTGCGTCGAGTGACGCGGACCTGATCGGGAGGACCGGACATGAGCCTTGGCAAGCTGATCGAACGGCTGATCCAGCTCGTGCCGGTCCTTCTCGGCGTCAGCCTGATCGTCTTCGTGATGATGACGCTGACGCCGGGAGATCCGGTGCAGATCATGATCGGCGATCAGGCGGTCACGCCCGAACAGGAAGCGGCGATGCGACGCGACCTCGGGCTTGACCGGCCGATCGTCGAGCGATTCTTCGTCTTCCTCGGCAATGCCGTCACCGGAGACTTCGGAACAAGTTTCTATCACCGGCGCCCGGTCCTCGACGTCATCGCCGAACGTCTTCCCGCGACCATCGAGCTCAGCCTCGTCGCGTTGATCGTGGCGCTTCTCACCTCCATTCCGCTGGGGGTTCTGGCGGCGATCCGCAAGAATTCCATCTTCGACCGGATCGCCACTGTCGGATCGTTGCTTGGCGTCTCGCTGCCCGGCTTCTGGTTCGGTATCCTGCTTCTGATGCTCTTCGCCGTTCACCTCCACATCCTGCCGGTCTCCGGCCGGATCGGCTATTCGGCGGAAATCGAACCGATCACCCATCTTCTCCTGATCGACACGCTCCTGCGCGGCCGCTTCGATGCCTTCCTCGATGCGCTGTCCCACATCATCCTGCCGGCGATCACGCTCGGCCTGCCGATGACGGCGATCCTGATGCGGGTGACGCGCACCTCGATGCTGGAGGTCATGCGCCAGGACTACGTCACCTTCGCCGAGGCCAAGGGCCTGTCGCGGCGTCGCGTCATCTTCCGCCACGCCCTGAAGAACGCGCTGATCCCGACCGTCTCGGTCGCGGCGATCGAGACCGGCAGCCTTCTCGGCGGCAACATGATCGTGGAAACCGTGTTCGGCTGGCCCGGCCTCGGGCGGCTCGTGGTCGAGAGCATCTTTCTCAGGAACTACCCGCTCGTTCAGGCCGCGGTGCTGTTCTACGCGGTGACTTACGTTCTGCTGAACTTCGTGGCCGACATTCTCTACACCGTCCTGAACCCGAGGGTGAAGCTGTGACGCTCGCTGCCGACATGCCCGCCCGGGCCGACTCCATCTTTCGCCAGAACCTGCGCAACTTCGGCCACAACCGGCTTGCCGTGGGCAGCGCCGCCGTTGTCGTGCTCTTCGTCCTGATGGCGATCTTTGCGCCCCTTGTCGCGCCGCACGACCCGAACGAGACCGACCTCTTCCGCCGGCTTCAGCCGCCGGGTTGGGCCGACGGCGGCGAGTGGGGCTATCTGCTCGGTTGCGATGCGCTGGGCCGCGACATATTCTCGCGCATCATCTACGGCACGCGGATCTCGATCTTCATCGGCGCGGCGGTGATCCTCGTCGCCACCACGATCGGGATTCTTGCCGGCCTCGCCTCGGGATACCTGCGCGGCTGGGTCGATATCGTCATCTCCCGCCTCGTCGATATCCTTCTCGGCTTTCCCTACCTGATCTTCGCAATCGGGCTCATGGCGATGATGGGGCCGGGGCTCGTCAACATCATCCTCGCACTCGCCTACAAGGAATGGGTGATCCCCTGCCGCGTCGTGCGCGGCGAGACGCTGGTGACGCGGGAACTGGAATATGTCGAGGCGGCGCGGGCGCTGGGCGCCTCGCGTGGTCATATCATGATGCGCGAGATCCTTCCCAACATCCTGTCGCCTGTCATCGTGGTCGCGACGATCCGCATGGCCCATGTCATCATCCTCGAGGCCTCGCTGTCGTTTCTCGGCCTCGGGGTGCAGCCACCCACCGCTTCCTGGGGCTCGATGGTCGCCGACGGGCGCGCCTTCATCCTCGAAGCCTGGTGGGTCTCGACCTTCCCCGGCCTCGCGATCCTGCTCCTTGTCCTCGCGATCAACGTGGCAAGCCAGGGCCTGCGCGATGCCTTCGATCCGAGGTTCCACGAATGAACGCCCCGCTGCTTTCCGTGAAGGACCTGCGGACCGTCTTCGACACCCGGGCGGGCCGGGTCTACGCCGTCGATGGTGTGAACGTCGAGGTGCGGCGCGGCGAATGCCTCGGCGTCGTGGGCGAATCCGGATCGGGCAAGAGCGTGACATTTTCCTCCGTCATGGGGCTGGTGCGGTCGCCGGGCCGGATCGACGGCGGAGAGATCACGTTCGACGGGCGCGACCTTCGGAGCCTCTCGCCGCAAGCGATGCGCGCCGTGCGTGGACGCGACATCGCGATGACGATGCAGGATTCGCTGACCGCGCTCAACCCGGCGCTGACCGTGGGCGAGCAGATCGGCGAGGTGCTGGAGGCGCATGACGAGACGCTCCCCAGGGCGCGTGGCGCACGGCAGCGCGCGATCCGCGATCGGTCGGTCGAGATGCTGTTGCTCGTCGGCATTCCCTCCGCGGAAAGCCGCCTGCGCCAGTACCCGCACGAATTCTCCGGCGGGATGCGGCAGCGGATCATGATCGCCATCGCGCTCGCCTGCCGGCCGAAATTGCTGATCGCGGATGAGCCGACAACCGCGCTCGACGTGACGATCCAGGCGCAGGTCCTCGAACTCATCACCGACATCCGCGCGAAGCTCGGGATGAGCGTTGTTCTCATCACCCACGACCTTGGCGTCGTGGCGGAACATTGCGACCGCGTGATGGTGATGTATGCCGGCCAGGTGGTCGAGGAGGGGCCGACCCGCGACGTCATCGGCAACCCCGCGCACCCCTACACGAAAGGATTGCTCGGCTCGATCCCGCGTCTGTCGCTGCGCGGTCAGCCGATCAGGCCCATCGAGGGGCAGGTGCCCGACCTCATCAACCTGCCGCCGCAATGCCGGTTCTATTCACGCTGCACGGTCCGCAAGGAGGTCTGCAAATCGCTCATCTCGATGCGCGAGGCCGCGCCGGGCCATCAGGCGCGCTGCGTCCGCGTCGGAAAGGACAGCCAATGACGGACGCACCGCTCCTTCAGGTCACGGGCCTGACCAAGCATTATTCCGGTCGCCGCAGCCTCGGGCAACGGCTCTCCGGCGTGCCGCAGACCGTCGTGCGGGCGGTGAACGACGTGACGCTCTCGGTCCGGCGCGGCGAGATTCTCGGCCTGATCGGCGAAAGCGGCTGCGGGAAATCGACGCTCGGACGGGCGATCCTGCGGCTGCACGAACCGACGGCCGGCAAGGTGGTCTTCGACGGCACCGATGTCACGGCGCTCGGGGCCGACGATCTGAAGAAGATGCGCCGGAGGATGCAGATCATCTTTCAGGACCCCTATGCCTCGCTCAATCCCCGCCGCACGGTGGCGGAAATCGTCGGATTGCCGCTGAAGCTGCACGGTCTTGCCGCGTCGGACGAAGAGGTGCGCGCGAAGACCGCCGCGATGATCGAGAAAGTCGGGCTGAAGGCCAACCAGCTTGACCGCTATCCGCACCAGTTTTCCGGCGGTCAGCGCCAGCGGATCGGCATCGCCCGGGCGCTGATTTCCAACCCGGAATTCATCGTCTGCGATGAGCCCGTCTCGGCCCTCGACGTGTCTATTCAAGCGCAGATCATCGAACTGCTGCAAGAGCTGAAGACCGAGTTCGGCCTGACCTATCTCTTCATCTCGCACGACATTTCCGTGATCGGGTATCTCTCCGACCGCGTGGCGGTGATGTATCTGGGCGAGATCGTCGAGATGGGACCGGTCGATTCCGTCCTGTCGCGCCCCCGCCATCCCTACACGCAAAGCCTGATGTCGGCGGTGCCGGAGATCGACACGGTTGGCCGCAAGAGCCGGGTCCGGCTCAAGGGCGACCTGCCATCGCCGCTGAACCCGCCGTCGGGGTGCAAGTTCCACACGCGTTGTCCGCTGGCCATCGACGCCTGCCGCAGCAAGGCGCCCCTGACCGAGACGGTCGGCGACGGTCATGTGGCCGCCTGCCACCGGCTGGCCGAGAACCTCTCGCTGCTCGAAAGCACCGAGGCATGAGTGGCTTTTTCCCCGTTCCGGCCGAGGCCCTTGTCCTCTCCGGCGATGCGACGGCGCGCGGCAGGGCGCAGGCCACCGATCCACGGGCCGATCCGGTCCGGGTCCGCGCGGCGACGGTCGGGCGGGTCGAGACCGCCAGGACGGCCGGCGTGATCGACGCGGCGGCACGGGACTACCTCACCCGGCAGCGCGCCTTTCATCTGGCCCACGACCCCGACGGGATGGCGGAGCTTGCCGGTATCGCCGAAGGCTTCGGCCTGTCCGAGGACGATCTCTTCACCCATCTTCATCTCGGCACGCTGAACGACCTCAAATCGGGCGCGCGGCTCGAAGGCGATGGGTGCAGTGCCTGGGCCGTGCCGGACGGACCCGATGGTCCGATTGTCGTGAAGAACCGCGACTATTCCGGCCTCCACCGTGGCATCCAGCGCGTCACCCATCATGCCGGCCCGGATGTGACGACCGGCGCGATGCTCTGCCTCGGCAGCCTCGGCAGCCCCGCCGCCTATTCGAGCGGCGTCAACGCCAGGGGCCTTGCGCTCGCCGACACCCAGGTTGCGGTCCGCACGCACAGGGTCGGCTGGTTGCGGTATTTCCTGATGACCCGCATCCTCGCGACCTGTGGCACGGTGGACGAGGCGCTGCGGCTGATTGCGAGCAAGCCGCATGCGGGGGGCGGAACGCTGATCCTGGCGGATATGTCAGGCGACACTGCCGCCGTGGAACTCGGGGCGTCCGGCCCGGGCGTGACCCGAGGCGGCCGCGTCTGGCGCACCAACCACTTCGTCCTGCCCGGTCACGCCGCCGACACCCTCTTGCCAGAGGGCGACCGGATCGCCGGCAATTCCGGCGAACGGTTCGCCTATCTCGACCGCATCCTGCCCGACCTGACCCCGAGCGTGGCCGAAGCCGCGCGCCTCATGCAGACGCACCGGGACACCGCGCCCGGTGCCGCGCCGCTCTGCCAGCATGGCGAGACGGAAGCCAGCCAGACACTTTCCACCGCGATTTATTCGTGTAGGCTCGGCACGCTGACATTCAGCGAAGGCAATCCCTGCACCGGGAACTGGCAGACCTGTCCGATGCCATCCTGAGGTGCTGAACCGGGACCGGGCATGGCCGATTACAAGAACGAACTGGTCGGGACCCACCCGAGCACGGAAAGCCTCAGGCGCCTCGTCGCCCGTGTCGCCACGAGCCCCGCGCAAAGGGTCCTGATCTACGGAGAGACCGGCACCGGCAAGGGACTTGTCGCCCGGATGATCCACCATCTGTCGAGCCGGTCGCAAAGGGAATTCGTCGACATCAACTGCGCCGCCATCCCTGCGAGCCTTCTGGAATCGGAGCTTTTCGGGCATGAGCGCGGCGCCTTCACCGGCGCGGTCGAACGCAAGCTCGGCCTGATCGAGGCTGCCAATCATGGCACGGTCTTTCTCGACGAGATCCGCGAGATGGACCTGACGCTTCAGGCGAAGCTCCTCAGCCTCCTCGACACGCGCCAGTTTCGCCGGGTGGGCGCGGTGAAGACCACGTCGGTCGATGTCCGCTTCATCGCCGCGACGAACAAGGTGCTGCTCTCCGAGGTGAACGACGGCCGGTTTCGCGAGGACCTCTACTACCGGCTTCAGGTCGTCGCGATCAACCTGCCGACGCTGCGCGAGCGCGGCGAAGATGTCCTGAACCTGTCGCAGCATTTCATCGACCGCTACAATGCCTTCTACCAGCGGTCGATCCGGGGCCTGTCCGACGAGACGGCGGACATCTTTCTGCGCTACGGCTGGCCCGGCAATGTCCGTGAGCTTGAGAACCTGCTCGAGCGGATCTTCATCCTCGAGGATGACGACGTGATCCTTCCGCGTCATCTGCCGGACCGGATCATCCGTGCGGTTCGGGCAGGCGGCACTGCTGCGGGCAAAGCGGCGACCGGTTCCGGCGCCGAGGGTTTTCACGAGGCCACCGCGGACTTTCAGCGCAAACTGATCGCTCGGGCCATGATCGAAGCCGGCGGAAATACTCAGCAGGTGGCGAACGCCCTGCGCATCAGCCGCCATGCTCTGCGCCATCAGATGATGAAACTCGGCCTCTGACTCGCGTGTGATCCGTACGTGCGTTGCGTGAATTCAACGCCGCGCCTGACAGGAACGGCCGGATATCTCCGTAATTGCAATGATTTCCGGTAGATTGCGCGGGCATCAAGGCTGGCACGAAATTTGCATGTAAACAGGCAACGATTTCTTCCTGCGTGAGGTACCCATGTCGTCCCTGAAGATCATCTGTCCGAACGGACACCTTGGCTTCGCCCCATTGAAGACCGGCAGCTTCCATCTGGGCGTCGATGCCGGCCCCGATTTCATTGCTGCGGACTCGGGCAGCGACGACATCGGTCCGGTGCCGCTCGGCAGCGACACCTGCGCCAGCCCGAAGGCCTGGCAGGAGCACGACCTGGAAGAGATGCTGCTGGCCGCGCGCAGGATCGGCGTGCCGATGCTGATCGGCTCCGCGGGCGATACCGGCACCAACAGCCGGGTCGACATGTATGTGGACGCGATCCGCCGGATCGCCGCGACGCACAATCTGCCGCCCTTCAAGATCGGCTGGTTCTACTCCGAGGTCGGCAAGGACATGGTCCGCGCGAAGATCAGGGGCGGCTCGCCGATCAAGGGGCTCGACGCGCGCGAGGATCTGACCGAGGACGAACTTGACGCGACCGACCGGATCGTCGCGATGGCCGGCGTCCACCCGTTCGTCAAGCTTCTGGAGGAAGGCTGCGACGTCATCATCGGCGGCCGCTCGTCGGACAGCGCGATCTTCGCGGCCGCGGCGCTCTTCAAGGGCTACCCGGAACCGCAATCCTACTACCTCGGCAAGGTTCTCGAATGCGCGTCGTTCTGCGCCGAGCCCTACGGCGCCAAGGAAACCGTGATGGGCGAGATCACCAGGGATGCGGTCGAGGTTACGGCCATGGCGCCCTTCCAGCGCTGCACCGTCGCGTCGGTCGCAGGCCACGCGATGTACGAACGCTCGAACCCGTTCCATGAATTCGTCGCGGGCGGCATGCTCGACATGACGCATTGTCACTATGTGCAGGCCGCCGACAAGACCACCCGCGTGACCGGGATGCAGTTCGTTCCGGCCGAGGAATTCCGGGTCAAACTGGAAGGCTCGGGCAAGGTCGGCGAGCGCTTTGTCGGCATGGCCGGCATTCGCGATCCCTACACCATCGCCCATGTCGACGAGGTCATCGCCTGGGCGCGATCCCAGGCAGAGGAGCGCTTCGGCAAGGACGGCTGGGAACTGCACTACAACGTGTTCGGCCGCAATGGCGTCATGGGCGACATGGAACCGCTGAAGGACCAGCCCGGCCACGAACTTTGCGTCGTCGTCCAGGGCGTCGCGCCGACGAGGGAGATGGCCGAAGAACTGACCATGACCGGCACGCGCCAGCTCTTCTACGCGCGCCTGCCGGACGTGAAGGGCACTGCGGGGGGTGTCTCCTTCGTTCTTGACGAGGTGCTCCACGCCAGCCCCGCCTACCGCTGGACGGTGAACCACACGATGGCCGTCGACGATCCGCTCGAGCTTTTCCCCACCCACACCGCCACGATCGGCTGAGGTTGCCATGAACACGCGCAAGAAACTGGCCGAACTGGCCAAGACCATCCGCTCCAAGAACGCGGGGACGGACAAGATCACCTTCGATGTCATTTTCCGCGAGAAAGAGACCTACGACCTCGTCAAACGCTCCGGCGCGCTGACCCGGGAAAGCGTCTGCGATGTCCTGAACGTCGATCCCGCCCGGCTGACCGACTTCGTTGAATACGATCCGGCCTATGCGATCAAATTCACGATCCTGCGCGAACGCCCGAGCGGCAGCGCCGGAGATGGCGACATTTTCGGAGCACAGCAATATGCCCCGTTCCTTGATCTCGAGGTTGACCTCTCCAGCTAG
>WOZM01000070.1 GCA_011620265.1 Paracoccaceae bacterium
CGCTGCGCGACCGGCTGGGCAAGCCGCTGATCGTCCGCTCCGCCTATCGCAGCCCCGAACACAACCGCGCCGTCGGCGGCGCGACCCCGTCGAAGCATCCCGACGGCGCCGCCTTCGACATTGCAATGGCGAACCACGACCCGGTGGCCTTCGAGGCGGCGGCGCGCGAGGTCGGGTTCCTCGGCTTCGGCTTCTATCCGCGCTCGGGGTTCATCCATGTCGTCCTCGTCCCGAATGCATCTGTCCGGCGCATAGGCGCCGAGTGTGAACTTCATGTGTCAATCGGCATCCAGTCGCGCCGCAAGGCCATCGCATTTGGCCGAAGACGGATCGTGCGTAGGCGTCGGACCATCCGGATCGCTTTCTTTTCCGCGAGATGGGGAGTTTCGGATGTGCGGTTCGAAGCAGGTTGAGGGTGACGCGGCGGAGGATAGCAAGGGTTTCGGGGCCGTTGTCCTTGCGGTTGCGGGCCTGATCCTCGTCCAATGTCGCGTCGAGGACTCAGTGCAGGGAGGTCTCGATCGCCCGGTGCGCCTGGACGGCGCGGGCGAAAGTTTCGGGCGTGAGGCAGGCCGAAGAGGGGTAGTAGTGGCGGGTGGTGAGCGGCCAGCCCGCCACTGGTGCGAGGGCGGCCCCGAACGATATCACCGCCGAGGCCGCGTCGAGATGGACTTCAGCGTGATGTGTCGCGCCGAGCCGGGCGCACCGGCCATGCCGGGCCTCGCCACGCTCACCAGCGTCGAGGCCCGGCGCGACGATGGGCCGCTCACCAACGTCGCCAGATCGTGCGGTCTGACACGCGGCGCCACTTGGCCCCGCGCTTGCGGCAGGATTCCTTTTGTCACATACAGCGGGCATGAAGGTCATGCTCCTCACCTTGGGCACGCGCGGCGATGTCCAGCCCTACATCGCCATGGGCAGGGAGCTTTCCGCGCGGGGGCATGAGGTATTCATCTGCACCAGCCGCGACTCGGGCGAGATGATCGAAGCCGCGGGGCTCAGGCATCGCCTGCTCAGCGCGGATTCCAGGACCCTCGTGACGGGCCCCAGGGCCACCGCCGCGGTGATGTCGCTGACCGGGCGGATCATGGCGTTGCCATGGGCCGAGAAGATCCTGCGCGAGCAGTTGCACGAGATGTGGCAGATCGGGCTTGACGAGGCGCCCGACGTCATCCTCCACAGTTCCAAGGGCATCCTGGCGCCGCATCTCGCGCGCAAGCTGGGGGGCAAGGCCGTGCCGGTGTTCCTGCAACCCGGCTTCGCTCCTTCGGGCGAGATCCCGCCCTTCGTGCTGACCTCGCATGACCTTGGCCGCCTCGGCAACCGGCTGAGCCACGAGGCCCTGCTCGCGGCCCTTCGGGTCGGCAACGAGATCGTCAGCTGGGCCTCGGGCATCGCGACCGGCCCCCGGCTCGACCCGATCGCCGGCTGGGGTGCGGGCGGGCTCAGACTTCATGCCTACAGCCCGACCCTGTCGCCGCCTCCGGGGGACTTTCCCAGGACCGACCGGATGACGGGCTATCCCTTCATGGCCCCCGAGCCATGGGAGCCGCCAGCGGACCTTGCCGCCTTTCTGGAGGCCGGGCCGGCGCCGATCTATGTCGGCTTCGGCTCGATGCCCGGAATCGACCCCGAGGGGCAGACCCGGACCGTCCTCGCGGCCCTCAGGGCCACCCATCAACGCGGCATCATCGCGACGGGTTGGGGCGGGCTTGCCAGGATCGACCACAGCGCCGACATCCACGTTCTGCAGGCGGCGCCGCATGGCTGGCTGTTCCCGTACATGGCGGCCGTCGTTCATCACGGCGGCTCGGGCAGCACCCATGAAGGGTTACGCTGGGGTCGCCCCTCGGTGGTCTGCCCGCTGCTGCTCGACCAGCCCTACTGGGGTGGGCAGGTCGCGAAGCTCGGGGCAGGGCCCAAGCCCATCCCCCAAACCTCGCTCACCGCCGAAGCCCTGGCTGCGGCGATCCACGAGGCGCTGAGCGCGCCGGTGCGGGCTCGGGCGGCCGAGCTCGGCGAGACCCTGCGCCGCGAGGATGGCTGCGCCCGCATTGCCGACCTGGTCGAGGCGCTGTAGCCGAGCCGGTAAACCACCAACCTGAAAAGCTCCCAAAGACACGCCCCGTCCGCCGTAAAAACCCGGGCGGCAGGTCACGCGCGCGCTCCCGGCGATACCTGAGGGTAAAATGTGAACGTCTGACTACTGGCACGCTCGTCGTGAATTATCCCGGCCAGGTATTGATCTGGGTCACGGTGCCTTGGTGGCTTTTCCATAAGCTGAACGTGATCGAGGTTCGGAGTTCTTGATCGCTGTTGGCGGCAGTCGCGGCGATTGCGATCATTACCTAGGCAGGAGGTTGCCATGACCAAAGGCGAGCAGACCATGTCACAAACTGATGGAGCCGATATTCGCGAGACGGCGCGCCGGGCCGTGGCGGAGAGCGAGAACATCCACGACGCGGTGCGCGATCTCGTGATCCGCGCGCTCAGCCGCGAGCCGTTGACGCAGGACCATATCCGCGCTGTCGCGGCTGCCGTGCTGGAAGGAGCCGCCGCGGGCGCACCGGAGGGCGGCGCCGATACGGCCCAAGGCCTGCGCGAGGCCGCCGAAGGGCTCGACGAAGCGCTCGCGAGCGCCGCGCAGGCGTCGCACCTTGCAATCGAAGAGGCGGCCGGTCGGGCGGATGCCTTCACCGAGAATGATCTTCACCAAGCGCTTGACGACTTGCACGCGCTGGAGACCCTGTTCCAGGACCTCGTGATCTCGTTTGCCAAGAGCAGCAGCAGCGCGACGCGCGGGATTGTCGAAGACCTTGCGCGCCACTTCGAGCGCGTGGGGACCGATACGGCGCGGGCCGTGCGAAAGGTGACACATTCCGGCCTTGGGGCTGCGTCCGATGCACATCTTCCCGATCTCAAGGACGTTGGCCGGGCCACGCGCGGCGGGCTTTCCACCATCGCGGCGATCGGCAGCGGCATTCTGTCGGGTCTGGCCGAGGGTCTTGCGCCGCACCAGGTCACCTCGCCGCCCGCGTCGCCAACCAAACCGAAAGACAGCTGATCTTGCGCGACCCGATTGGCATGCAGCGTGACTTGGGGCGGCTGGCGCAACTGGCCGCAATTCTGATCCGGCACGGACTTGGCGACCTGATCGGGCGTCTTGGGTTGACCGGGGCTGCGCGTAACGCCGGGCAGGTCTTCAACCCACCGGATGCCGTCGCGTCGGTCGATCTCGCACCGCCGCAGCGCCTGCGCATGGCATTGGAGGAAATGGGGCCGACCTTCGTCAAGCTCGGGCAGATCCTGTCAACCCGGGCCGATCTGCTGCCGCCCGCCTTCATCGCCGAACTGGAGAAGCTGCGAGACCGCGTGCCCCCTGTGTCCTTCGCAGCGCTGCTGGAGGAAGTCGACGCCGAGCGCGGCCATCCGTTGATCGACGATTTCGTCGAGATTGATCCCATTCCCCTGGGCGCCGGGTCAATCGCGCAGGTTCACCGCGCACGGCTTGAGAGCGGCGGCGAGGTGGTTCTCAAGATCCGCCGCCCTGGCATCCGCGCCAAGATCGAGGCCGATCTGCGGCTTCTGGATTGGCTGGTCGATATCGCCATGGCCGAAAGCGCCGAAATCCGGCGGTTTCGGCCAGATGAGGTTGTGGCGGAGTTCGCGCGCTCGATCCGGACCGAGCTTGATCTGGCCAGTGAATGCCGCAACGCCGAGCGCATCGCGGAGAATTTTCGCGATTGCGTACATATCCACGTGCCACGCGTCCATTGGCAATGGACCACGGAGATCATGAGTGTCCAGGATATCGCCGCGGGCACGCCGGGCACCGATCTGGAGGCGGCGCGCCGCGCCGGGCTTGATCTGCGCCGGATCGCGGCGCGCGGCGCCGACGCGATGTTGCAGATGATGCTGAAAGACCGGTTCTTCCACGCCGATCCACACCCG
>WOZM01000046.1 GCA_011620265.1 Paracoccaceae bacterium
TATCGCTTCGACATCAAACCCGGACCTGTGGGCGACCGGATCAGGCAGGTCACGCGCCAGTCCCTCTATGGGGTGATAATGGCTGTGGATTTCGTGGAGGCGGGTCGTGCGGCTGAGCGGAACAGGAAAGTGTCGTAAGGGTCGATATTTCTTTTCAAAAGTCCCATTCGGAATTAGGTTCGCGTAGCGGCCTGAGACCGCCGTTGGCGACGGCGTCGGGCACGGAGAAGTCGTAGCGCCCGAGGAAATTGATGTGACGCCAGGATATCGGCGAAAGTCGGGCGATATCGGCGGGCAACGCGGGTGTCCCTGCATCCCCGAGTTGGCGCACGGCTTCCTGCATGTAGACGGCGTTCCAGTGGACGATGGCGTTGAGGGCGAGACCGAGGACGCCAAGCTGCTCACCTTGGCCTTGGCGCAGAGGGCTTCTGATTTCGCCGCGGTCGCCGTGATGGACGCGCCGCCCGAGCTTGTGGCGCAACTCCTGCCGGTTGAGCTGAAACAATATCCGCCGGCGAAACGGTCGGTCGTCGATGTATCGCAGGATGTGCAGCGTCTTGATGATGCGCCCCAGTTCAGACAGGGCCTTCGCCAAGGTCGTCGGGCGGTCTTTGACCTGCAGCATGCGCATGACGCCTGCGGCCTTGAGGTGACCAAGCTTGAGCGATCCGGCCAGGCGGATCAGGTCCGGCCAGTTTTCCCGGATCAGAGCGATGTTGATCCTGCCCCAGGCGAGCGCATCGAATTGTCCGTAAGTCGCCTGGCGGTCGATCCGCCAGAGCTTCGCGCCGCCGATGTCCGCCAGACGCGGACTGAAACGGTAACCCAGGAGCCAGAACAGGCCGAAAATGGCGTCGGAATAGGCGGCGGTGTCGGTCATAATTTCCAGCGGTTCGAGTTCGGTCTCCTGCTCCAACAGGAGCGCCAGGACGACCAGGCTGTCGCGCAAGGTGCCGGGGATGACCGCGCCGGCCAGACCGCTGAACTGATCGGAGATCATGTTGTACCAGGTGACGCCGCGCTCCTGGCCGTAATATTTGGGGTTGGGACCGGCGTGTATGGCGCTCGATGGAGCGACGAAACGCATGCCGTCGGCGCTGGCCACCTCGCCGGCGCCCCAGTGACGGACGATATCCAGACGACTGTGCGCGGCAACGATCGCGGCGTTCGCCGCGGCGATGGTTTCGGGGCGAATAAAATTCTGACTGACCCAGGAAAGCCGGTCGCGCCGCAGCGCCGCAAATTCCGGGCGGACCACCGGCTCAAGGCCGATGTTGCAGGCACCGCCGACCAGGACCGCGCACAGGCTTGTTTCGAAATGCTCGACGGTGGCCTGACGCTCGCTCAGATGGCTAAAGGATTTGGCAAATCCGGTTCGCGCCATGACTTCAAGAAAGATGTCCGGCATGCCCGCTTTCGGCATGCGGGTCTGGATGGCGGCGCGAAGCGCACGCAGGCTCTCGGGTTCATCGAGCTTATCGAGGGGCGTGACGACGATCCCGGTCTTGCCGGCGACCGTCTCGAACCGCAGGTCCGGATTGTCGATGCTGCGCGCGGCGACATGGCGATATGCCTCGTCGAGCAGGCGCGAGAGACCGTCGATCTCGCTATTGGCGTCGAGGGATCGGCCCAGCGCGCGTGCGACCATCAACCTGGACGTGTGCCAGCTCTCGCCCTCGAGCATCCCGCGCCGGGGATCGCCGTATCGGATGCCCGGCGTGGCGAACACGTCGCGACGCTTGATCGCGAGACGCCACGCATCGATGATCGCGAAGACATAGGCTTTCGGGTCATGCACCCTGCCGTCATGATCCAGGACCTGTTGCCGCCACGCCTTCGGGATCGCGGCGGTCGGTGCACCGCGCATCCTGGCGAGCGACGACCAGTCGTCCACGCCCTTGAGGTAGCTTATCGCGGCCTTGACGGCTTTGCCGCCCGGGGCGGCATCGGTCTCGATGCGGGTGACGACTTCGCGAAACAGTCGTCGGGCGCTCCGCCATTTCGTGCGCAGTTGGTCGTAGGGCTTTGTGTCAACAGGCCTGGCGATTGCCTCCACCTTCGCCATGGCCGCCTCGATATCGGGCCTAGGCAATTGCTCGAAGAGCGTGTCCCGCCATTCGGAAAGGGGCAAGGCGTCGTCGGTCAATACCAGCAGACCCACCCTATGAAGCAGCATCGCAGCGCCATCGAGATCGCGCAGGCTGCGCAGCCGGGCCTGCTTGTCGGCGGCTTCGGCTCCCTTGACCATGTCCGCGAGCAGCGCCTCGGCCAGCTCGGCTGCATCGTCCTGAGCGGCCGCTTCGAGCGTATGAAAGAGCGCGGCTATGGTCGCGGTTCGACGCGGCTCCTGAAGAACGGCGATGGCCGACGGCTTGCCAACGCGCGCCACCCGCGCGAGCCGCTCAAGGCTTGTGGCGGGAACGCCCCGTGGCGGCGATGGCCGCAGATTGAACGCGCGGACCGCATCGAGCCGATCGAGGTGGCGGTAGAGTTCGGTCGGCATGCGCTTGGAGGGAATTGTGCGCAGCGCGTCCAGGGCGGCGAACGTCGACGTGTCCCCTTCGTCAAACAGCGCGGCGATGCGTGCGCGCTGGTCATCGCTCAGACAGGCGACCAGATTCCGCCAAAGCCGGGTGCGCGCACGATCGCGGATTCTGCCGACCAGGCGCTCGAGCACCGTGACGCCCGGCAGCAGCACCTTGTTGGCGATCAGCCAGGCGGCCGCGCGATCGATCAGCGGGGCGGGTCGATCATCACCGCTCCAGCACAGGGCGTAGAGCCACCGCGTCAGCCGGAAACGCGCCACCGCGTTGTCGCCAAAGTCCGTGAAGCCGCAATGCGTCCGGATAAGCGCGAGGTGCCGTATGCGTCGGCTCCCCTGAAAATACGCATGCACGCCGGTGGTGGGCTCAAGGTCCAGCTGCTCGATCACGATCGTCAACACCGACGCCGGGATCTCCGCGGCCGAAATGGGAAATGCGCCCAGAAATCGGACGCTCGTCAACATTACGGCAAAGCCAAGCCGATTATGGTCGCCGCGCAGCGCTCCAATGAGGTCGCGATCGGTCTGGTCCAGATGGAAATATCGCGCAAGCTGGTCGGCCAACGGTTCGCCGTCGAAGCGAGCAAACCTCTGACGCTGGGCGTCAGTGAGGTGACGGGTCGGCATACCGTGCGAAACTTTCAACTTTTGCGAAGGCGGAGGGCGGCACCAGGAAACAAGGACAATTTCTTCGCAAAACATATGTGCGAAACAAAGTCCTTTTGCAGTAACTTTCGCACGCTACTCGGAGCGGCCGCATGAAACTGGGCTACGCACGCGTTTCCACCGAGGACCAGAACCTCGACATCCAGCGCGGACGGCTCTCGCAGGCCGGTTGCGAAATGATGTTCGAGGAGAAGATATCGGGGACGGCGCGCGGCCGCCCCGAGCTCGAAAAGCTGATGGCGCACCTGCGCAAGGACGACGTGCTGGTGGTCGCACGCCTCGACCGCCTGGCACGATCCACGATCGATCTCCTGCACATTGCGGAACGCATCAAGGAAAAGCAGGCTGGATTACAATCGCTTGATGAACCCTGGGCCGACACCACGTCGCCCTCCGGCGTGATGATCATGACCGTGTTCGCCGGCATCGCCCAGTTCGAACGGTCCCTCATCCTGAAGCGAACCGACGAGGGGCGAAAGGCTGCGAGGGCGCGCGGCGTGGCCTTCGGACGCCCAAAGAAAATGCGACCCGATCAGGCTGAGCTCGCCCGCCAGCTCGTGCTCGACGGCAAGTCCATCAGCGCCATCGCCAGGACCTTCAACGTTCACCCGGCGACCATCTATCGCTGTATCGAGCCAAACGGCTCCTTATGACACTTTCCTGTTCCGCTCAGCCGCACGACCCTCATTGCCGCGATTGTCTATTGGAACTCGACCTACATCGCGGATGCGGTCGCGCA
>WOZM01000129.1 GCA_011620265.1 Paracoccaceae bacterium
AAGCCCGCGATCACGACGGTGTAGACGAGTGTGTGGTCCTTGATCGTGCCCGGCATCCCGAAATGGCTGTGCGGGATCATCTTCATGTCGGTCAGCATCGCCAGCATCCGCGAGACGGCGAAGACGCTGGCGATCAGACCAGACGCCGTGGCCACCAGCGCCAGCGCCACCGTCAGGTAGAAGCCCGTCTGCCCGAGGGAGGGCTGGGCCGCTTCGGCCAGCGCGTAGTCCTTCGCCGCCACGATACGGTCGAGCGGCAGGCTGGAGCCGACCGCGAAGGCCACCAGCAGATAGACGACGACGCAGATGGCAATCGACCAGATGATGGCCCGGCCCACATTGCGGTGCGGGTCGGTGACCTCTGCGCCGCTGTTGGTGATGGTCGTGAAGCCCTTGAAGGCCAGGATCGACAGCGCAACCGACGCCATGAACCCTGTGGCGCCCAGGTCCCCTCCAGTGGCCTCGAACGAAAAGCCGCTTGCCCAAAGACCGGCCGCGCCGAACAGGGCGATGCCGCCCACCTTCAGCACAGCCATGACGATGGAGAACAGCCCGACCGACCGGTTGCCCGAGACGTTCACGAGCCAGGCGAAGACGATCAGCCCGACGCCGAGGACCGGCACGAGAACGCTGTCCGGGTCGCCGCCGAACGCCCGCAGGGTGTAGGTTCCGAAGGTGCGCGCGACGAGGCTTTCGTTGATGACCATAGACAGCGCCATCAAAAGGGCGGCGCCCGCCGCGACCGTCACCGGCCCGTAGGCTTTCGTCAGGATCATCCCGATGCCGCCCGCCGATGGGTAGGCGTTCGACATCTTGATGTAGGTGTAGGCGCTGAACGCGGTCACGATGGCGCCCACGACGAAGGAGAGCGGGAAGAGCGGCCCGGCAAGCTCGGCGATCTGTCCGGTCAGCGCGAAGATGCCCGCGCCGATCATCACGCCGGTTCCCATGGCCACCGCGCCCGGCAGGGTAATGCTGTTCTTCTCGTAATCGCTTTTCGTCATGGATTTTCCTTTTCAGGCTTTTGCCGCAGTGCCACCCAGAGCAGCGGCAACCCCGTCACAAGCCCGAGTCCGAGCACCGCCCATGTCGCGCGCCCGAGATCTCCGCTGACCGCCTCACCGCCGAAATGGGCCAGCAGGAAGCTTGCCGGGATGATCCCCGCCAGTGTCGCGACCGCGAACCGCCAAGCGTGCAGGCGGCTCAGCCCGGCCGCATAGCTGATCATGTCGAAGGACACGAAGGGCATCAGCCGGCTGGCGAATACAGTCGCCGTCAACGCGGTCTGCGAGCCGAGAAGCCCGGCATCGACACGGGTCCCGAACACCCGCCGCAAGACATCATGCCCCAGAACCCGCGCGAGGCCGAAGGCGATCAGCGCCCCGAGTTCGGCGCCGATCACGACCTGCACTGTGCCCCAGAGATGTCCGTAGGCCGCTCCGGCCGCCAGCGCGATCGGCGCGCTCGGGATGGGGCTGGCCACGACCGCAAGGGTCATAAGCGTGACGATCAGGACCGGCCCCCAGAGACCGGCGCGCGCCACAAGTATCTCGAGACGCTTGCCGTCCATCATGCCGCGCAGATCGGAAAATACCGCAGGCGCGACCTGCCAGACACCGAGCAGCCCGATCCCGAGGATCGCAAGGCCTGCGAGAATGGCGGCGCGCAAAGTCATCTCAGATTGCCGCGACTGCCTTGGCCAGAAGGTCGCGGACATCGCCCGCCACGGCCGTCAGTTCGACATTCTCGATCGCCTGCATCGACGCCACCGGATCGATGGCGCTGACCTCCACGCCGCCCTCGATCTCGCGCAAGATGACGTTGCAGGGCAGCATCGCGCCCACCCGAGGCTCGATCCCGATGGCCTGATGCGCCATCTTCGGATTGCAGGCGCCAAGGATGCGATAGGCCGGCATCTCGACATCCAGCTTCTTCTTCATTGTCGCCTTGACGTCGATTTCGGTCAGTACGCCGAAGCCATGGTCCGCCAGCGATTTACGAGCGCGCGCGTCGATGTCGTCGAACGTGTTGCTTTTGAAGAGTCGGTTGATCGTGTAGCTCATGTGAGCGTCCTCCTGGTTATGTGAATAGCGAAGCCGGGCAGGCCACCGCAGGGCGGGCGAGCCGGATTCAGCGTTGGCGGCGAGCATCCTGGGCGACCCGCTCCAGCCACCGTCTGCAACATAGCACCTGAAAGCAGGATCGCGGGATTAATGCAAGGGCACCCTCTGTCGGGCACTGGTGTTGACAATCCGTGAGCCATTTGCCCATGCGACCCAGGTGGGCCTGCCATCAGGCGACCGGCCGGCCTCTCGAAAGAAGAGAATGAAATGACGCCAGTTCCTGACTTCCTCGTCCGCCTTACTCCTGACCGCCGGTATCCTGTCGTCCTTGACTACGCGGCACGCCTTTGCACAAGGCACCACAACCTTGGCGCGTCTGTCCATGCCGCCGCTGCTCGACACGCGTGCGACGGGTCGGCTGTCCCTGACGGCGATGGCTGGCAGCAGGAGATTCAGTGACGGACCCGCGGCTGCAACCGCCGGGTTCAACCAGGATTATCCGGGGCCGGCGATCATCGTGCAGAACGGCGACCTTGCGCCCAAGGTCGCCAACACGCTCGACGAGCCGGTCAGCGCGCATTGGCACGGTCTCTTGGTGCCGGCAGCGCATGATGGCGGTCCGCACCTCGCTATTGCGCCCGGTGCGACATGGCGGCCGGAAATGACGATCGCCCACGATTCGGCAACCGCTTGGTATCACTCGCATATCCATCATCTTGGTATCACTCGCATATCCATCATCTCACCGCGGAACAGGTGTATTTCGGTCCAGCGGGCGTCATCCATGTCACTGACGGACGAGACGATCAGCGCGGTCTTTCTTCGGAGTATGGCGTCGATGACCTGACGCCGGGGCTCCAGGATCGTCGGTTCGATGCAGCGGGGCGGATGGTCTATGACCCTTCGATGATGGACGTGATGCACGGGTTTGCGGGCAACCGGATGCTTGTCAACGGACAGGCCGGCGCGACGGCGGTCGTGCCGGCAGGGATCGTCCGACTGCGGCTGTTGAACGGGTCAAACGCCCGCATCCACACGCTGTTCTTCGACGACACACGGTCGATGCACCTTGTGGCGACGGATGGCGGCTACCTGCCGGCGCCGCTGGCGCTGGACGTGTTGCGGCTTGCTCCGGGCGAACGCGCGGAGATCCTTGTCGATTTCGCCGCAGGCGGGGCGCCGGTGCTGATCAGCGATCCCGGTCAGCCCTATGGTGTTCTGCAATTCGAGACCGACTCCACACTCACGGCCCGGATCACGCGCCTGCCGGACCAGATTGACGGCGCACCCGAGGATCTGTCGGGCAAGGAGATCAGGACCCGGCAGGTTTCGCTCGACATGGGCATGGGCGGCATGATGATGGGTGGGGGCGGCTTTGCCATCAACGGCCGCCCCTTCGACATGAACAGGGTCGATTTCGAGGTGGCGCTCGGGTCGGTCGAGCGCTGGAATATGCGTAGCACGATGGTCGCTCACCCGTTCCACGTCCACGGTGTGCGGTTTCGGGTGGTGTCAGAGAACGGCGCGCTGCCGCGACCTGAAAACACCGGGTGGAAGGATACCGTCCTGGTCCCCGGCGAGGCAGAGATCCTTGCCCGCTTCGACCAGCCTGCGAGCGCCGAGACACCGCTCATGTTCCACTGCCATATCCTTGAACATGAAGGCACGCTGGCATGATGGGGCAGTTCACGGCAAGCTGATCGACGATCCGCGAGCACGTTCGGCGTGCTGATGCAGGTTGCCACCCAAGACCATCGCTACAGGGTTCCTACTCGATCGATCGCATTGACGGCTCGTCGGTCAAGAGCCATTTGCGCGCTTTGCCAGTTATTCAAGTTTCCGAACAGTCCGAGCTTTCGCTTCTCT
>WOZM01000209.1 GCA_011620265.1 Paracoccaceae bacterium
GGCGCCGGGCCTGCGCGCCGCGCGCTCCGTTCTCGCGCATCTGTGACGCGCGGGGGACTGATCCCGCTTCATCTTGCCGGAAAATATCCCCCGCGGAGCGTCCTGCGGCAGCCGGGGAAGCCTCCGGCGGGGATATTTGTGGCAAGATGAAGCGCGATCAGCCCCCGCGCCAGATCCAGCCGCCGCCGAGGATGCGGCTGCCTTCCGCCTCGTAGAAGACGCAGGCCTGGCCGGGGCTGACGCCCTCTTCGGGGTCGAGAAGCTCGACCTCCGCCGTCGTCGCCGACAGCGGCCGGATCACCGCCGGCCGCGGCGGCCGGGTGGAGCGGATGCGGACATGGACCGGACGTTCGGCGACCGCGTCGAAGGCGCCGTCGCCGAGCCAGTTGATCTCGCGCACCGGCACCGTGCGGGTCGAGAGTGCCTCTTTCGGCCCGACGACGACGCGCCGGGTCTCGGGGTCGAGCTTCACCACGTAGAGCGGGTCCTCGAGCCCGCCGATGCCGAGGCCGCGGCGCTGGCCGATCGTGTAGTGGATGACGCCCCGGTGTTGCCCGAGGACATGGCCTGCCGTATCGACGATCTCGCCCGGATCGGCGGCGCCGGGGCGCAGCTTTTCGATCACGCTGGCGTAGTTTCCGTTCGGCACGAAGCAGATGTCCTGGCTGTCGGGCTTGTCGGCCACGCTCAGCCCGTATTTCGCCGCGAGCGCCCGCGTCTCGGCCTTGGAGCCGAGGTGGCCGAGCGGAAAGCGCAGGTAGGCAAGCTGTTCCGGCGTCGTCGAGAACAGGAAATAGGACTGGTCGCGGCTCGCATCGGCGGCCGAGTGCAACTCCGGCCCGGCCGAACCCATCTTGCGCCGGATGTAGTGCCCGGTCGCCATGCAATCCGCGTCGAGGTCCTTCGCGGTGGCCAGCAGGTCCTTGAACTTCACCCGCTCGTTGCAGCGGATGCAGGGGACCGGCGTCGCGCCGGCAAGGTAGGCGTCGGCGAACTCGTCGATCACCGCCGCGCGGAACATGTTCTCGTAGTCGAGGACATAATGCGGGAACCCCATCGCCTCGGCCACGCGGCGGGCGTCGTGGATGTCCTGCCCGGCGCAGCAGGCACCCTTCCTGGCCAGCGCCGCGCCGTGGTCGTAGAGCTGCAAGGTGACGCCGACGACATCGTAGCCCTCCTCCTTCAGCATCGCCGCCACGACCGAGCTGTCGACGCCGCCGGACATGGCGACGACGACCCGCGTTTCGGCGGGGGGCTTCGGCAGGCCGAGCGAATTCAGTCCGAGGTGATCCAGCGCCATCATGCACTCCGGGGAAGATGGAATGGAATATAGGAAAATCCTATCTACTCACAACCCGCAGTTTCACCCCTCCTTAAGTCCGGCGGTCCAGATTTTCCGCGGGCGAAGACAAGGGGTGAACCATGTTCCTGAAGAAAATCGACGGGCCAAGGGCGATTACGCTTCCCGACGGGACGATCATGACGCGGGCCGATCTGCCGCCGGCCGAGACCCGCCGCTGGGTGGCGAGCCGCAAGGCGCGGGTGGTCAAGGCGGTGGTTTACGGGCTTTTGCCGATGAAAGAGGCGCTTGAGCGCTATGCGCTCAGCGAGGAGGAGTTCGCGCTTTGGCGCGACGCCGTCGAGAAGCACGGCGAAAAGGCCCTGAAAGTCACGGCGATCCAGAAATTCCGGCAACTTTAGGTTGATCGCAACATTCCCGGCGCTACGGTAACTTGTGATTAACCATTCTGTTCCAGTGTGTCGGTGATCGAGGGATTAACGCGGAGAACGCCTGATGAGAATCCTGTTGGTAGAGGACGACCCCACCACGTCCCGCAGTATCGAGTTGATGCTGACCCACGCCAATCTGAATGTCTATTGCACCGATCTCGGGGAAGAAGGCATCGACCTGGCCAAGCTCTACGACTACGACCTGATCCTTCTCGACCTCAACCTTCCCGACATGAACGGGCACGAAGTGCTGCGCCAGCTCCGGCTGTCGAAGGTCGATACGCCGATCCTGATCCTCTCGGGCGCCGACGATACCGAAAACAAGATCCGCGGCTTCGGCTTCGGCGCCGACGACTACATGACCAAGCCCTTCCACCGCGAGGAACTGGTGGCGCGGATCCACGCGATCATCCGCCGCTCGAAGGGCCATGCCCAGTCGATCATCAAGACCGGCAAGATCGACGTCAATCTCGACGCCAAGACCGTCGATGTCGGCGGCACGCCGGTGCATCTGACCGGCAAGGAATACCAGATGCTGGAGCTTCTGTCGCTCCGCAAGGGCACGACGCTGACGAAGGAGATGTTCCTCAACCATCTCTACGGCGGCATGGACGAGCCCGAATTGAAGATCATCGACGTCTTCATCTGCAAATTGCGCAAGAAACTCTCCGAGGCGACCGGCGGCGACAACTACATCGAGACGGTCTGGGGGCGCGGCTACGTGCTGCGCGAGCCGAGCTCGTCGAGCGAGCCGCGCAAGATCGCCGTCGGCGCCTGACCGGCGCAGACCCCGCGTCCCCGGGGGGCGGGCGCGGTCGGACCGGCACGCGGGAATGCGGGCAGCTACGCGAAGACTGGACCTCTCCGGACCGGCGCCCTAACACTTTCGGGGTCAGCTTCGGGGAGGTCCTTTCATGTCTGCCGCAAAGACGCCTTCCGGCACCGGCGCCTCGGGGGACGAGGCGGCCGGGCTCGCGGTCGCCGATCTCGATGCCGCGAAGGCGGCGGCGGAGTGGTCGCGGCTGGCCGAGGCGGTGGCGCGGGCGAACCGGGCCTACCATGCCGAGGACGCGCCGGAGATCTCGGATGCCGAATACGATGCGCTGAAGCGGCGGCTTCTGGCGATCGAGGCGCGGTTTCCCGGGCTTGCCTCGGCCGAAAGCCCGGCCGCGCAGATCGGCGCGGCCCCGTCCGAGACTTTCGCCAAGGTCCGGCATGCGGTGCGTATGCTCAGTCTCGAAAATGCGTTCGCGCCCGAGGAGATCGGCGATTTCGACGATCGCATCCGCCGTTACCTGAACCTCGGCCCCGACGCGCCGCTGATCTATACCGCCGAGCCGAAGATCGACGGACTGTCGCTGTCCTTGCGCTATGAACACGGCCGACTGGTTCAGGCGGCGACCCGGGGTGATGGCGAGACTGGCGAAGACGTGACCGGGAACGCGAGGACCATCGCCGATATTCCCGAAACGCTGACCGGCGCGCCGGCGGTTCTGGAAGTGCGCGGTGAGGTCTATATGAGCCACGCTGATTTCGCGGCGCTGAATGCACGGCAGGCCGAGGCGGGGGCAAAGACATTCGCCAATCCGCGCAACGCCGCCGCCGGCTCGCTGCGCCAGCTCGATGCCGGCGTGACCGCATCCCGGCCACTCCGGTTCTTCGCTTACGCGTGGGGCGAGCATTCCGAACCTCTGGCCGCGACGCAGATGGAGGCTATCGAGCGCCTGAACGCCCTCGGCTTCGCCACGAACCCGCTCACCCGGCGCTGCGACGGACCGGAGGCGCTTCTTGCAGCCTATCGTGAGATCGAGCAGAAACGCGCCACCCTCGGCTACGATATCGACGGCGTGGTCTACAAGGTCGACGACCTCGCGCTGCAGCACCGGCTCGGCTACCGTTCGACCACGCCGCGCTGGGCCATCGCCCACAAGTTCCCGGCCGAGCTTGCCTGGACCCGGCTCGAGGCGATCGACATCCAGGTCGGCCGCACCGGCGCGCTTTCCCCGGTGGCGCGGCTCCTGCCGGTGACGGTGGGCGGGGTCGTCGTCTCGAACGCGACGCTTCACAACGAGGACTACATCGCCGGTCGCGATTCGAACGGCGACCCGATCCGGGGCGGCAAGGATATAAGGGAAGGCGACTGGGTGCAGGTCTACCGCGCCGGCGACGTGATCCCGAAAGTGGCCGATGTCGACCTCGCGAAACGCCCTGCCGATGCCGTGCCCTACGTCTTCCCGACCACCTGCCCGGAATGCGGCTCCGACGCCGTCCGGGAGGAGGGCGATTCCGTCCGCCGCTGCACCGGAGGGCTCATCTGCCCGGCGCAGGCCGTCGAGAAGCTGAAGCACTTCGTCTCCCGCGCCGCGTTCGATATCGAGGGCCTCGGCGCCAGGCAGATCGAGATGTTCTTTGCAGACGACACCCTGCCGATCCGCGAACCGGCCGACATCTTCACGCTGGCGGCGCGCGACGCGGCGAATCCGAGCAAGTTGAAGAACCGCGAGGGATTCGGCGAGAAATCGGTGAGAAACCTCTTCCAGGCTATTGACGACAAAAGAAATATCCAGCTTTCGCGCCTGATCTTCGCGCTCGGCATCCGCCATGTGGGCGAGGTCGCGGCACAGGACCTCGCGCGCCATTACGGAAGCTGGAAGGCGCTCGTCGCCGCGCTCGACCTGGCCCGTCCCGCCGCCGAGGCCCATCGCGCCGCGGATCTGGCGGAGAAGGCGGAGCGCGACGCGGCCAGGAAGGAGGGCCGCCGCCCCCGTATCAAGGAAGCGAGAACCGCGGCCCTGACGCAGGCCGCCGTCCCCGAGGACGCCGCCGCCGCCTGGGCGGATCTGGTCGGCACCGACGGTATCGGCCCGGTCCTCGCGCTGTCGCTGTCGGACAGCCTCGCCAACCCGAAGGAGCGCGCGGCGATCGACCGGCTGATCGCCCTGCCGATCACCGACCTGCCGCCCGAGGCGCCCGCCACCGCCTCGCCGGTCGCCGGCAAGACCGTCGTCTTCACCGGCACGCTCGAAAGGATGACGCGCGCCGAGGCGAAGGCGCGGGCCGAGGCGCTCGGCGCCAGGGTCTCGGGCTCGGTCTCGCCAAGGACCGACCTCGTGATCGCCGGTCCGGGCGCGGGGTCGAAGGCGAAGGAGGCCGAAAAACTCGGCATCGAGATGATCGACGAGGATGCCTGGCTGAGGCTGATCGGCGGATGAGCCGGCCGGCGATCCTCTTCCCGCTCTTCGCGGAGCTGGAGACGCTCGACGGTGTCGGCGCGAAGACCGCGAAGCATTTCGCGCAGATGGGCGTCGAGCGGCCGCGCGACCTTCTTTTCACGCTGCCCTATGCCGGCGTTGACCGCCGCCTGAAACATTCGATCCGTGACTGTGTGCCGCCCGCCACGGTCACGGTCGAGGTCGAGGTCGGCGCCCATGTGCCCGCCCGCCGCAAGGGTGGTCCGGCGCGGGTCTTCGTCCGCGATGCCGAGACGGAATTCCAGCTCGTCTTCTTTCACGCCAAGGCGGATTACCTGCAAAAGCAACTGCCGACGGGGCAAAGGCGGGTGATCTCCGGCAAGATCGAGATTTTCGACGGCCTCGCCCAGATGGTCCATCCCGACCATATCCTGCGACCCGAGGAGGCGCGCGACCTGCCGGAATTCGAGCCGGTCTATCCGCTGACCGCCGGGATCACGCAAAAGCTGGTGCAGAAGGCGGTGTCGGCGAGCCTCGCCCGGGTGCCGGAGCTTGCCGACTGGATCGACGCCGCGCTCAAGGCGCGCGAGAAATGGCCGGGCTGGGCCGAGGCGGTCCGCGCCGCCCATGCGCCGGCAAGCATGTCCGATCTTGCCGCCGAAGCCCCGGCGCGCCAGCGGCTGGCCTATGACGAGTTGTTCGCCCATCAGCTGACCCTCGCGCTTGCCCGTGCTTCGCTCCGTCGCGGCAAGGGACGGGCGAGCGTGGCGACCGGGGTGTATCAGCGCAAGGTGCTGGAGGCGCTGCCCTACCGCCCGACCGGCGCGCAGGAGCGGGCGATGGCCGAGATCGCCGCCGACATGGCCGCCGACACGCGGATGAGCCGGCTTTTGCAGGGCGATGTCGGCTCCGGCAAGACGCTCGTGGCCTTCATGGCGCTTCTGGTCGCGGTCGAGGCGGGCGGGCAGGGGGTGATGATGGCGCCGACCGAGATCCTCGCCCGCCAGCACCTGGAGAGCCTGCGCCCGCTCGCCGAGGATGCGGGCGTGGTGCTGGAGCTGCTGACCGGCCGCGACAAGGGCGCGGAGCGGGCGGCGAAGCTGAAGGCGCTGAAGGCCGGCGATATCCAGATCCTCGTCGGCACCCATGCGGTCTTCCAGAAGGATGTGGCGTTTCACGACCTGAGGCTGGCGATCGTCGACGAACAGCACCGGTTCGGCGTCGCACAGCGGATGGAACTCGGCGCCAAGGGGCTGACGGCGGACGTGCTGGTGATGACCGCGACGCCGATCCCGCGCTCGCTTTCCCTCGCGCAATACGGCGACATGGATGTCTCGGTCCTCGACGAGAAGCCCGCCGGGCGGAAGCCGGTGAAGACCGCGCTCGTCTCGACCGGGCGCTATGACGAGGTGGTCGGGCATCTGAGACAGGCCGTCGCCGAGGGCCGGCAGGCCTACTGGGTCTGCCCGCTGGTCGAGGAGAGCGAGCTTGTCGATCTGACGGCGGCCGAGGACCGCTTCAAGGCGTTGCGCGCGTCTCTGGGAGAAGGCGTGGTGGGCCTCGTCCATGGCCAGATGCCGCCGGCGGAGAAGGACGCGGCGATGGCCGCCTTCGCCGAGGGCCGGACCAAGGTGCTGGTGGCGACGACGGTGATCGAGGTCGGCGTCAACGTCCCCAATGCCTCGATCATGGTGATCGAGCGGGCGGAGATCTTCGGCCTCGCGCAGTTGCACCAGTTGCGCGGCCGGGTCGGGCGCGGGGCGGCCGAATCGACCTGCCTGATGATGTATCAGCCGCCGCTCAACGACGGCGCCGAACGCCGGCTGGCGATCCTGCGCGAGACCGAGGACGGCTTCCGCATCGCCGAGGAGGACCTTGCGATGCGCGGGGCGGGGGACCTGATCGGCACCGCGCAGTCGGGCCTGCCGCGGTTCCGCATCGCCGATCTGGAACGCCAGTCGGCGCTGATGGCGGTGGCCCAGACCGATGCCCGCAAGCTCCTGGCCGACGATCCCGGCCTGACCTCGCCGCGCGGCGCGGCGGCGCGGGTGCTTCTGTGGCTGATGGAGCAGGACAAGGCGATCCGGCTGATCACGGTCGGCTGACGATTTTCGGCTTTCGTTCGCGAATGTTCTTAAAAAGTTCTTTACAGCGCGGTTCCAATATGAGAACAAAGAGGCAACGGAGATGTAGCCAAAGGGATTGCCCGATGAAAACCGATCTGAAATCCGTCCTGCTCCGCGCCCGGGGCACCATCGCCGAGGACATGGCCGGTCTCGCCTCTCTCGTCGTCATGCTGATCGTCGGGCTGCATCTGCCGAGCCTCATCTGAGCTTGCCGTCACTGCCTCGCGGTTCTCCGCCGGTTTCGCGCCTGTCCCCAGTCCCGGCTCTTCCCGAGCCAAGCGCCCGGAAAACGGAAATCGCTTCCTGCCGCCGCATCCGTCATGGATCGCGGCGGTTTTTTTGTTTCGGGCGCTTGCGCGCCCGATCCGCCGGGGGGCGCTGCCCCCCGGACCCCCCGAGGTATTTTTCAACAGAAGAAGGTCAGGCCGCCGCTTCGGCCTCGGCCAGCGCCTCCGCCGTCGCCTCGAGCGCGAGGAGGATCGAGGCGTGGCGGTTCTTGTAGTCGCGCGCGGGTTCCAGAACCTCGTAGCCGGTGAAGGGCGCGGAGGGGACCGGGCCGCCGTCCTTCAGCATGGCGCGAAGCTCGTCGCGGGCGCGTTCGACCTCGGCCCGCGTCCGCCCGATCATGTGCGCGCCCGAAAGTGCGGCGGAGGCCTGACCGAGCGCGCAGGCCTTCACGTCCTGGCCGTAATCGACGATCCGTCCGTCCTTCACCGCGACGTCGACCGTGACCGTGGAGCCGCAGAGCGGCGAGCGCTTGCGCACCGTCGCGGTCGGGTGATCCAGCCGCCGCATGTGCGGGATATCGGCGGCGAGCGCGAGGATGCGCTGCGAGTAGAGCTTGATGAGGTCGGTGTCGCTCATGGCTTTTCCTGTCGGCCTTTGCCCCCTGAAGCGTTTCGGGTTTATGTGGGGAAATCAAGTATCAGAATTCGAACAGGAAAAGTTTGAATTCTGATTCAAGGTAAACCTGAAACGCTATAGATAGGACGCGACAAGCGACTTGGAAAGGTGGTCCCATGCCCTTCGATCCTGCGACATTGGTCTATGACGACCGCGGCCTCATCCCGGTGGTCGCGCAGGATCGCGGTTCGGGCGAGGTCTTGATGCTGGCCTGGATGAACGCCGATGCGGTGGCAAGGACGCTTGCCACCGGGCGGGTGACCTACTGGTCGCGGTCGCGGGCGGCGTTCTGGGTGAAGGGCGAGACGTCGGGCCACGTCCAGAAGCTGGTCGAGATGCGGGTGGATTGCGACCGCGACTGTCTTCTGGTGCTGGTCGAGCAGACCGGGCCGGCCTGCCACACCAACCGCCGGTCATGCTTCTACACCGCCGTCAGGGGGGGCGGCGAGGTCGAGATCCTCGCGCCGCAGGGCTGAGCGTCAAAGCGCTTCGGGTTTATGTTTGTACGGCAAGTATCAGAATTCGAACGAAAAAGGTTCGAATTCCGGTTCAAGGCAAACCCGAAACGCTCTAGACCAGCCCGACCATCCGCCGGATGTCGTCCGGTGTCGCGCCCGCATCGCGGTAGGTCCGGATCGCCCGTGCATCGTCGCGCTTGGCAAGGCGCTTGCCGTGTTCGTCGCGGATCAGCCGGTGGTGGTGGTAGAGGGGCGTCGGCAGGCCGAGGAGCGCCTGCAGGAGCCGGTGCAGGAAGGTCGCCTCGAAGAGGTCGGTGCCGCGGATGACATGGGTGATGCCCTGAAGGGCGTCGTCGGTCACGACGGCAAGGTGGTAGGCGGCGGCCCCGATGTCGCGCCGGGCGAGCACCACGTCGCCGACCTCGCTCAGGAGCCGGTCGGGATCGAGCCGCTGAAGACCCGCATGCTGCGGTCCGGTCTCGCGGAAGGTGAGGCGGGTCACGTCGCCGGTCCGGGCGAGCGCGCGGGTCATGTCGAGGCGGATCGCGTCGCCGGGCGCGCGCTCGGCCATCGGGCGGGCGCGGCAGGTGCCGGGATAGACCGGACCGTCGGGGCCGGCCCCCTCCTGCGGCGCGGATAGGGCCGCGCGGATATCGCCGCGCGTGCAGCGACAGGGATAGCACAGATCCATCGCCGCCAGCCGGTCGAGCATCGCCTCGTAGCGGTCGAGATGGTCGGACTGGCGCAGCACCGGTTCGGGCCAGTCGAGACCGAGCCAGCGCAGGTCCTCATGGATCGCGGCCTCGTATTCGGGGCGGACGCGGGCGCGGTCGGTATCCTCGATCCGCAGCAGGAACTCGCCCCCGGCCGCATCAGCCATGTCATGGGCAAGCATCGCCGAATAGGCATGGCCGAGATGCAGGTATCCGGTCGGCGAGGGGGCGAACCGCGTCCGCATCAGCTATGGGCCGCAAGCCATTCCCGGAACGAGGATTTCGCCCGATCGGTATAGGCCTTGTAGCGATCCTTGCGGCCGCGCCGGCCGCCCTTGGCGTTGATCGGCGGGAAGAGGCCGAAATTGACGTTCATCGGCTGGAAGGTCCTGGCCTCGGCGCCGCCGGTGATATGCGTGACGAGGGCACCCATCGCGGTGTCGGCCGGTGGCGGCGGCAGGTCGCGGCCGAGGATCTGCGCGGCGGCCATCCGCCCCGCCAGGAGCCCCATCGCCGCGCTTTCGACATAGCCCTCGACCCCGGTGATCTGGCCGGCGAAGCGGATATGGGGGCGCGACTTCAGGCGCATGCCGGCGTCAAGGAGCGTCGGCGAGTTGATGAAGGTATTGCGGTGGATGCCGCCGAGGCGCGCGAAATGCGCGTTCTCAAGGCCGGGAATGCTTTTTAAAACCTCTGTTTGCGCGCCATACTTCATCTTGGTCTGGAAGCCGACGATGTTGTAGAGCGTGCCGAGCGCATTGTCGCGGCGGAGCTGGACGACCGCGTAGGGTTTCACCTCGGGGCGATGCGCGTTGGTGAGCCCCACGGGCTTCATCGGCCCGAAGCGCAGCGTCTCGCGGCCGCGCTCGGCCATCACCTCGATCGGCAGGCAGCCGTCGAAATATGGGGTGGGATCGGGGGAGGAGTCAGCCTCGCCCTCGTGGAACTCGGTCTTGTCGGCCGCCAGAAGCGCGTCGATGAAGGCCTCGTATTGGTCGCGGGTCATCGGGCAGTTCATGTAGGCGGTGCGTTCGTCCTCGGTCTCGCCCTTGTCGTAGCGCGACTGCATCCAGGCGACCGACATGTCGACGCTCTCGGCATAGACGATGGGGGCGATGGCGTCGAAGAAGGCCAGCGCCTCGGTGCCGGTCTCGGACCGGATCGCTTCGGCGAGGGCGCCCGAGGTCAGCGGGCCGGTGGCGACGATCCAGGCACCGTCCGCCGGCAGGGCGGTCACTTCCTCTCCGGAGATCGTGATCAGCGGATGGGCGCGCAGCGTTCCGGTGACGGCTTCGGCGAAGGGATCGCGGTCCACCGCGAGCGCGCCGCCGGCCGGCAGGCGGTGGCGGTCGGCCGTCGCCATGATCAGCCCGTCCGCCGCCCGCATCTCCCAGTGGAGAAGGCCGACGGCGTTGCGTTCATCGTCATCGGAGCGGAAGGAATTGGAGCAGACCATCTCGGCCAGATGGCCGGTGCGGTGCGCAAAGGTCCCGACCTTCGGCCGCATCTCGTGGATGGTGACCGGAACGCCCATGCTGGCGGCCTGCCAGGCGGCTTCCGAGCCGGCCATGCCGCCGCCGACGATGTGCAGTCTGTCGCCCATGGCCGCGACTTAGGCCATGTCGGGCGGATTGAAAAGCCCCGGGGGGAGGGGATCGGCCTCAGAAGCCGATCTCGACGCCGATATCCCTGAGATAGCTGTCCTCCGCCTCGCGCCGCCGGTCGCGCGGTGTCGGTGCGGCCGCTTCGGTCTCGAGCGTGCGGCGGAACTGGAACGCTCCGGCGAGGAGGGAGGCGAGCACGACGCTGCCGAACGATCGCCGGGCGGGCCCGGCCGGATAGTGGGCGGTGGTGTCGAACAGGCTCATGTCTCGTCCTCCGTGAGTGGCCGGCTTCCGACCGGCTGGATCAGTGGCACATGCACGCAACCGTGCGGGAAGTGGTGACCAATGCTGCGGAGGAAATTCTTTAAATTGCGTTAATTCCGTTAAAATAAACCGCAGGTTGTGGCGAGAATGTGGCCGGGGCGCGATTCCTGCAAGTCCTGACGCAAGGTCAGGACGCCAGCGCGAGGTCGGGATCGTCGCGGAAGATGTTTTCGCTGGGCACGAGTTCGAGCTGCGGCCGGACGGGGAGGCCGCGGGCCGGCTGCGGGCGCGGAGACTGATGGCTCACGAATTCGGGCCGCGCGGGTTGCGGGCGTTCCGATTCGGGCCGCTCTGATTCGGGCCGCGCCCGCCGCGGGACCATCACCACGCGCCGTGGCGCGACGATCTGGGTCGGCGCGATCCTGCGGGCGCGCGGCGTCCAGTGCAGCGCCGAGCGGCGGGAACGCGCGCGCGGCAGGGTCTGGGTATAGGTCAGGATCAGCGCCCCGATCAGCGCCAGGTCGCGCCAGAAGCCTTCGAGATTGTTCGAGCCGATATTCTGGATGTAGCTCGACCAGAAGAGCACCGTGGCCAGCAAGAGCGCCGAGACCCGCAGCCAGGCCCCGACGAGGACCAGATAGGCGGTGGTGAAGATCACCGCCTTGCCGGCGAGGTCGGCATAGGGTTCGGGCAGGAACGGCGCGGTCAGCGGCCAGGCCACCGTTCCGGGAATGAACCCCAGCGAAACCGCCAGGAAGTAGGATGCGATGACGATGCGGACGAGGTTCTGTCCGCTCTGGTTCAGCTGAGAATTGATAGTTCCGTGTTCCGCCATGACGTAGTCCCTTCTCTGGCAACTGAAAGACCGAGACCCAAACCACTTGTAAAACAGAAACAGTCGCCCCCTGATTGAATGATTGTCAGCCAAATCGGGCGGGACTTCGGTTGGAATGTGTTAATAATGCTTAAAGTCTTGTTAAAATGTGGCCGCTATTAAGGGCAATATGGGACAATCGCAGGCTTGGTGCCGCCATTGTTTCCCGATCTGGCTTCTCGCCAAGGTTGTGGCCAATCGCGCGCCCGGCCGGGTCGAATCGACTCGCATCAGCGGAATCCGGCCTCCAACGCCCCCACCGGCGGCCGGTCGGGGCGGATTTCCGCGACGGCGCGACGGGGCCTATTCGGCCTCGTCCGCCTCGCCCTGGTCGGCGATCCGCGCGACCGAGACGACTTCCTCGCCCTTGGCGGTGTCGAAGACCCGGACCCCGCCGGCGGAGCGCGAGCGGAAGCTGATCCCGTCCACCGGGCAGCGGATCGACTGGCCGGTGGAGGTGGCGAGCATGATCTGGTCGTCCATCTCGACCGGGAAGGAGGCGACGAGCCGCCCGCCGCGCATCGCCTTGTCCATCGCCATCACGCCCTGGCCGCCACGCCCGCGCACCGGGTAGTCGTGGCTCGACGAGATCTTGCCCGCACCCTTCGCGGTGATCGTCAGGATCAGGTCCTCGGCCGCCGACATCTCGGCATAGCGGTCGGGCGAAAGCTGGCCCTCGGCCACGGCGTCCTCGTCCTCGTCCGGCGCCTCGTCCTCGGTCACGCCGGCCATGAGGCGGCGCTGCTTGAGATAGGCGGCGCGCTCCTCGGGGCTCGCCTCGAAATGGCGGATGACCGACATCGACACGACCGCGTCCTTCGCCGCGAGCCGGATGCCGCGCACGCCGGTGGAATCGCGGCCCTTGAAGATGCGCACCTCGGTCGTCGGGAAGCGGATCGCCCGGCCGAGCGCCGTGACCAGCATCACGTCGTCCGCCTCGTCGCAGATCCGCGCATTCACCAGGGAAACGCCCTCGGGCAGTTTCATTGCGATCTTGCCGTTCGACTTCACGTTGGTGAAGTCCGACAGCGCGTTGCGGCGCACGTCGCCCTCGGAGGTGGCGAAGAAGATCTGAAGGTCCTCCCATTCCTCCTCGGGCACGTCCACGGGCATGATGGCGGCGACGGAGGTGCCGGGCGTGATCGGCAGGATGTTGATCATCGCCTTGCCCTTGGTGGTCCGGCTGCCCATCGGCAGCCGCCAGGTCTTCAGCTTGTAGACCATGCCGTCGGTGGTGAAGAAGAGAAGCTGGGTATGGGTGTTGGCGACGAAGAGGGTGGTGACGACGTCGTCCTCCTTCGTGGCCATCGACGACAGGCCCTTGCCGCCCCGGCGCTGCGCGCGGAAATCGGCCAAGGGCGTGCGCTTGATGTAGCCGCCCGAGGTGATCGTCACGACCATGTCCTCGCGCTCGATCAGGTCCTCGTCGTCCATGTCGCCGGCCCAGTCGACGATCTCGGTCCGGCGGGGGACGGCGAATTGCTCCTTCACCTCGCGCAGTTCGTCCGAGATGATCGCCATGATCCGCTCGCGGCTGCCGAGGATATCGAGGTAGTCGCGGATCCTGGCCGCGAGGTCCTGCAACTCGTCCGTCACCTCCTTGACGCCCATCGCCGTCAGGCGCTGGAGGCGCAGGTCGAGGATCGCGCGGGCCTGGGTTTCGGAGAGGTTGTAGGTCCCGTCCTCGTTCACCGGATGGGTGGGATCGTCGATCAGCCGGATGTATTCGACGATGTCATGCGCGGGCCAGCGCCGGGTCATCAGCTTTTCGCGGGCCTCCGCCGGGTCGGCCGATGAGCGGATCGTCGCCACCACCTCGTCCACGTTCGACACCGCGACGGCGAGGCCGCAGAGGACATGGCTGCGCTCCCGCGCCTTCCTGAGGTCGAAGGCGGTCCGGCGGGCCACGACCTCCTCGCGGAAGCTGATGAAATAGGTGAGGAAATCGCGCAAGGCGAGGGTTTCCGGCCGGCCGCCGTTCAGCGCGAGCATGTTGCAGCCGAACGAAGTCTGCATCGGCGTGAAGCGGAAAAGCTGGTTCAGCACCACCTCGGGCGTCGAATCGCGCTTCAGCTCGATGACGACCCGGACGCCGACGCGGTCGCTTTCGTCCTGGACATGGGCGATGCCTTCGATCTTCTTGTCGCGGACCATTTCCGCGATCTTCTCGATCATCGTCGCCTTGTTGACCTGGTAGGGGATCTCGTCCAGCACGATGGCATAGCGATCCTTGCGGATCTCCTCGACACGGGTCTTGGCCCGGATCACGACCGAGCCGCGCCCCTCGAGATAGGCTTTGCGGGCACCCGACCGGCCGAGGATGATGCCGCCCGTCGGGAAATCCGGCGCCGGGATGAACTCCATCAGCGCTTCCATCGAGAGGTCCGGGTTCTCGATCAGCGCCAGCGTGCCGTCGATCACCTCGCCGAGGTTGTGCGGCGGGATGTTCGTCGCCATGCCGACGGCGATGCCGCCCGCGCCGTTGACGAGCATGTTCGGGAAGCGCGCCGGCAGCACCGTCGGTTCGCGGTCCTTGCCGTCGTAGTTGTCCTGGAAATCGACGGTTTCCTTCTCGATATCGGCAAGAAGGAACGCGGCCGGCTTGTCCATCCGCACTTCGGTGTAGCGCATGGCGGCGGCGTTGTCGCCGTCCATCGAGCCGAAGTTGCCCTGGCCGTCGAGCAGGGTCAGCGACATCGAGAAGTCCTGCGCCATGCGGACGAGGGCGTCGTAGATCGCGGCGTCGCCATGCGGGTGATACTTGCCCATCACGTCACCGACGGGACGCGCCGACTTGCGGTAGGGCTTGTCGTGGGTATTGCCGGTCTCGTGCATCGCGTAGAGGATGCGCCGGTGCACCGGCTTCAGCCCGTCGCGGAGATCCGGAATCGCCCGGCTCACGATCACGCTCATCGCGTAGTCGAGATAGGCGGTCTTCATCTCCTCCGCGATATCGACGGTGGGGCCGTCATATACGGGACGCTGGGGTTTTTCCTCAGCGTTTTCAGGGGTTTCCGGGGTGTCGGTCACGGATGCTCGGCCTCTGTCCTTCGGCCCTTTCGGGGCGCTAGATATTGTTGCCGGGAACTATACTCCATGCCATCCATAGGGTGCAATGGCAGCCGCCCGGGTTTCGCTCGGTTCCGGTAACGCAATGATAACACATTGTTTTCATTGCCGTTAACCAAATCTGGTGTAGCATCGTGTCACGAAGGCACTGACGGAGGCAGCCATGCGCGCAAGCGGACCGGGGGCCGAGACGGAGCTGATGCTCAAGGGCTACGGGCTCACGACGGCCGAATTCTTCTACCGGATGCCGGATTACCGGCACGTCCTCAACTCCTACATCTGGCAGGAATACGACCTTGCCCCGGACTATCCGGAGCTGTTTCGCTTCATCGAGTTCTGGCAGGAAAAGATCCAGGGCCCGCTGCATTCGGTCCGCTTCTGCCACCGCAAGCTGATCGGCCCGGCGGAATGGCGCAACGTCGTGGGCGAGTTCCGGCTGCACTGAAACCGGCCGTCGGTTCGCCGTCTTTTTCGCGTCGGTTTGGCGTAGGTTTCGCGTAGCTACACGCCGCGCGCCGCTGCGGACGGGCGCGCATCCGCGTTCGACAGGCGGAAACCCCGTTGCAGCGCGGCGCGCGGCGTTTCATAGAAAGCAGGTGGATCGAAGGAGAACCGGATGAAAGCGCGCGTGAAATGGGTCGAGGACCGCACCTTTACCGGTGAGGTCGAGGCGGGTCACAAGATCGTCTTCGGCAACGGGATCGGCGACAAGCCGAAGCCGGGGCCGAGCCCGATGGAGCTTCTTCTCATCGGCACCGGCGGCTGCGCGGCCTTCGACGTGGTCCACATCCTCGAGAAGGGGCGGGAGCCCATCGAGGACTGCACCTGCGACGTGACGGCGGAGCGGGCGGAGACCGAACCCAAGGTCTTCACGAAGATCCACATGCATTTCACCGTGAAGGGAAGGGGGCTCGATCCGAAGAAGGTCGAACGCGCGGTGCAGCTTTCGGCGGAGAAATACTGCTCGGCCTCGGCGATGATGGCGGCGGTGGCCGAGGTCACGCATGATTTCGAGGTGGTGGATACGGGCGCATAGCCGAAGACGGGTCCGAACCCTTTGCGGACATGTTGGCAGGCACGGCGCAAGGCAAGCCGGGCGAGCGCCTGCCCGTGGGATGGCGCTGCAACACCCGTTCGGGGCGGTTTATCGTGCCGCCCCTTCGAACGTCCCTTCGGCGCGCGGCGTTGGAGAAGCGCCAGCCCGCCCGGACGGGCAGGCGCGCGCCCGGCGGCTTCGCCTTGTTCCCGGGCGACGGGGGGCGCGCCGCACCGGCCCGCAAAGCCCGATCAGGCCTGCTTCACCAGCCTCAGGAGGAACAGCAGGATGACCGCACCGATCGTGGCGTGGATGATCGCGGCGAGAACGCCGCCGCCCATGCCGAAGCCGATGCGCGGCAGGATCAAACCCGCAACGAACGCGCCGACGATGCCGACGACGATATTGCCGACAAGGCCGAAGCCGTAGCCCTTGACGATCTGTCCGGCGAGCCAGCCGGCAATCGCGCCGACCAGCAACATGACAATGATATCCACTACGCGTTCCTTTCCCGAAGCTGCGGGCGCTCAGTCTAGCACATCAGCCGGGCGCGGGAAGGGGCGTCAGGCGGTGCGGGCCTGGCGCTTGCGCTCATGCGGGTCGAGGAAGCGCTTCCGGAGCCGCACGATCTTCGGCGTGACCTCGACCAACTCGTCGTCCTGCACATAGGCGATGGCCTCTTCGAGGCTCATCCGCACCGGCGGCGTCAGGCGCACCGCCTCGTCGGTGCCGGAAGCGCGGACGTTGGTCAGTTTCTTGCCCTTCAGGGGGTTCACCTCGAGGTCGTTGTCGCGGCTGTGCTCGCCGATGATCATCCCCTCGTAGACCTGCTCCTGCGCGCCGATGAAAAGCTTGCCGCGCTCTTCGAGGTTCCACAGCGCATAGGCCACCGAAACCCCGTTCTCCATCGAGATCAGCACCCCGACGCGGCGGCCCTCGATCGGGCCCTTGTGCGGCGCCCAGCCGTGGAAGATGCGGTTGAGGACGCCGGTGCCGCGGGTGTCGGTCAGGAACTGGCCGTGATAGCCGATGAGCCCGCGCGACGGCACATGCGCGACGATCCGGGTCTTGCCGACGCCGGCGGGCTTCATCTCGACCAGGTCGCCCTTGCGCTGGCCGGTCAGCTTGTCGATCACCGTGCCGGAATATTCGTCGTCGACATCGACGATGACTTCCTCGATCGGCTCCAGCCGCTGGCCGTTTTCCTCGCGGAAGATCACCCGGGGGCGGGAGATCGAAAGCTCGAACCCCTCGCGGCGCATGTTCTCGATGAGAACGCCCATCTGCAACTCGCCGCGCCCCGAGACGACGAAGGCCTCGCCGCCCGGCGTGTCCTCGATCTTGATCGCGACATTGCTCTCGGCTTCCTTCATCAGCCGCTCGCGGATGACGCGGGACTGCACCTTGGTGCCGTCCCTGCCGGCGAGGGGCGAGTCGTTGATGCCGAAGGTGACGGAGATCGTCGGCGGGTCGATCGGCTGGGCGGGAAGCGGCACGTCGATGGAAAGATCGCAAAGCGTGTCGGCCACGGTGGCCCTGGTCATGCCCGCAAGCGTGACGATATCGCCGGCCTGCGCCTCGTCGATCGGCTGCTGGCCGAGGCCGCGGAAGGCGAGGATCTTGGTCACGCGAAACTGTTCGATCCGCTCGCCCTTGCGGGAAAGCGCCTTGATCGTCTCGCCCACTTTCAGCGTGCCCGATTCCACCCGGCCGGTGAGGATGCGGCCGATGAAGGGATCGGCGGAAAGCGTCGTCGCCAGCATCCGGAAGGGCTTGCCCGCATCGGCGATCTGGCGGGGTGCCGGAACATGCCTGACGATGAGGTCGAAGAGCGCGTCGAGGTTCTTGCGCGGCCCGTCCAGTTCGGTATCCGCCCAGCCGGAGCGGCCGGACGCATAAAGGTGCGGGAAGTCGAGCTGGTCGTCGTCGGCGCCGAGATTGGCGAAGAGGTCGAAGACCTCGTTCAGCGCCCGGTCGGGTTCGGCATCGGGCTTGTCGACCTTGTTGAGCACGACGATGGGCCGCAGGCCGAGCGCCAGCGCCTTGGCCAGCACGAACTTGGTCTGCGGCATCGGGCCCTCGGCGGCATCGACCAGCAGGCAGACGCCATCGACCATCGACAGGATCCGCTCCACCTCGCCGCCGAAATCGGCGTGGCCGGGGGTGTCGACGATGTTGATGCGGATGCCGTCATGCTCGACGCTGGTGCATTTCGCGAGGATGGTGATGCCGCGCTCGCGCTCGATGTCGTTGCTGTCCATCGCCCGTTCGGTCGTGGCCTGATTCTCACGATAGGTGCCCGATTGCTTCAGAAGCTCATCCACGAGTGTGGTCTTGCCGTGGTCAACGTGCGCGATGATCGCGATATTGCGAAGGTCCATTTGGTCCGCCATTTCCTGAGTTGGCGCCCCGATAGAGGAAATCGAGGCCAATAGCCAGAGGCGGAAACCGAAAAGGGGCCGTCGGCCCCCTCTTGCCCCTGCGGGCCAATTCACCCCCGAGAGTATTTGCAGACAGAAAGTGCCACATCTTCACTTTCTGTCCGGAAATACTCCGGGAGGGTCCGGGAGGGCCGCGCCCTCCCCGCGGGTCGCCCCGGCGCGAGCCGGGGCGAGCCGGATCAGGACAGCGCCTTGTTCAGGTACTCGTCCACCTTCTCGAGATAGCCCATCGTGGTCAGCCACTTCTGGTCCGGCCCGACGAGGAGTGCGAGGTCCTTGGTCATGAACCCGTCCTCGACCGTCTGCACGCAGACCTTCTCCAGCGTCTCGGCGAATTTCAGGAGCTGGGCGTTGTCGTCGAGCTTGGCGCGGTGCTTCAGGCCTCCGGTCCAGGCGTAGATCGAGGCGATGGAGTTGGTCGAGGTCTCCTTGCCGGCCTGATGCTGGCGATAGTGGCGCGTCACGGTGCCATGCGCCGCTTCGGCCTCGACCACCTTGCCGTCGGGCGTCATCAGCACCGAGGTCATGAGGCCCAGGGAGCCGAAGCCCTGCGCCACGGTGTCGGACTGCACGTCGCCGTCGTAGTTCTTGCAGGCCCAGACATAGCCGCCCGACCATTTCAGGGCGCTCGCCACCATGTCGTCGATGAGGCGATGCTCGTAGGTGATGCCGGCGGCCTTGAACCTGTCGGCGAACTCCTCGTCGAAGACCTGCTGGAAGAGGTCCTTGAAGCGGCCGTCATAGGCCTTGAGGATGGTGTTCTTGGTCGAGAGATAGACCGGCCAGCCCTTCACGAGCCCGTAGTTCAGCGAGGCGCGGGCGAAGTCGAGGATCGAGGCGTCGAGGTTGTACATCGCCATCGTCACGCCGGCGCCCGGCGCGTCGAACACGTCGCGCTCGATCACCGTGCCGTCCTCGCCGACGAACTTGATCGTCAGCTTGCCCTTGCCGGGGAAGCGGAAATCGGTCGCGCGGTACTGGTCGCCG
>WOZM01000283.1 GCA_011620265.1 Paracoccaceae bacterium
GGCGGCAAGCACAACGACCTCGACAATGTCGGCTACACCGCGCGCCACCACACCTTCTTCGAGATGCTCGGGAATTTCAGCTTCGGCGACTATTTCAAGGAGGCGGCGATCCCCTATGCGTGGGAGCTGCTGACGAAGGATTTCGGGCTGAACAAGGACCGCCTTCTCGTGACGGTCTACCATACCGACGACGAGGCGGCGGGGATCTGGAAGAAGGTCGCGGGCCTCTCGGACGACCGCATCATCCGCATCCCGACCGACGACAATTTCTGGCGCATGGGGCCGACCGGCCCCTGCGGCCCCTGCACCGAGATCTTCTACGATCACGGTCCGAGCATCTGGGGCGGTCCTCCGGGCTCGGCCGAGGAAGACGGCGACCGCTTCATCGAGATCTGGAACCTCGTCTTCATGCAGAACGAGCAGTTCGAGGATGGCTCCATGCGCGCGCTCGACATGCAGTCGATCGACACCGGCATGGGGCTGGAGCGGATCGGCGCGCTTCTGCAGGGCAAGCACGACAATTACGACACCGACCTCATGCGCAGCCTCATCGAGGCCTCGGCGCATGCCACCTCGACCGATCCCGACGGGCCGGGCAAGATCCATCACCGGGTGATCGCCGACCACCTGCGCTCGACCTCGTTCCTGATCGCCGACGGGGTGATGCCGTCGAACGAGGGGCGCGGCTATGTGCTGCGCCGGATCATGCGCCGGGCGATGCGGCATGCCCATCTTCTCGGTGCCGAGGAACCCCTTTTGCACCGTCTGGTGCCGGCGCTGGTGCGCCAGATGGGCGCGGCCTATCCCGAACTGACCCGAGCCGAGGCGCTGATCGGGGAGACGCTGAAGCTCGAGGAGACCCGCTTCAAGCAGACGCTGGAGCGAGGCCTCCGGCTTCTCGACGACGAGATCGCGAAGCTCGGCGCGGGCCAGCCGCTGCCCGGCGCGGCGGCGTTCCGGCTTTACGACACCTTCGGCTTCCCGCTCGACCTGACGCAGGATGCGCTGCGCGAGATGGGCCGGACGGTCGACATCAAGGGCTTCGACCACGCGATGGAAGAGCAGAAGGCCAAGGCGCGCGCCGCCTGGGCCGGGTCGGGCGAGACGAAGGATGCCGCGATCTGGTACGACCTGGCCGAAAGGCACGGCGTCACCGAGTTCCTCGGCTACGACACCGAGACGGCCGAGGGCCAGATCGTGGCGCTCGTCTCCGACGGCAAGGAGACCGGGTCGGCCGCCACGGGCGCGACGATCCAGATCGTCGTCAACCAGACGCCGTTCTATGCCGAGGCGGGCGGCCAGGTCGGCGACAGCGGCCTCGTGCGCACCGATACCGGCACAGCGACGGTGACGGACACCAGGAAGGCCGCCGGCGTCGTCATCCATTTCGCCGAGGTGACGGAGGGCCAGATCGCGCGCGGCCAGCCGGCGAAGCTCGAGGTCGACCACCGCCGCCGCGCCGCGATCCGTGCCAACCACTCCGCCACCCACCTGCTGCACGAGGCTTTGCGCCGCGCGCTCGGGCCCCATGTGGCGCAGCGCGGCTCGCTCAATGCCGAGGACCGGCTGCGCTTCGACTTCAGCCATTCCAAGGCGATGAGCGCCGGGGAACTGGCGACGGTCGAGGCGGAAGTGAACGAATTCGTCCGCCAGAACAGCCCGGTCGAGACCCGGATCATGACGCCCGACGATGCCCGCGCGCTCGGCGCGCAGGCGCTTTTCGGCGAGAAATACGGCGACGAGGTGCGCGTCGTGTCGATGGGCCGGCTCGCGGGCTCGGGCAAGGGCGGCGACAACGCGACCTATTCCCTGGAGCTGTGCGGCGGCACCCATGTGGCGCGCACCGGCGATATCGGCGCCTTCGCGCTTCTCGGTGACAGCGCGTCCTCGGCCGGCGTGCGCCGGATCGAGGCGCTGACCGGGCAGGCGGCGCTCGATCACCTGCGGGCGCAGGAGCGGCGGCTCTCGGAGGTCGCGGCGGTGCTGAAGGCGCAGCCCGGCGACGTGCCGGCCCGGGTGAAGGCGCTGATCGACGAGCGCAAGGCGCTCGCCAACGAGGTGGCGCAGCTTCGGCGAGAGCTTGCGATGGGCGGCGGCGCGGGGGCGGCGCTGCCCGAGGCGCGCGATATCGGCGGGGTGAAGTTCCTGCCGCAGATCGTCACCGGCGTGTCGGGCAAGGACCTGCCGGCGCTCGTCGATGACCTCAAGGCGCGGATCGGCTCCGGCGCGGTTCTCGTCGTCGCCGATACCGGCGGCAAGGCGGCGGTCGCGGCCGGCGTCACCGCGGATCTGACCGGACGGCTCTCGGCCGTCGATATCGTCAAGGCGGCGGCGGTCGCCCTTGGCGGCAAGGGCGGCGGCGGCCGGCCCGACATGGCGCAGGCCGGCGGCGCCGATGCGTCGAAGGCCGAGGATGCGGTGAAGGCGGCCGAAGCGGTGATCGGAGGTGCGGCATGACCGAGACGAAATCCGCCCTCTGGATCGCCCATGTGAAGGTGCTCGACGCCGAGGCCTACGGCAAGTATGCCGCCCTCGCCGGGCCGGCGATCGCCAGCCATGGCGGCACCTTCCTCGCGCGGGGCAGCCGCTACGTCCAGCTTGAAGGCAACGACCGGCCGCGCAACGTGGTGGCACGCTTTCCGTCGCTGGAAGCGGCGGTCGCCTGCTATCACAGCGCCGAATACCAGGCGGCGCTCGCCCATGCGAAGGGCGCCTGCGAACGCGATCTGGTGGTGGTCGAGGAAGGCTGACGCGGCGGGCCACCCTGCCGCCGCGATAATGCCGTTTTGAGCAGGCAGAACGACGCGAGTCCCCGCCAGGAACGGACGGGAAACGACAATGTCGGATGGGCGGCCCATACCGGCGAGCCGGTCTTCATCGAAGAGATCGTGAGCCGGCCGGGCCATTCCCTGATCCATCGAAGTCAGGGCGCGACCGAAAGCAAGACCGCGATCAACGCCGACGGCTTCGGCATCGCCTGGTATGGCGAGCGCGGGAAGCCGGGGCTTTTCCGCGATATCCTGCCGGCCTGGTCGGACCCCAAACTCCGCCCTCTCGCCGTTGGTCCGACACCCGGCGCGGGCGCGCCGTCGTCTCCGAACCGCTCGAGGCCGGCGAATGCCGGGACGCGGTGCCTCCGGGATGCTTCTGCATGTTCGAGGGCGACGGGGTGGTGATCGGGCCCTTCGAACCCCTCTGCCTCGCCCGCGTCGCCTGACCTCCACGGCGGTCCCGCGCCGCAGCTTCCGCTGCCAGACCGGGGCCGATGTCGTTTTCGCCCGCGAGATGACGCAAACCGCAGCCGGGTCCGCGCCAATAGCGATAAAAGATGGCCAGAACCGGCAGTGTCAGGAGCATGCGGCATGAACGAGGTGGCGGAAGGACGGCGGGCCCGGGGTGGCGGCGGCGCGGCGCGTCGGGCGGAACGGACCGCGGTGCGGATCGAATGCGCGAAGTTCATCGAGCGCAACATCCCCAATCTGGAGATCCTCAACGACGAGGCGCTCGAGATCATCGAGGCGAATGCCGACACGATCCTCGAGGAGATCGGCGTCAACTTCGTCGAGAATCCGGCGGCGCTGGAGCGGTGGAAAGCGGCGGGGGCCGACGTCCAGGGCGAACGCGTGCGCATCACGAAGGGTCTGGCGCTGGAGCTGTGCAGGACCGCGCCCTCGTCCTACGTCCAGCACGCCCGCAATGCCGAGCGCAACGTGACCGTGGGCGGCAAGGGCCTCGTCCTCGCGCCGGTCTACGGGCCGCCCTTCGTCCGCGACGCCGATGGCGGCCGCCGCTACGCGACGCTCGCCGACTTCCAGAAGTTCGTGAAGCTCGGCTACATGTCGAAATGGCTGCACCATTCCGGCGGCACGGTCTGCGAGCCGACCGACGTGCCGGTGAACAAGCGCCACCTCGACATG
>WOZM01000275.1:0-4854 GCA_011620265.1 Paracoccaceae bacterium
GGCGGTCGCCAGGGTCGCATCGCGGGGCAATGTGACGCTGTCGCTGAAGATCGCGCGCGAGGCCGGCGGCGAGGCGCTCAGGGTGAATGCGGCCGGGCTCGACGCCGTGCTCGATGCGCTGGGGCTCGTGCGGGCGCGGGCCGAAGCCCTCGGGTTCGAGATGGCGGACCCGACGGCGGCGGAGGTGCTGGCCATGCGCGGCGTGACCGACCAGGGCGGCGAGGCCGACGATACCGGGCCGCTGCTCGCGGCGCTCCTCGCCGATCTCGGGCCGCTCCTGAAGGAGTTCGCGGCGATGCGGGCGGCCGAGGGGCGGGCACTTGCCAAGGTGATCGCGGCGCAGGTCGACCGGGTGGAGGCGCTCGGCGCCGAGGCGAAGGCGGCCGCCGATGCACGCCGGCCCGAAATGGAGCGGGCGCTGAACGAGAACCTCGCCCGCGTCCTCGCCGGCGCGGCCGAGGCCGACCCGGCGCGCGTCGCGCAGGAGCTGGCGCTGCTCGTCGTCAAGGCCGACGTGACCGAGGAGATCGACCGGCTGGCGGCGCATGTCGGTGCCGCGCGGGCGCTTCTGGCCGAGAAGGGCGCCATCGGCCGCAAGTTCGACTTTTTGATGCAGGAATTCATGCGCGAGGCGAATACGCTCTGCTCGAAATCCGGCAATGCCGCGCTGACCCGGATCGGGCTTGACCTCAAGACCGTCATCGACCAGATGCGGGAACAGGTTCAGAACGTGGAATGACGATGAAACGCAGGGGCTTGCTGATCATCCTGTCGTCGCCCTCGGGGGCGGGGAAATCGACGCTGGCCAGGCGGCTGATGGTCTGGGACCCGACCTTGCGGTTCTCGGTCTCGGCCACCACCCGGCCGCCGCGCCCCGGCGAGGTCGACGGCACGGATTACTTCTTCCGGTCGCGCGCGGAGTTCGAGGCGATGGTCGCGGCCGGCGAGATGCTGGAACATGCCGAGGTCTTCGGCAATTTCTACGGCTCGCCCAAGGCCCCGGTCGAGGCCGCGATGGCCGAGGGGCGCGATACGCTCTTCGACATCGACTGGCAGGGCGGCCAGCAGATCCGCAACTCCGTCCTCGGCAAGGATGTGGTGTCGATCTTCGTCCTGCCGCCCTCCATCGCCGAGCTTGAGCGGCGACTGAGATCGCGCGGGCAGGACAGCGACGCGGTGATCGCGGGCCGGATGGCGAAATCGGAGGCCGAGATCAGCCATTGGGCGGAATACGATTACGTTCTGATAAACGATGACCTCGACCGCGCCGAGGGGGAGTTGAAGACGATCCTTGCCGCCGAGCGGATGCGGCGCGAGCGCCAGCCGGGTCTTTCTGAATTCGTGCGCGGCCTCAATCGGGAGTTTGCCTCAAGATGATCTACGAACTGGATGGAATCGCACCTGAAATAGCTGATGATGCCTGGGTGGCGCCGGATGCGAACCTGATCGGCAAGGTGGTGCTGGAGGCGGGTGCCAACGTCTGGTTCGGCGCGAGCTTGCGCGGCGATAACGAGGAAATCCGCGTCGGCCGCGGCTCCAACATCCAGGAAAACACCGTCTGCCATACCGATATGGGCTACCCGCTGGTGATCGGCGCCGATTGCACGATCGGCCACAAGGCGATGCTGCATGGCTGCACGATCGGCGACGGGAGCCTGATCGGCATGGGCGCGACGGTGCTGAACGGCGCGCGGATCGGCAAGGGGTGCCTGATCGGCGCGGGGGCGCTCATCACCGAGGGAAAGGAGATCCCCGATGGCAGCCTCGTGATGGGGGCGCCGGGCAAGGTGGTGCGCAGCCTCGACGCGGCGGCGCAGGCCGGCCTGCTGGCCTCGGCCGCCGGCTACCGCGCCAACGCGGCGCGCTTCCGTGCCGGATTGCGGCCGCTCTGAAGGCCTGGCGCGGCGCCGCTGAACGTTGCGCGCGTCACCGTTCCGCCGCGCGAGAAAGCCGCCATGGCACATTGGGCACCGAAGGCTGGCCATTCTCGATGAACAGCAGCCAGAATTCGCCATTGGAATCGCGCCGCAGCGTGGCATCCCTGACGATCGTCGCGTCGCCCTCCTGCCGCCACTTGGCATTCTTGCGCGATGTGGCGACACGGTGCGTCCGCGCGGTGACCTTGAAGCTTGCGCCCCTCACGGCGGCCGGACCCTCCATCGCATAGGTCGTGTCGGTCGTGACCGTCACTTCGTCGCCATCGCTTGTCCGGGTGCGCGTCGCCACGCGGCACTGAACCGGGCCGCGCATCTCGACCTTGCCGTCCGGGTCGATGATGATCGACAGGCGGTCGGCCGAATAGTCCATCAGCGTGGTATAGCCGTTCCTCTCGACCGCATCGGTGGCCTCGATCATGGCGATTTCATCGAGCCCGCCGGACCACAGGAAAGCGCTGTCCTCTGCGGCATCCGCTGTTTCGGATGCGGCGTTACCGCCCGAAGGTGCGACCCCGACCGCAGGCGGGGCAGGGGGCGCCTGCAGCGCCGCGATCCGCGCATCGAGATCGGCGAGTGTCGCCGTCAGTTCCGGCAGAACCTGCTCGCGGATCTCGGTGCGCAGCGCACGGTCGAACAAAAGCAGTTGTCGGGCAAGATCGGTGGCCGAGGAATGGCCCTTGAGTTTCATGAAAAGCACGATGTCGGTCAGGACGTGGGACGGCACGGAGTCGATGTCCATGCTGTTCCAGAACGCCACCTCGCGCCCGTAGACGTTCAGAAAGAACCCCGGCACCAGAACCTCGCCCTTCTTGCCAAGAAGCGATTCGTATGCCGCGATGTCGTTGCGGATCATCGCCCGGCGGGCCTCCAGGCTGGCCAGATCCTCGCTGCGGGCGACCGGCGCGAAAAACGACAGGACGATGACGGCAAGTAGGGCGTTGAGGGCGGCTTTCATGATGGTGGCTTTCCCGAGGCTGACACGGCAGCTTCATTTCCGCCCATCCCGACAGGGTCCGCCATGATTCAGGTCAAGGGCGCGGCGCACAAGGCGGCGGTCGCACGCGATTGCGCCTTGAGGATCGCGCCCGGCCATGTCAACCAAGCCCGAGTGAGAGGAGGACCCTTCCATGACCGATGCTCCCGACCGCCCCGGCATCCCGGAAAACATGGTGCGCCGCCCCCCCTGGCCCGACAGTGTCAGCCGCGCGGTGGTGACGCCCTTGCAGCCTTCGGTGGTCTACGCCTCGTCCGATCCCGACCAGCTTGACGCGCAATATGAAGGCCGGGTCGCGGGCTATACCTATGCGCGCGAGGGGCATCCGAATGCCGATGTCCTGGCGGGGAAGATCGACGCGCTGGAGGGCGCGCCGGGGCCGGGCGGCCTGATCCTCGGCTCCGGCATGGCGGCGGTCTCGGCAGTGCTGCTGGGGCTCTTGAAGGCGGGCGACCGGGTGCTTGGCGGCAACCAGCTTTACGGGCGGAGCCTGCGGCTCATGGCGCAGGACCTGCCGCGGTTCGGCATCGGCGCCGATCTGGCCGACCCGACCGATGCCGGGGCGGTCCGCGCCGCGATCCGTCCCGACACGCGGCTGATCCTCGTCGAGGTCGTGTCGAACCCGACGCTGCGCGTGGCCGACATGGAGGCGATCCTGGAGATCGGCCGCGAGGCGGGGATTCCGGTCGCGGTCGACAACACCTTCACCACCCCGCGCGGCTACCGGCCCTTCGACCACGGCGCCGATATCGTCATCCATTCGGTGACGAAGCTCCTGGCCGGCCATTCCGACGTGACGCTCGGCTATGTCGCGGCGCGCGATCCCGCGCAGCGCATGGCGATCCGCGATTTCGCCGTCACGACGGGGCTGACGCCGAGCCCGTTCGACTGCTGGCTGGCCGAGCGCGGGCTCATGTCCTTTCATCTCCGCTACGACCGGGCCGAGGAGAACGCGGCGGCGCTGGCCGATTTCGTCGCGGGCCAGCCGGGGGTGCGGCGGGTGATCTATCCGGGCCGGAGCGACCATCCCGATCACAACCGGGCGCTCGGTCTTCTGGGCCGGCGCGGCGGCAACATGCTGTCGTTCGAGCTCGCGGGCGGACGGGAAGCGGCCAATGCGCTGACGCGGGCGATGCCGGGCGTGGCCTTCGCGCCGACGCTCGGCGATATCGGCACCACTCTGTCGCATCCGGCGTCGAGCTCGCACCGGGCGCTGGCGCCCGATGCGCGGGCCGCGCTCGGCATCTCGGAAGGCTTCTTCCGGGTCTCGGTCGGGGTCGAGGATATCGGACTTCTCCGCCGCGATTTCGGCGCCGGGATCGCGGCGGCGGCGGCGGTCAGCCGCTGACCGGCCCGTCGCCCGGCACCACGATCAGGTCGAAGTCGAGCCCGGCGGCGTGACTGCGCACCTCGGCGCGGACCGCGTCGGGGTCGGGCAGCGGCGGGGTCAGGGCGCGCAGCGCGCCGCCGAAGCCGATCTGGTTCAGGCGGTCGACGAGATCGAGGATGTCGAAATCCGGCCCGAGAAGCGGCGCGAGGATCGTGTCGGGCATCACCTGGGCAAGGAACTGAAGGTTCAGCGTCTCGAACCGCGCGACGATGCAGGATCCGCCCATCCCCTCGCGGACGAGATCGAGAAGCGAGGGCGCAACCTCGAGCGCGAGGATCCGCGGGCCGGGATCGACGGGTGCCGGCCCCGCCTCCCGGATCGCTTCCGGTGGTGTCATAGGGGGCGTGCCGCTTGTCTTTTGCATCGGTCTATCCGCATGATGGGCCCGCGCGACACCGGACCGGATCGACTTGAGGGCGATTCAGGACGCGCGTCTTCGTCTCAAGGTTTAGCCGTCCTGTACGGAAGTGCAATAACGAAGCCGGCTTGATCTGCCGGCGATTTGCCCCGAGACAGGGGGCGGGCAGGGCAGG
>WOZM01000275.1:4864-70116 GCA_011620265.1 Paracoccaceae bacterium
GGCGGCGGAGACGCGCGAGATCCTCGAAGCGGTGCCGACGGCGCTGATCCTCGTCGGCGACGACCAGCGTGTTGTCGCGGCGAATCAGGCAGCGACGACGCTCTTTGGCCTGGCGCTCGAAGGCCGGTCCTGCAGCGCCTTCCTGCGTCATCCGGAATTCCTGAACGGGCTGGACGCCTGCCTTCACGACGGCGAGAAGCGCACGGCGCGGATCGTCATGACCGCCCCGGCGGGCGAGACCCATCTGGCCTTGACCTTCACCGGCCTGTCGGCGGGCCGGGACCGGCACGTGATCGTCGCCTTCGAGGATCTCACGGCGCTCGAACACGCGGTGGCGATGCGGCGCGACTTCGTCGCCAATGTCAGCCACGAGCTCCGCACCCCGCTGACCGCCCTCGTCGGCTTCATCGAGACGCTCAGGGGGGCCGCGCGCGACGATCCGGGCGCGCGCGAACGCTTCCTCGCCATCATGGAGCGCGAATCGGGCCGGATGATCCGCCTCGTCAACGACCTTCTGTCGCTGAGCCGGGTCGAGGCGGAGGAACGCCGGCGGCCGGCCGAGCAGGTGGAGATCGTCGGGCTCCTGCGCTCGGCGCTCGCCACCCACCGCGATCAGGCCCGCGCCGCCGGGGTCGAGCTGCGGCTCGAGGCGGGCGAGGCGCCGGTGACGCTCAGGGCCGATGCCGACCAGCTCATGCAGGTCTTTCACAACCTCGTCGAGAACGCGGTGAAATACGGCGGTTCGGGCAAGGAGGTGGTCGTCCGCGTCTCGGAACTCGAACGCGAACCGGTGCTGCGCGGGCCGGCCGTTCAGGTCGAGGTGATCGACCGGGGCGAAGGCATCGACCCCTTGCACCTGCCGCGCCTGACCGAGCGATTCTACCGCGTCGACAGCGACCGGTCGCGCGCCAAGGGCGGCACCGGTCTCGGCCTCGCCATCGTGAAACACATCGTCAACCGCCATCGCGGCCGCTTCCGGATCGAGAGCGAGGTCGGAAAAGGCAGTCGGTTCATCGTCATCCTGCCGGCCGGTTGACCGGCGTCAGGGCGCCGGCCTGGCCTGGGCCGCAGGCTGTCATGAAACCGTTACATTACTGTCACAAAAGCATAACTGCGCAAGTCTAGAGCGGTGCACAAGGTCGCCCGGGGGGGGCGTCCGCAACGCGACTTGCAGGAGAATGCAATGAATACCGTGAAATTCACCGTTTCGGCGATTGCCATGGCGGCTGCCGCCACCGCCGCCGATGCCCGCGACCAGATCCAGATCGCCGGCTCCTCGACCGTGCTGCCCTACGCCACCATCGTCGCCGAAGCCTTCGGCGAGAACTTCGACTTCCCGACCCCGGTCGTGGAAGGCGGCGGTTCGGGCGCCGGTCGCAAGAAGCTCTGCGAGGGCGTGGGCGAGAACACCATCGACATCGCCAACTCGTCGAGCCGCATCAAGCAGTCCGACATCGACCTCTGCGCCTCGAACGGCGTGAGCGAGGTGATGGAAGTCCGCATCGGTTATGACGGCATCGTCTTCGCCTCGGACATCAACGGGCCGGAATTCGCCTTCACGCCCGCCGACTGGTACAACGCGCTGGCCGCCGAGGTCGTCAAGGACGGCGCGCTCGTCGCCAACCCGAACAAGACCTGGGCCGACGTGAACCCGGCGCTGCCGGCGCAGGACATCCTCGCCTTCATCCCGGGCACCAAGCACGGCACCCGCGAAGTCTTCGACGTGAAGGTGCTGGAGGCCGGCTGCGAAGAGACCGGCGCGCTCGAGGCGCTGAAGGCCGCGAAGGGCGAAGAGGAAGGCCCGAAGGGCTGCCTGACGCTGCGGACCGACGGCGCGTCGGTCGACATCGACGGCGACTATACCGAGACGCTGGCCCGCATCGACGCCAACAAGAACGCCATCGGCGTCTTCGGCCTGTCGTTCTACCAGAACAACACCGACAAGCTGCGCGTGGCCACGATGGGCGGTGTGGTGCCCTCGACCGAGAGCATCGCCTCGGGCGAGTATCCGGTCTCGCGTCCTCTCTACTTCTACGTCAAGAAGGCGCATCTCGGGGTGATCCCGGGCCTGCAGGAATACATCGACTTCTTCGTCTCCGACGACATGGCCGGCCCGGACGGCCCGCTCGCGGCCTACGGCCTCGTCTCGGATCCGGAGCTTGCGGCGACGCAGGCGATGGTTGCCGCCGGCACCCCGATGGGTCCGCTGAACTGATCTGACACATGCGGGTGGCGCCACGGTGCCACCCGTTTTCTTGTCCGGAAGGCCGCCATGAGCATCTCCGTCCTCATCCTGATCGTCCTCGCCATCGCGGTCGCGGGATATGTCATGGCCCGCCGCCGGGCGATGGCGCTGACGGGTGGCGACCGGCGCAAGCTGCACTCGCTGATCGGCTATTACGGCCAGACCGTCTTTCTCTTCGCCTCGGTTCCTGCCCTTCTCTTTCTGGGGGCCTGGCTCTTCGTGCAGCCCATCGTCATCGAAAGCCGGGTATCCTCTTTCATCACGCCCGCCGATATCCCCGAGGGCGGATCGCTCGATCTGGTGATGAGCGATGTGCGCCGGGTGGCCGGCGGCCTCGATGCCGTCGCGGCCCAGGACGGGCTGAGCGAGGCCGATCTTGAGGCGATGCGCGCGGATTTCTCCAATGTCCGCTCTCGCCTTGCGAGCGTCGGCGTCGCGCTTGGCAGCGATGTGAAACCCAATGTGTTCGAGGCGGCGAAGGTCTATCGCGGCGCGCTCAAGACCTCGCGGCTGGCGATGGTGATCGCGGTGATCGCGGCCTCTCTCGCGGGGCTCGTGCTCTCATATCGCCGGGTCAGCCCGGAGTTTCGCGCCCGCAATGTCTTCGAGGGCTTCCTCGTGGCGCTGCTGATCGGCGCTTCGCTGGTCGCGGTGCTGACGACCTTCGGCATTGTCGGCTCGCTCCTTTTCGAAAGCATCCATTTCTTCCAGCTTTACCCGGCGAGGGATTTCTTCTTCTCGCTGACCTGGAACCCGCAATTCCGCGGCGGATCCGACCTCGGCATCTGGCCGCTCCTGTGGGGGACGCTCTATGTCTCCTTCGTGGCGCTGATCTTCGCGGTGCCGGTCGGGATGATGATCGCGATCTACCTGTCGGAATATGCCTCCAAGCGGCTGCGGTCGGTGGCCAAACCCGCCATCGAGATCCTCGCCGGCATCCCGACCATCGTTTACGGTCTTTTCGCGCTGATCACCGTCGGCCCGTTCCTGCGGGATTATTTCGCCCAGCCGATGGGGCTCGGCTCCTCCTCCTCCTCGGTGATGACGGCGGGGCTGGTGATGGGGATCATGCTGATCCCCTTCGTCTCGTCGCTTTCCGACGACATCATCAACGCGGTGCCGCAGTCGATGCGCGACGGGTCCTTCGGCCTTGGCGCCACCCAGTCCGAGACGGTGCGGCAGGTGATCCTGCCGGCCGCCCTGCCGGGGATCGTCGGTGCCATCCTTCTGGCCGCGAGCCGTGCCATCGGTGAGACGATGATCGTGGTGATGGGGGCGGGGGCGGCCGCGCGGCTCGGCCTCAACCCCTTCGAGGCGATGACCACGATCACCGTGAAGATCGTCAGCCAGCTCACCGGCGATACCGAGTTCGCCTCGCCCGAGACGCTGGTCGCCTTCGCGCTCGGGATGATGCTCTTCATATTCACGCTGGGCCTTAACGTCATCGCACTGGTCGTGGTGCGGAAATACCGGGAGCAGTACGAATGACCGACGCGACGTTCAGCGGCGCGGTTCCCCGCCAATCGCTCTACGCTCCCGATGAGGGCATGCGCCGGCGCAATGCGGCCGAGGCGCGGTTCCGGCTTTACGGGCTGATCGCGGTCGGGATCGGGCTGGTGGCGCTGGTGCTGCTTCTGAGTTCGGTGCTTCTGAACGGCGCAAGCTCGTTCCGTCAGGCCTCGCTGCTGCTCGACGTGCCGCTCGATGCTGCCGTCCTCGACAAGGCCGGCGACCGCGACCCCGAGAAGATGAAGAGGGTCACGACGATCGGCTACGGCAAGCTGCTCGACACGGCCCTGAAGGAGATGATCGCATCCAAGGGCATCGTGATCGAGGGGCTGACCGACAAGGACGTGTCGGACATGATCTCCAAGGAGGCGGCGGCGCTGGTGCGCAACCGGGTCCTTGCCCATCCCGATCTCGTCGGCCAGACCGTCAGCTTCAAGGTGCTCGCCAACGGCCGCATCGACGGCTACCTCAAGGGCCGGGTGTCGATGGAGAGCGCGGCGCGCGACAGCAATGTCTCGCCCAACCAGTTGCGCCTGGCGGATGCGCTGCGCGAGGAGGGGGTTCTGATCAAGGCCTTCAACTGGCTCTTCATCACCGCCCCCGACGCCTCGGAACTGCGGCCCGAAGCCGCCGGGCTTGGCGTGGCGATCCTCGGCTCGGCCTACATGATGATCATCGTGCTGGTGCTGTCGCTGCCGATCGGGGTCGCGGCCTCGGTCTATCTTGAGGAATTCGCGCCGAAGAACCGCTGGACCGACCTGATCGAGGTGAATATCTCCAACCTTGCCGCGGTGCCGTCCATCGTCTTCGGTATCCTCGGCCTTGCGGTTTTCATCAACTTCGCCGGCCTGCCGCAATCGGCGCCGGTGGTGGGCGGGCTGGTGCTGACGCTGATGACCCTGCCGACGATCATCATCGCGACGCGCGCCGCGCTGAAGGCGGTGCCGCCCTCGATCCGCGAGGCGGCACTCGGTGTCGGCGCATCGAAGATGCAGTCGATCCTGCATCACGTCCTGCCGCTGGCGATGCCCGGCATCCTCACGGGCGCGATCATCGGTCTGGCGCAGGCTTTGGGCGAAACCGCGCCGCTTCTGCTGATCGGCATGGTGGCCTTCGTGCGCGACTATCCCGGCGCCCCGCCCGAAGGCTTCTTCGATCCGGCCTCGGCGCTGCCGGTGCAGGTCTACAACTGGACCCAGCGCGCCGATCCGGCCTTTGTCGAACGGGCCTCGGGTGCGATCATCGTGCTTCTGATCTTCCTGCTCATCATGAACGCGGTGGCGATCGTTCTGCGCCGCAAATTCGAACGGCGCTGGTAAAAATGGCGGAGACTGCGACAATGGACGACATACGACTGGTGGAAAAGACAGTGAACGCAGCCGGGGTCAAGATCGCCGCGCGGGGTGTGCAGGTCTATTATGGCGAGACTCACGCGATCAAGGATGTCGATGTCGATATCGCCGATCGGACGGTGACCGCCTTCATCGGCCCCTCGGGCTGCGGCAAGTCGACGTTTCTGCGCTGCCTCAACCGGATGAACGACACGATCCCGATCTGCCGGGTCGAGGGCAAGATCACCATCGACGGCGAGGATATCTACGACAAGCGCGTCGATCCGGTGCAGTTGCGCGCCAAGGTCGGGATGGTGTTCCAGAAGCCGAACCCGTTTCCGAAGTCGATCTACGACAACGTCGCCTACGGCCCGAAGATCCACGGTCTGAACCGCAACAAGGCCGAACTTGACGAGATCGTCGAGACCTCGCTCAGGAAGGCCGCGCTCTGGAACGAGGCGAAGGACCGGCTCTCGGAGCCCGGCACCGGGCTTTCGGGCGGTCAGCAGCAGCGGCTTTGCATCGCGCGGGCCATCGCGACCTCGCCCGAGGTGCTTTTGATGGACGAACCCTGCTCGGCGCTCGACCCGATCGCCACGGCACAGGTCGAGGAGCTGATCGACGAGCTCCGCTCGCAGTTCTCGGTCGTCATCGTCACCCATTCGATGCAGCAGGCCGCCCGCGTCAGCCAGCGCACCGCCTTCTTCCATCTCGGCAACCTCGTCGAATACGGCGAGACCAGCCAGATCTTCACCAATCCGAGCGATCCGCGCACGGAAAGCTACATCACCGGCCGGATCGGCTGAGGGGGACCCCGCATATGAGCGATCAACATATCCTGCGCGCCTTCGACCGCGACCTCGAAACCTGCCAGGCGCTGGTGATGCGGATGGGCGGCATGGTCGAGACCGCGATCCTCGAGGCCGCCCAGGCGCTCGAGACCCGCGACGAGGATCTCGCCGAGAAGGTGCGCAAGGGCGACGAGGCCATCGACGCGCTCGAGGAGAAGATCAACGAGGAGGCGGCGCGGCTGATCACGCTCCGGGCGCCGACGGCCTCGGATCTGCGCACGGTGCTGACGGTGATGAAGATCTCCGCCAGCCTCGAACGGGTCGGCGACTACGCCAAGAACATGGCCAAGCGCGCCCATGTGCTGGGCCAGATGTCGGCGATCACCGGGGCGGCGGGATCGCTGCGGCGGATGGCCAAGACGGTGGTCGCGATGCTGTCGGACGCGCTCGACGCCTACAATACCCGCGACGTGGCTTTGGCCGAGGATGTCCGCAACCGCGACCGCGACGTCGACCAGATGTACAACGCGCTCTTCCGCGAGTTCCTCACCCACATGATGGAAGACCCGCGCAACATCACCGCCTGCATGCACCTGCATTTCATCGCCAAGAACATCGAGCGGATGGGCGATCACGCGACGACGATCTCCGAACAGGTGATCTACCTCGTCACCGGCTCCCAGCCCGAGGAGGGCCGGCCGAAGGCCGAAAGCGTGACCACGATCGGGGTTGGGGAAGACTGAGATGCAAGCGCCGACTGTCCTGGTGGTCGAGGACGAGCCCGCGCAGCGCGAGGTTCTGGCCTACAACCTCGAAGCCGAGGGGTTCCGCGTCTCCCAGGCCGACAACGGCGAGGAGGCGCTCCTGCTCGTCGCCGAGGAGACGCCGGATCTCATCGTGCTCGACTGGATGCTGCCGAGCGTGTCGGGGATCGAGGTCTGCCGGCGGCTGAAGTCGCGGCCCGAGACGAAGGGCGTGCCGATCATCATGCTCTCGGCCCGCTCCGAGGAGGTCGATCTGGTGCGCGGGCTCGAGACCGGCGCCGACGACTACATGGTCAAGCCCTATTCGGTGGTCGAGCTGATGGCGCGGGTGCGGACCCAGCTCCGCCGGTCGCGGCCGGCGGCGATGGGCGAGATGCTGGAATTCGAGGACATCACGCTCGACACCGAAACCCACCGGGTGCACCGGGACGGCAAGGTGCTGAAGCTCGGCCCGACCGAGTTCCGCCTGCTCACGACCTTCATGGAAAAGCCCGGCCGGGTCTGGAGCCGCGAGCAATTGCTCGACCGGGTCTGGGGCCGCGACATCTATGTCGACACCCGCACCGTCGATGTCCATGTCGGCCGGCTGAGAAAGGCGCTCTGCGCCCATGGCGGCGAGGATCCGGTGCGCACGGTGCGCGGCGCGGGGTATGCGCTCGGCTGATACGCCCGGCGCTCGGTGTGCCGTGCGTCCCGACCGCTTGGCCTGACCCTTTCGTGTCATCATGGCGCATCCGCATCAGGCGATGTCGGGTAAGGTGGGTTTCAACCCACCCCGGCCGGAGGGTGGGTTGAAACCCACCTTACCGAAGACCGGGGAAGCCTATTCCTTGTCGTCATCCCCGAAGCGGGCATCGTCGTCGGATTCGTCCTCGCCTTCGGGAACGAACTTGCCCGAGATCCGGATCGAGTGGTCGTCGTGGCGCGGGTCCATCACAACGTCGGCCGGCAACTCGCCCGAGAGCCAGTTGCGGATCTCCTCGCGCGCATCGGCGGGCTCGGTTTCGGTCAGCCGGGCGACATAGGCGACGAAGGCGCGCTGGTCGCCGTCGATCTCCTCAAGCTCGTCCTCGTCGGCCTCGGGCCATTTGTCGAGGATCGCTTCGAAGAATGCGGGCCAGTTTTCCTGGACGTGGTGCCATTTCATGAATGTATCTCTGCCGGTTCGGATCGTTCGTCGCCCCCGATCTTGCCCGGGTTCGGGCGCGGGGGAAAGGGGCGTCGCGGAAAATCAGCGGGACGGGAACCAGTCCCGGGTGCGATTGGCGAACCAGACGAGCGACAGCATCACCGGCACCTCGACCAGAACCCCGACGACGGTGGCCAGCGCCGCGCCGGAGTCGAGCCCGAAGAGCGAGATCGCGACGGCCACGGCGAGTTCGAAGAAGTTCGACGTGGCGATCATGCAGGCGGGCGCCGCGATGGCGTGCGGCAGGCGCAGGAAATGGGCGCCGGCATAGGCCAGCGCGAAGATCCCGTAGGACTGCACGAGAAGCGGCACCGCGATGAGGACGATCGCCAGCGGCTGGGCGAGGATCGTGCCGGCCTGAAAGCCGAAGAGGAGGACCACGGTGGCGAGAAGCCCGATCACCGACCAGGGCTTCATCCGGGCGAGGAACGCTTGCACCGCGTTTCTGTCCGACCGCGCCGCGAGCCGACGGCGCGTCAGCACTCCGGCGACGAGGGGCAGCAGGACATAGAGCACGACCGACAGCAGGAGCGTCTCCCACGGGACCACGATGTCGGTGACGCCGAGCAGGAAGGCGGTGATCGGCGCGAAGAGGAAGATCATGATCACGTCGTTCACCGAGACCTGGACCAGCGTGTAGTTCGGATCGCCGCGCGTCAGCTGGCTCCAGACGAAGACCATCGCGGTGCAGGGCGCCACGCCGAGGAGGATCATCCCGGCGATGTATTCCCCGGCGGTTTCGGGATCGACGAGGTCCGCCCAGAGGATGCGGAAGAAAAGCCAGCCGAGGGCCGCCATCGTGAAGGGCTTGATCAGCCAGTTCACGACGAGCGTGAGCAGAAGGCCGCGCGGGCGCTTGCCGACATCCTTGATCGCGGCGAAATCGACCTGCACCATCATCGGATAGATCATGATCCAGACGAAGGCCGCGACGACGAGGTTGACGCGGTGGAGTTCGAGACCGGCGACAAGCTCGAAGAGGCCCGGAAAGGCGAGGCCGAGAAGCACGCCGGCGAGGATCGAGAGCGCGACCCAGACCGACAGGAACCGTTCGAAAATGCCCATTCACCCCTCCGTTCCGCTGCCACCGATCTCCCGCGAAAGCGCGGCCCGGTCAAGGGAATTGACGGGAGCGGCCGGGAACCCCGGCGCCCGGCGCGGGCGGAGGGCGCGGGCGGTCATGCCCGTCCCCGGCAGTCCCGGAATGGACAGGCGACGGGCCGGATCAGAACCAGCTCTGCACGGTGCGGGCCCCGCCCGAGACATCGTCGCCGACACCCGCAACGGTGTTGCAGGCCGCGAGGCCGGTCAGAAGCGCGATCAGGATCAGTCTGCGCATATGTCCATCCCTATTCTTCGTACCACCAGACTTCGGGCTGAAAGCCCGGCCAGTCCCCGTATAGCGGAATCCGCTCGGGGTAGTGAAGATGCGCCGAATGCGCGATCCTCGACACTTTCGAGAACCAGACCGGGATCACGTAGCGCCCGGCGGTGAGGATGCGGTCGAGCGCCCGGGTCGCGGCGATGAACTCCTCCTGGCTGCGCGCCTCGGTCATCGCGGCGATCATCGCCTCGGCGGCCGGCGCGTTCATGCCCATCCAGTTGCGGCTGCCGGGGTCCGTCACGCCCTTCGCTCCCCAGTAGAGGAGCTGCTCGTTGCCGGGCGAAAGCGAGAGCGAGCGCGTGTACCAGGCCATGTCGAACTCATAATTGTTGGTCCGCTCCTTGTACTGGGCGCTGTCGACGGCGGTCACGCGGGGGGTGATGCCGAGCGTCTTCAGCGCCGCGACATAGATGTCGGCGATCGACTGGGTCTCGGTCGCGCCGGAGGACAGGACGATCTCGAAGTCGAAGGGCTGGCCGCCGGCGTTCTTCAGGGCGCCGTCCTGCACGGTCCAGCCGGCCTCTTCCAGAAGGGCCAGCGCCTTGCGGAGGTTGCCGCGATCGAGCGCGCGGGCGGCGTCGCCCTCGGGCAGGGAATAGCCCTCGATCGTGCCGGGCGGCAGGTCGGCGGCGAAGGGGGCGAGAAGCTCGGCCACCCGGCCGGTCGCGGGTCCGTGATCCATGCCGAGGACCGAGTTCGAAAAATACGAGGCGATGCGCGGCTCGGTGCCGCCGTTCAGGGTCTGGTTGATGAATTCGAAGTTGAAGGCGAGGATCATCGCCTCGCGCACCCGCCAGTCGGCGAAGACCGGGTTGCGGGTGTTCATCACCAGGCCGGTCATGCCGGAGGGGCGCTGGTTCGGGATCTCCGACTTCACCACCTCGCCGGACCGGATCGCGGCGAAGTCGTACTGGGCCAGCCATTTCGCCGAGTTGGTTTCGCGCAAGGACGTCGTCTCGCCGGAGGTGAAGGCCTGGAAGACCACGTCGCCGTCGCCGAAATAGTCGTAGCGGATCTCGTCGAAATTGTTCTGGCCCTTGTTGAAGGCGAGATCCGTGCCCCAGTAGTCGGGGTTGCGGCGGAAGGTGATGTAGCGGCCGGGCTCGAAATCGGCGACGACATAGGGACCGGTTCCCATCGGCACGTCGAGCGAGCTTTCGGCGAAATCCTTGCCCTCCCACTGCGCCTTTTTCAGGATCGGCCGCATCCCCATGAGGAGCGCAAGCTCCCTGTCGGGCGCGTTGAAGGTGAAGCGGACCGAGCGGGCGCCGGTCTGCTCCATCCTGGCGACCTTGTCCCAGGTGCCCCGGTAGCGCGGATGGCCGGCGGTGCCGAGGGTCTCGTAGCTCCACATGACGTCCTCGATCGTGACCGGGCTGCCGTCGGAGAATCGGGCCTCGGGGCGCAGCGTGAACTCGACCCATGTCCGCGCCTCGTCGGTCTCGACCGATTCGGCGATGAGGCCGTAGAGCGAGAACGGCTCGTCGATCGAACGGCCCATCAGCGTCTCCACGGTGTGGATGCCGAGCCCCCAGGGCGCGTTGCCCTTGAGGATGTAGGGGTTGAGCGAATCGAAGCCGCCCGGTTCGCCGAAAACGATGCGCCCGCCCTTCGGCGCGTCGGCGTTGGCATAGGGCAGGGACACAAAATCGGGTGGCAGCGCCGGGCGGCCATACATAGCTATGCCGTGCCGGGGCTCCGCAAGCACCGCCGACCCGGCGATGAGGCCGAGCCAGAGCCCGATCGCACACCCGAAGCGGATGAAATAATCCGGTCGCATTTGCGCAACAATCCCCGCTGCCCTTTTTTCGTTGGTGCCGACGCTATCCGGGCTTCCCTGCCTTTTCAAACTTTTAGCTTGGCCAGTGGCGAAGGACCGCGTATAAAGTGGGTACTGCTCGATAGGTTTCTTGCCTGTATGAAACCTGCCTCAATAACTTAACGCCCGCCTTGTGCGGGCGTTTTTTTTGGAACGGATGCCCCCTGCAAGCGGCAGCGTCCAAAGCCGCCCCGGCCGGAATCGCCGCCTCATCCCTTCGTGAAAACCAGTGTTGAATCCGAGCGTGTGTTTTGCATCCGCAGCACCTATCTTCGCTGCAGATGCAACAAACAGCGAGAATGGACATGACGCTTTCCGGCAAGACCGCAATCATCACCGGATCCAATTCCGGCATCGGTCTGGGCATCGCGCGGGAATTGGCGAGGGCGGGGGTGGACGTGGTCCTGAACTCCTTCACCGACCGGGAGGAAGACCATGCCCTGGCCAAGAGCCTCGGCGCCGAGTTCGGGGTTGGCGCGCGCTATGTCCGCGCCGACATGTCGAAGGGCGCGGAATGCCGGGCGCTGGTGGAGGAGGCCGGCGGCTGCGACATCCTCGTCAACAATGCCGGCATCCAGCATGTCGCGCCGGTCGAGGAGTTTCCGGTCGAGAAATGGGAGGCGATCCTGGCGATCAACCTCTCCTCGGCCTTCCATACCACCGCCGCGGCGCTGCCGGGGATGCGCAAGGCAGGATGGGGGCGGATCGTCAACATCGCCTCGGCGCACGGTTTGCGCGCCTCGCCGTTCAAGTCGGCCTATATCGCGGCCAAGCACGGGGTCGTCGGCCTGTCGAAGACGGTGGCGCTGGAGACGGCGGGGCAGGGGATCACCTGCAACGCGATCTGCCCGGGCTATGTGCTGACGCCGCTCGTCGAGGCGCAGATCCCCGACCAGATGAAGGTCCACGACATGGACCGCGAGACGGTGATCCGCGAGGTGATGCTGGACCGGCAGCCAAGCAGGGAGTTTGCAACCGTCGAGGAAATCGGAGGCACCACGGTGTTCCTGTGTTCCGACGCGGCGGCGCAGATCACCGGCACGACGATCTCGGTCGACGGCGGCTGGACCGCGATGTGACCGGGGTTCGCCTGCTGACGCAGGCGACCCGTGCGGGGGGCGCTGCCCCCCGCGACCCCCCGGGGTATCTGGACAACGAAGAAGGGCGAGGCGGACGGGATGGCGGTGAGACGGATCAACCTCGCCCTGCAGGGCGGCGGCGCCCATGGCGCCTTCACCTGGGGGGTGCTCGACCGCTTCCTTGAAGACGGGACGATCGAGATCGCGGGGATCTCCGGCACCTCGGCCGGCGCGCTGAACGGCGCGGCACTGAAGGCGGGGATGGCGATGGGCGGGCGCGACGGCGCGCGCGAGAACCTCGACTGGCTCTGGGCGCAGGTGGGGGCGGTCGGCGACATGCGGATGGCGTCGTGGTTTCGCGCCTTCCTGCCGGTAAGCACGCTCTGGTCGGACCTGACCGAGCGCTTCGCGCCGTTCTCGCCGGGCGAGACCTTCACGCGGCTCTTCAGCCCCTACGATTTCGGCCCCTTCTACGTCAATCCGCTGGAACGGGTCGTATCGCAGTTCCACTACGACCTGGTCTGCGGGTCGGCGGGACCGGCCTTCCACGTCGCCGCGACCAACGTGCGAAGCGGCAAGATCCGGGTGTTTTCAGGTGCCGAGATCAGCACCGACGCGATCCTCGCCTCGGCCTGCGTGCCGACGCTTTTCCGGGCGGTCGAGATCGACGATCCGGCGACGGGCCTCAGCGAGGCCTATTGGGATGGCGGCTATACCGGCAACCCCGCGCTCTTTCCGCTGTTCGATCCGGGGCTTCCGGCCGATATCGTCGTCGTCAGCATCAACCCCCTCAGGCGCGAGGCGGTGCCGCGTTCGGCCCAGGACATTCTCGACCGGATCAACGAGGTGTCCTTCAATTCCTCGCTCCTGCGCGAGTTCCGCGCGATCAACTTCGTCAAGGAGCTGATCGCGGACGGCCGGGTCGAGGCGGGGGCGATGAAGGACGTGCTGGTCCATATCGTCGCCGACGACGCGCTGATGACCTCGCTCACCGCGGCGACGAAGCTGGTGCCGACGCTCGGGCTTCTGTGGGAGTTGAAGGCGGCGGGCCGGGCGGCGGCGGAGGCTTTCCTCGCGCGGCATGGCGGCGCGCTCAACCGCGAGAGCAGCGTCGATCTCGGCGCGCTCGTGTCCTGACCCCCGGTCAGTGGGCCGCCGTGGCGCCGTTGCCCGTCGGCTGTTTCGCCGCAGGGTAGACGAGGCCGGCCGAGATCACCAGCTTCGCCGCGTCCTCGACCGACATGTCGAGGAAGGTCACGTCGCGTTTCGGCACGTAGAGCAGGAAGCCCGAGGTCGGGTTGGGCGTCGTCGGCAGGAACACCGTCATCACCTCGTCGTCGGGGAGTTTGGCGAGGATCTCGCCCTTCGCGATGGTGGAGACGAAGCCGACCGCCCAGATGCCGGGGCGGGGATATTCGATCATGCAGGCCTTGTCGAATTTCGCTTCCGTCTGGTTGAAGACCGTCTCGGCCACCTGCTTGACGCCGTTGTAGATCGAGCGGACGACCGGCATCCGGTCGACGAGGCTTTCGCCCCAGGCGATGAGCGAGCGGCCCATGAGGCCCTTGGCGATCCAGCCGACGACGACGGTGAAGATCAGGAAGACCACGACGCCGACGCCGCGCAGGTTGATCGCGGTATCCTCGCCGAAGAGCGCCTTGAAGATCCGGTCGGGCTGGTAATTCGCCGGCACGAAGGGCAGGACCCAGCCGTCGATCCAGCCCGTTACCGTCCAGATCAGCCAGAGCGTGAGCCCGACCGGGGCCACGACCACGAGCCCGGTGAGGAAGTTCGCGCGGAACCGCGCGAGCACGCCGCGCCGCCGTGGCGGGTGAACCATGGCGTGGTCCGGTCCGTCCTCATTCGGTTTCATCGTGCGCGCTTCCCTCCGCTCCGGGCCTGAATGTATGGGCTTCGGAGGGTGCCGGCAATGGGGTCGTCAGGCGGCGTCCGCGATCGCCGTCGCGATGGCGGCGCCGAGGCGCGCATTGTTCAGCACGAGGGCGATATTGGCGTCGAGCGAGCGTCCTTCGGTCAGCTCGAAGATGCGCGAGAGCAGGAAAGGCGTGACCGCCTTGGCGGCGATGCCTTTCGCCCGGGCCTCGGCCAGCGCGGTCTCGATCACCGGGCCGATGACCGCGCGGGGGATCTCGTCCGCCGCCGGGATCGGGTTGGCGACGAGCTGGCCGCCCGGCAGGCCGAGCCGGCCGCGCATCAGGTGGGCGGCGGCGATCTCGTCGGCCCTGTCCATCCGGAGCGGGGCGGCGAGGCCGGAGTCGCGCGACCAGAAGGCGGGGAAGCTGTCCTGGCCATAGGCAATCACCGGCACCCCGAGGGTTTCGAGAACTTCGAGCGTCTTCGGCAGGTCGAGGATCGCCTTGGCGCCGGCCGCGACGACCGTCACCGGGGTCTCGGCCAGTTCGCGCAGGTCGGCCGAGATGTCGAAGCTCGTCTCGGCGCCGCGATGGACGCCGCCGATGCCGCCGGTGGCGAAGACCGCGATGCCGGCGAGGCGGGCGGCGATCATCGTCGCCGCGACGGTGGTGGCGCCGGTCCGCCCCGAGGCGAGGCAGGCGGCGAGATCGGCGCGCGAGAGCTTCATCGCGTCGCGGCTCCGCGCCAGCGCCTCGAGTTCGGGATCGGAGAGGCCGACATGAAGCCGCCCGGCCATCACCGCGATCGTCGCAGGCACGGCGCCGGCGGCCCGGACTTCGGCCTCGACCCGGCGGGCCGTTTCCAGGTTCTGCGGGTATGGCATGCCATGCGTGATGATTGTCGATTCCAGCGCAACAATCGGGGCGCCGGCGGCACGCGCCTTTGCGACTTCGGGGGCGAAGGCGAGGGGCAGGGGCGTCATGAGCCGATATCTCCCGAGACATAATGGGCGGCGGCGTCGAGGGCGGCGCGAAGCGCTGCCTCGCGGCTCACGCCCCTGGTTTCGGCGACGATATGGGCCGCCATGAAGGTATCGCCCGCGCCGGTGACGCGGGTGACGAGAATGGCGGGCGGCGCGGCCGTGAGGATGCCGGCGGCCGCGCCGTCGGCGGTCGCGCGGGCGCCATCGGTGACGAGGACCCGCCCGGCGCCGCGCTCCAGCAACCCCTCGGCGGCCTCCGGAGCCGAGGCGAAGCGGCGCTGGCAGATCAGCCCGGCTTCCTCGAGATTGACGTAGAGCGTGGCATTGCGGACCGGCAGGAGCGGCAGCAAACGCTCCGCCTTGCCGGGGCTCGCCGGGGCGACGCGCAGATCGGATGCGGCGAGGAGCGGCGAGACGGCGATATCGGCGAGAAGCCCCCGGGTCAGGTTGCCGTCGAGCGCCACCGGACCCGTCCAGGGCGCGGTCGCGCTGCCGAGGGTGCCGTCCTGAAGCGGGCGCAGGATCCTGTCGCCCGCGGCTTCGAGCGAATGCGCGTCGGCAATCGCCGCGACGAGGCCGTTGGCGCCCTCGACGGCCATGTAGCGGTCGGTCGGCAGGTCGTCGGAGCGATAGAGGTGATCGCTCAGGACGCCGAGGCGGGCGCAGGCCGCGACAAGCTCGTCGCCCTCGGGGTCGCGGCCGACGGCGCTGAGAAGCGCGGGTCGGAGACCGAAGCGGGCGAGGGTCATGGCGATGTTCATCGCGACGCCGCCGGGCAGGCGGGTGATGCGGCCCGGCACGTCGGCGCCGGCCGTCATGTGGACGGGCGAACGGCCGACGATGTCCCAGAGGACCGAGCCGATGCAGAGGATGTCGGGGCGCGAACTCATTCCCGTCCTTTGCCGGGAAACCGGCCGGCAGGCAAGCCGGACGGTGCGCGCGCCGCCCGGGACTTCGGCCCGGGACTATCTCCCGCGCTACAAGGGCCTTGAGGCGCGGACGATCCGATCCGGCGGACGCTCCGCGGGGGATATTTTCGGCAAGATGAAGCTGGGGGCGTTCATCCCCTTCATCTTGCCGAAAATATCCCCGCCGGAGGCTGCGCGCTCTCACCCGGTCGCGCGGCAGGGGGTTGCGCGCGGTCTCAATCCGGCCTATAGGCGCGTCACTTCACAGGCGAGGCTTGGGCCCTCGGGGGAGACATCCCCGAAAGGTCCGCCGGTTGTCCCGGACTTGATCCGGGACCTTATGGCTTCGCCGAGGTCCAAACCGGAAAGGAAAACGGACATGGCACTGCCTGAATTCTCCATGCGTCAGCTTCTCGAAGCGGGCGTTCACTACGGTCACCAGACCCAGCGCTGGAACCCGAAGATGGGTGAATACATCTACGGCGACCGCAACGGCATTCACATCATCGACCTGACGCAGACCGTCCCGATGCTGGACGCCGCGCTCAACGTCATCCGCGAGACGGTGGCCAAGAACGGCCGCATCCTCTTCGTCGGCACCAAGCGCCAGGCCGCGAAGCCGATCGCCGACGCCGCCGAACGCTGCGCGCAGTTCTACATGAACCATCGCTGGCTCGGCGGTACGCTGACCAACTGGAAGACCGTCTCCCAGTCGATCAACCGTCTCAAGCAGATCGACGAGGTTCTGGGCTCGGGCGCCGAAGGCCTGACCAAGAAGGAGCGGCTCGGCATGGAGCGCGAGCAGGCGAAGCTTCAGGCCTCGCTCGGCGGGATCCGCGAAATGGGCGGCGTGCCGGATCTTCTCTTCGTCATCGACGTGAACAAGGAAGACCTCGCCATCCTCGAGGCGAAGAAGCTCGGCATCCCGGTCGTCGCGGTCGTCGACACCAACTGCTCGCCCAGCGGCATCGACTATGTGATCCCCGGCAATGACGACGCGGCCCGCGCCATCGCGCTTTACTGCGATCTCGTCAGCCGCGCCGCCCTCGACGGCATGACTGCCCAGATGGGGGCCGCCGGCATCGACATCGGCGCGCTCGACGAGGCGCCGGCCGAAGAAGCTGTGGCCGAGGCCGACGCGACCGCCGAGGCCTGACCGGGAAGGGGGGCACCGCCCCCTGTCATCCGACTTTCATCGGGCGGGGGTATCCCCCGCCTGACCCATCCGAAATCGAAGGAGAGCCAGACATGGCGATCACCGCACAAATGGTGAAGGAACTGCGCGAATCGACCGGCGCGGGGATGATGGACGCGAAGAAGGCGCTGACCGAGACCGACGGCGACATGGAAGCCGCGACCGACTGGCTGCGCACCAAGGGTCTTGCCAAGGCCGCGAAGAAATCCGGCCGGGTCGCCGCCGAGGGTCTGATCGGCGTCGCCGTTTCCGACGGCAAGGGCGTCGCGATCGAGTTGAACTCGGAAACCGACTTCGTCGCCAAGAACGCCGATTTCCAGCAGATGGTGCGCGAAATCACCGAGGTCGCGCTGCAGACCGGCGAGACGCTCGAAGTGCTGAAGGCCACCCATCTCAACGGCAAGCCGGTGGAAGAGGTGCTGACCGACGCCATCGCCCGGATCGGCGAGAACATGACGCTGCGCCGGATGCATGTGCTGGAAGGCGACACGGTCGTCTCCTACGTCCACAACGCGGCCGCCGACGGCATGGGCAAGATCGGCGTTCTTGTCGCCCTCAAGGGCCCGAAGGACAAGGCGCAGGAGATCGGCAAGCAGGTCGCGATGCATGTCGCGGCGACCTCGCCGGCCTCGCTCTCCGAGGCCGACCTCGACCCGGCGCTGGTCGAGCGGGAAAAGGCCATCCTGACCGAGCAGGCGCGCGAAAGCGGCAAGCCCGAGGCGGTGATCGAGAAGATGATCGGCGGCCGGATGGCGAAATTCTTCGAAGAGGTCACGCTGCTTGGGCAGAAATTCGTGATCAACCCCGATGTTACCGTTGCCCAGGCGGCGAAGGATGCCGGTGTGGAGATCACCGGCTTTGCCCGCGTCGCGGTGGGCGAGGGGATCGAGAAGGAAAAAGAGGACTTCGCGGCAGAAGTCGCCAAGACCCGCGGCGCCTGACGCCACCGGACATTCACTCAAGGGGGCCGCGGCAACGTGGCCCCTTCCTGATTCGGAATGACCGTCTGCGATAAGAAGGGGCGGCGCGCGTCTTGTCGATACGCACCGCCCGAAATCGCGCCAGCACCTGTTGGGGATGAGGACAGGGCGCGTTCTGGTGCCAGGCCTGTCGGATGGAGAAAGCACCCGACAGGACCCAGCGTCCGGTTTCCCGGGCTACCCCTTCCCCCACAAACTGCGGGCTGGTCGGGGTCGCTGTTCCTGGCTAATGCCACCACTCACGGAACACGCAGATGATTGCCGGTTTACGTCGGGTAACGAAAGTATGGGAATCCATACCCGCCTGAATCGGAAAGATTATGACCTGTCCTTTTGGGCAGGTCCCGGCGCCCGGACGCGCGCCGGCTCGATGGTTTCCGATCCGGAAACGGTGCCCGCGGATCGTTCACGCATCGGGGAAAATGAAGATCTGATTCTGGAATGAAGCCTTCAGCACGGCCTGCGCCGTCGTCTCGACATCGAGCGCCTCGCGCGCCAGGCGCAGGTGCTTTTCCACGGTCGCGGGCGTCAGGCCCATGATCGTGGCGATGTCCTGCATGGTCTTGCCGTCGCCGACCCATTCCAGCGCCTCGCGTTGCCGCGGGGTGAGGGCGCGGCGGGACGAGGCGAAGGGCATCGCGGTGATGCGCAAGTGGGTGACGTTGTTGATCACCGTGATCTCGCGCCCGTGTTCGTCCCAGATCTCGTCGACCTCGTGCTGGTGCATGCCGGGGGGCGCGCAGAGCCCGATCGCCCCCTTGGCGCGGACCGAGACGTCGTGGAAGCTGATCGAATAGCCGGCGCGGACATCGTATCTGTGGTTGAGTTCGAGCACCCGCCGCTCCGTCGCGGTCATCGCGCCCGAGGCCGCCATCTCGCCGATCAGCCGCCACGAGCAGGCGCCTTCGTTGGCGGCGGCCCATTTCACCATCGGCGCATGGTTGTAGAGCCCGCTCTGCACGAATTCGGCAAGGTAGTTCTCGGGGTGATTCGACAGGACGAGCACGTCCTCGGCATTGCCGAAGGAGTTCGAGGTGCGAAATCGGGTGAAGCCGTAGAGCAGGCGGGTGAAGCCATAGCTTGCCATCTTGTCGAGATGCATCGACCAGATGTCCTCGATCGAGGTCGCTTCGATGACCCGTTCGAGATGCGCGACAAGGGGTGAAACGTCGGTCAAGGCGCTTCCCTCTCCTGGTTGGGCAAATACCGTAGCCAAACCCCGCCACCGCCAGGTACGAACCGGGGCGGGCAAAATCGATCGACAGCAGCGGCGCAATCGGCCTGCAGCGAAAACAACATCATGGCAACATCCCCGGATTGTTCTTGCCATGTCCGAAGGATTCTGTCGAGTGCGCGCTCTTTCGCTTTCCGCCGAACTTGATACCTATGACCGCGTCAATGGCGAAGAGGCAGGCGATGTCGGGCGACAACTGGGACGTGGTGATCATCGGCGGGGCGGTGACGGGGGCGGCGACGGCGTGGTGGCTCCTGCAATCGGATCCGGCCTTGCGGGTGGTGGTCGTCGAGAAGGATCCGAGCTATGCCCGCGCCGCGACCGCACTTTCAGTCGCCTCGGTGCGGCAGCAATTCTCCAACCCGGTCAATGTCGAGATCTCGCGCTTCGGCGTCGGCTTCATCCGCGATTTCGGCGCGCGCGTCGGGCCGGAAGGCGGGGTGCCGTCACTGGGGTTGAAGGAGAACGGCTACCTGTTCCTCTCCGGCACCACGGAGGGCGCGGCGCTGCTTGCCGAGCTCGCGGCGATGCAGCGCGGGCTCGGGGCGGCGACCGAGGTGCTGGGGCCGGAGGCGCTGGCGGAGCGGTTCCCGTGGATGCAGGTGGACGACGTGACCGCCGGCAGCATCGGCGCGCGGGACGAAGGCTGGTTCGACAATATGGGGCTTCTGAACGGGTTCCGGAACGCGGCGCGGGCGCGGGGCGCGGTCTTCGTGCAGGACCGCGTCACCGGGCTGGAACGGAAGGGCGACCGGATCGTCGCGGCGCTGACCGAAAAGGGGGCGCGGCTGCAGGGCGGGGCCTTCCTTTGCGCCGCCGGGACCGGATCGACGGCGATCTGCCGGATGGCGGGGATCGAGCTGCCGGTGGAGCCGCGCAAGCGCACCGTCTTCGTCATCGACGCCCCGAACGCCCGCCATCCCGACGCGCCCCTGATCATCGACCACGGCGGCATCTACCTCCGCCCCGAACACGGCCAGTGGATCGCCGCGACCGTTCCCGACGAGGACGGCCCCTGCGCCGAGGACGACTGGGAGCCGGACCACGCCCAGTTCGAGGAGCTGATCTGGCCGAAGCTCTATGCGCGGTCGGAAGGTTTCGACGCCGTCAAGGTGACGCGGTTCTGGGTCGGTCATTACGATTACAACACGCTCGACCAGAACGCGGTTCTGGGGCGCTGGCCGGGCCATGCGAATTTCCACGTCGCCGCCGGCTTCTCCGGCCACGGGCTGCAACAGGCGCCGGCGGTCGGACGCGGGCTGGCCGAGGTGATCCTGACCGGCGGCTTCCGCACGCTCGACCTCTCGCCGCTCGGGGCCGAACGGGTGCTGGCGAAACGGCCGTTCCTCGAAAAGGCGGTGGTCTGAGCCGCGTCAGGGAAGCCGGACCGGCTCCGCCGCCCTGAGGCCGTCCGCCTTGCGGCTCGTCTCGCGCCGGGGCTCGCCCAGCGTCCGGGCGGTCAGGTCGGGGGCGAGCGCCCGCATCGCGTCGTCGCACTGGGTGAGGAAGACCTGTCCCGTCAGATCTTCGGGGACCGGGCTTCTGTAGCGTTTCGGCATCGGGCAGGGTCCGCCGGGAATGAAGGGCGTCAGAGCCTGTTCACGGTCAAAGCTTGTTCACGGGCACCTTGAGATAGGTCGCGCCGTCATCCTCGGCCGGCGGCATCTGGCCTGCCCGCATGTTCACCTGCAGCGAGGGGATGATCAGCCGCGGCATCGCCAGCGTCTTGTCGCGGGCCTGGCGCATCGCGACGAAGTCCTCCGCCGACTTGCCGGCGCCGACATGGATGTTGCGGGCCTTCTCCTCGGCCACCGTGGTTTCCCAGGCGTAGTCGTCGCGGCCCGGCGCCTTGTAGTCGTGGCCGACGAAGATGCGCGTCGCGTCCGGCAGGCTGAGGATCTTCTGGATCGAGGCGAAAAGCGTCTCGGCCGAGCCGCCGGGGAAGTCGCAGCGCGCGGTGCCGAAATCGGGCATGAAGAGCGTGTCGCCGACAAAGGCCGCGTCGCCGATGACATAGGTCAGGCAGGCCGGCGTATGGCCCGGCGTGTGCAGCACCCGGCCTTCCAGCGCGCCGATCCGGAACGTGTCGCCTTCGCGAAAGAGCCGGTCGAACTGGCTGCCGTCGCGCTGGAACTCGGTGCCCTCGTTGAAGACCTTGCCGAACGTGTCCTGCACGATGGTGATGTTGGCGCCGATGCCGATCTTGCCGCCGACACGTTCCTGGATATAGGGCGCGGCCGAGAGGTGGTCGGCATGGACATGGGTCTCCAGCACCCATTCGACGCTGAGCCCTTCCTTGCGGACATGTTCGATCACCTTGTCCGCACTCGCGGTATCGGTGCGGCCCGAGGCGTAGTCGAAATCCAGGACCGAATCGATCACAGCGCAGGCAGTGCTGCCGGGGTCCTTGACGACGAAGGTCACGGTGTTGGTCGCCTCGTCGAAGAAGGCCGTCACATCAGGTTTCACGGAGGTTGTCATGACCGTCTCCCGCTGGAATTGTCGCCATGTATAGGAGAAACTCATTATATAGCAAGTTTTGAATATGAATGCGAGGGCAGTTGAACGACGGCCGCATCGGCGACCGCTGACCTTACCATTCGAAATGGCGCACGATGCCGGGGAGCATGGCGAAATCGGAAAAGGCGACGCTGTGGGGCAGCTCCGCCACCGGGGTCTTGCGGTAGCCCTCGGTAAAGAGCGCGAAGGGGGCGGCGGCGTTGACGGCGGTCTCGGCATCGACCTCGCTGTCGCCGACATAGATCATGAGCCCGCCGCCCAGCTTTTCGTGGGTATGGTGCAGCATCGCGGGATCGGGCTTGCGGGTGGGCAGGCTGTCGCCGCCGATCACCAGTTTGAACCGCTCCCGGAGGCCGACATGGCGCAAGGCGGCCTCGGCCGGGCGGTAGGGCTTGTTGGTGCAGACCGCGAGACGGCAGCCGAACCCGGCCAGTGCCGCCAGCGCCTCGGGGACGCCGGGGTAGGGGGTATTGCCCTCCACGTCGGTCTCGTAGCGCGCCACGAGCGCCGTCTCGATCCGCTGGAACAGCGGTCCGACGGGATCCTCGCCCGAGGCAACGAGAAGCTGGCGCACGAGGTTCGGCACGCCCTTGCCGACGAAGCTGCGCACCTGCGGCAGCGAGAGCGGCGCGAAGCCGAGATCGGCCAGCACCGCGTTCGAGACGGCGTGGATCGCCGGGGCGGAATCGATCAGCGTGCCGTCGAGGTCGAAGACGACGACCGGCGCGCTCATGCGGCCTTCCACTTGATCGAGCACCCCATCGACGGCGTCTGTTCGCGCGGGCCTTTGCCGGTCCCGGCGACCTCTTTCATCGCCTCGTAAAGCTCGCGCTTTGCATCGGGCGCCGCGGCCCGGCGGCCCGAGGCGTCGAGCCGGCCGCGATACTGGAGGCCGAGACCCGCGTCGAAGCCGAAGAAGTCCGGTGTGCAAGTCGCGCCGTAAGCCTTTGCGACCGCTTGGCTTTCGTCATGGAGATAGGGGAAGGTGAAGCCGTGCTTCGCGGCTTCGGCCGTCATGTTCCCGAAGCCGTCCTCGGGGTATTCCACCGCGTCGTTGGACGAGATCGCGGCGACGCCGATACCGAGCGCCTGCAAGTCCTTCGCATCCCGCACGATCCGGTCGATGACCGACTGGACGTAAGGGCAATGGTTGCAGATGAACATGACCAGCGTGCCCCTGCGGCCCCGGATATCGGTGAGCGACCAGTCGCGGCCATCGGTGCCGGGCAGGGTGAAATCCGGCGCTTTCCAGCCGAAATCGCAGACGGGCGGGGAAACGGCCATGTTCTCCTCCTTCCAGGGTCAGATGTTCGCGGTTGCCGTGGCGGCGCGGATCGCACGGATATTCTGGCCGTAGACCTCGGGCCTGGCGACGGAACCGCCGGAAAACACCGCCGATCCGGCGACGAGCACATCGGCGCCGGCGGCGGTGACGAGGGGCGCGGTCTCGGGCGTGATGCCGCCGTCGATCTCGATATGGATCGGCCGGTCGCCGATCATGGCGCGCAAGGAACGTATCTTGTCTATCTGTGAATGAAGGAATTTCTGCCCGCCAAAGCCCGGATTCACGGTCATCACGCAGATCAGATCGCAAAGATCGAGGAGCGGCGCGGCAGCGTCCGCCGGGGTGCCGGGATTGAGCGCGAGACCGGATTTTTTCCCAGTCGCCCGAATGGCTTGCAAGGTGCGGTGAATGTGTGGACCGGCCTCGTGATGCGCGGTGATCACGTCGGCGCCGGCCTCGGCGAAGGCGTCGATATAGGGATCGACCGGCGCGATCATCAGATGGACGTCCATGACCGTGCGGATGTGCTTGCGGATCGCCTTGCAGAGCGGCGGGCCGAAGGTGAGGTTCGGCACGAAATGTCCGTCCATCACGTCGACATGGACCCAGTCGGCGCCTTCAGCTTCGATGGCCTCGATCTCACGCCCGAAATCGGCGAAGTCGGCGGAAAGGATCGAGGGGGCGATCTTGATGGATCGGTCGAAGGTCATGGGTGCGCTCCGGTATCGTGTCGTCAAAGCTCTAGCGGCAAAGGCCGTGGGGCGTCCAGTCACGACCGGGCATCTGCGCGGTTTTGCCCTTGGGGCGCGGTTTCGGCCATATCGGTATATTACATAATTCTGCTTATCGGATAATTGGATCAGGCCGGAGACAGCGCGACCGGCGTGCCCTGCCGCCAGATGCCGGCCAGATGCAGGTCGGGCGTGAGATGCACGACATCGGCGCTCCGCCCCGGCCTGAGCGCCCCGGACCGGTCCGACAGCCGCGCCACCCGGGCCGGAACCTCCGTCGCCATGCCGAGCGCGCGGTCGAGCGCCAGGCCGACATCGTCGCGCAGAACCCTGAGCGCCCGCGCCATGTCGAGATCGGCGCCGGCGAGCGTGCCGTCAGCGAGCGTCAACCGTCCGTCCGCGCGCCGGATCTCGCGGCCGTTGAGCGTGAAGGCGGTGATCGCGGTGCCGGCGGGCGCCATCGCGTCGGTGACGAGGAACAGCCCCCCCGGCCCGGTCTTCGCGGCAAGGGCCGCGCGCATGACCTCGGGATGGACATGGATGCCGTCGGCGATCAGCCCGGCGTCGAGCGTGCCGGTGGCCAGCACCGCGCCGACAAGGCCGGGCTCTCGGTTGCCCATCTGGCTCATCGCGTTGAAGAGATGCGTGGCCATCGCGGCGCCGGCGGATGCGGCGGCGCGACAGGTCTCGAAGCCGGCATCGCTATGGCCGAGCGAGACGATGACGCCGGCCTTTACCAGCGTGGCAATCTGCGCGGTCGTGACACTTTCGGGCGCCAGCGTCACCAGAAGTCGTGGCAGCCGTTTCGCGGCGCCGAGAAGGAAGGCCAGATCGCCCGCGCCCATCGGCCGGATCAGCGCGGGATCGTGGGCGCCCTTCCGCGCGAGGCTGAGATGCGGGCCTTCGAGGTGGAGCCCGGCGATGCCGGGCACGCCCAGACGGACCGCCTCCTCGACGGCCGCGACGGCGGCGGCGGTGAGCTCGGGCGTGTCGGTGATGAGCGTCGGCAGGATCGTCAGCGATCCGAGGCCGGCATGGGCCTCGGCCATCGTCGCGAGGGTCTCGACATCCGGCGCGTCGTTCAGCATCACCCCGCCGCCGCCGTTCAGTTGCAGGTCGACGAAACCCGGCGCCAGGACGCCGCCGTCGAGCGCGACCCGCCGCGCGCCGGGCACCGTCGCATCCGCCGCCAGCACCGCCGCGATCCGGCCGTCCTCGACCAGAAGCGCGCCGGGGCCGAGGCGGGTGCCGTCGAAGATGTCGGCGCCGTGCAGAAGCATCGCGGCCATCACACCGTCTCCGTCACTTTGGCGAGGTGGCGCGGCCTGTCCGGGTCGATGCCGCGCGCCAGCGCCACCCGCTCGACCATCGCGTAGAACGCGACGATGAGCGCCAGCGGATCGGTCAGCGGATGGTCGGTGCGCACGGCCGGAAGCCGCGCCGCCTGCCCGGCGCGGTCGGAGGTCACGAAGACCTCGGCGCCCTTGGCCGCCAGCGCGTCGGCGACCGCGACCACCGTGTCCTCGGCGGCGTCGGCGGCGGCGAAGGCGAGGACCGGGAACCCCTGCCCGACGATGGAGACCGGCCCGTGCAGCACCTCGGCGGAGGAGTAGTTCTCGGCGTGGATCAGGCAGGTTTCCTTGAATTTCAGCGCCGCCTCGCCCGACATCGCGAAGCCCGGACCGCGGCCGAGCGTGTAGAGCGAGCCGGCGGAGACCAGCCGGTCGCCGAGGGCGCCCCAGTCGCTCCGCGCGGCCGCCTCGAGATGCCCGGGAAGCGCTGCGACCGCCGACAGGAGCGCCGCGTCACCCTTCCACTCGGCAAGAAGCGCCAGCCCCGCCACCGCCGAGGTCACGAAGGTCTTCGTCGCCGCGACGCTGAGTTCCGGGCCGGCATGAAGGGCCAGCACCCGCTCGCTCGCCGCCGCGAGCGGCGAGGCGGCGTCGTTCGTCACCGCGACCGTGAGGGCGCCCCCTGCCCGCGCGGCCCGCGCCATCTCGACGATGTCGGGGCTGCGCCCGGATTGCGAGACGGTGAGACAGAGGCTGCCCTGAAGCCGCAAGGGCGCCTTGTAGATCGAGGCGACCGAGGGGCCGATCGAGGCGACCGGCAGGCCGAGCGTCAGCTCCGAGACGTATTTCAGATAGGTGCAGGCATGGTCCGACGACCCCCGCGCCACGGTGGCGATATAGGCCGGGTCGCGCCGCCGCGCATCGGCGGCGGCGGCGCGGATCGCCTCGCCGCCCGCGTCGAGGAGTCGCGCGACGGCCTCCGGGATCTCCCGCACTTCCTTGCGCATCAGGCTTTGTGTCCCCGTCATCGTCTCAGGCCTCCGGAATGCGCATTTCTGCAACGAAATCATAGGTATCGCCGCGATATAGCGAGCGCGTGAACTCCACCACCCGGCTGTCCGGCAGATAGGATACACGCTCGATCCGCAAGCCGGCGGTCATCGCGGTCACGCCGAGAAGTTCGGCATCGGCGGCGCCGAGATTGATCGCGGAGATCTTCTGCACCGCGCGGACCGGGCGCAGCCCCGCCTGCCCCAGCACCTCGTAGAGCGAGCGGGTGACGGCGAGCGGATTGGGCAGGAGATCGGGCGGCAGCGAGGCGCGCTCGATCGCCATCGGCCGCCCGTCGGCGCGCCTGAGCCGCGCGAGCCGCGCGACCTGGTCGCCGGGGCCGAGGCCGAGCGCCTGCACCTCTTCCGGCGCGGGCTGGAAAAGCCCGCGTTCGAGCCAGTCCATCTCGGAGCGGAAGCCGCGCCGGGCCATGTCCTCGGAAAACGAGGTGAGCCGCGACAGCGACTGCTCCACCCGTGGCCGGGCCTGCGCGACGAAGGAGCCGGAGCCCTGCTTCTGCACGATCAGCCCGCGGTCCACGAGTTCGGCGATCGCCTTGCGCACGGTGACGCGCGACAGGTCGGTGATCGCCGCGATCTCGCGTTCGGGCGGCAGCGGCATGTCGGGGGCGAGAAAGCCCGAGCCGATGCCGGCCTCGATCCGCTTGCGAAGCTGGACGTAGAGCGGGCCGCCCGCCGGGGTCAGCCAGAGTTCGGGATCGAGAAATTCGGCGATGGTCATGCCGATGCCTCCGCCGCCCGCGCAGCCAGCAGGAGCGCCCCGTCGAGCGCGCTGCCCTTCGCCGTCACGACCGGCTCGCCGAGCCAGCGCGCATAGGCGGGGCCGAGCCCGCCGGCCAGGCAGAGCGTCTCGCCCGGGCGCCAGCCGAGAACGCAAAGCCCGGCGCGGATATAATCGGCGCCCTCGGTCATCAACCGTGTCCCGAGCGGATCGCCTGCCTCGGCCGCGGCCACCACCTCGCGCGCCATCCGCGCGTAGTCGGCGGGCCGGGCCGAGAGCGAGAAGAGCACGATCTGGCCGGGATCGTGCCCGTGTTCGGCAAGGATGCGGCGGGTGAGGTCGGTCTCGGCCGCGATCCCGTCGACGGCCAGCATCACCTCCTCGAGGCAGCGCCGCATGAGCCAGGCCCCGGCCGCCTGATCGCCGATATAGAAGCCCCAGCCGCCGATGCCGCTGACCCGTCCGCCGGCCTGGCGACCGAGGAACGATCCGGTGCCGATGGCGGCGACCGCGCCGTCCGCGTCGCCGAGCGCGCCGGCGATGGTCGTCGGCCGGTCGTCGGTGACGACGGCGCCGGGCAGCGGCAAGGCCGCCGCCACGCGCGCGGCGATGGCCGGGCTCATCACCCCGGCAAGGCCGAGATGGGCGCTGGCGCCGGCAAGTGCTGCGGCCCCCAGCCCCGCCTTGGCGGCAAGACCGTCGAGCGCGTCGCGGATCGTGACCAGCGCCGCGTCGAAATCGGTCGAGACATTGGCCGGCCCGCGCGTCACTTCGTGGCGGACGCCGCCGAGAAGGAGCGCCGCGCGGCACGCCGTGCCGCCGCCGTCGAGGCCGATGAGCATGGAAGCCGCGTGAGTCATGAAGATACCTTTATAATACCTTTGATCGAAAGAAAAGCGGATCATGCGCTGTCGCGGGGCGGGAATATGCCGGTGGCGGCCGGCTACCGTCCGTTGCCACAACGGAGTGGACAAAAGGTATTGAAAAGGTATCATCGACGCACTCTGGGGGGATTCGATGCTGCCTGCCGTGACCGAACGCCTGCATCCGATGGCCGAAGGGCTCGACGCCCTGCCGGGCGCGGAGGTTCTCGACCGGCTCCTCGGCGCGCAGGAGGCCGCGCTCGCCACCGTCCGGCAGGCGCTGCCGGCGATCGAGGCCGGGGCCGAGGCAATGGCGGCGGCGGTGCGGGGCGGCGGTCGGCTCGTCTATGCCGGGGCCGGGTCGTCGGCGCTGATGGCGAATGCCGACGGGATGGAACTTACAGGCACCTACGGGATCGCGGCGGGGCGCGTTCTTCTTTTGATGGCCGGCGGGCTGCCGCGCGATGCCCATATGCCGGGCGATACCGAGGATGACGCGGACGCCGCGGCGCGGGCGGCGGAGGCGGTGCGGGCGGGCGATACCGTCATCGCGGTGACCGCCTCGGGCCGGACCCCCTACCCCGTCACCGTGGCGCGGATCGCGAAAGCCAAAGGCGCGCGGGTCGTCGCCATCGCCAACAATGCCGGCGCCGCGATCTTCGATCATGCCGACGTGGCGATCTGCCTGCCGACCCCGCCGGAGCTTGTCGCCGGATCGACGCGGATGGGCGCCGGGACGGCGCAGAAGGCGGCGCTCAACATGATGTCGACGCTGATGGCGATCCGGCTCGGCGCGGTCCATGACGGGATGATGGTCGGCCTGGTCGCCGACAACGACAAGTTGCGCGCCCGCGCGACCGCAATGGTTGCGCGGATCGCCGGGGTCGGCGAGGATGCGGCGCGTGCGTCTCTTGATGCGGTCGGCGGCGCGGTCCGCCCGGCGGTGCTGGTCGCGCGCGGGCTGACGCCCGCGGCGGCGGACGAACATCTCGCGGCAAGCGGGGGGAACCTTCGCGCGGCACTCGCGCGGATCGAAGCGACGGGCCCGAGAGACCGGCCATTCAAGACCAACCAAGGGAGCATGACATGACACGGACAAGACTGGCCGGATACCTGCTGGCGACCACGATGCTCGGGACCGGCCTTGCCCGGGCTGAGGACGTGACGCTGACCATCGAGAGCTGGCGCAACGACGACCTGACGATCTGGCAGGACACGATCATCCCGGCCTTCGAGGCGGCGCATCCGGGGATCAAGGTTCAGTTCACGCCCTCGGCGCCCGCAGAATACAACGCCGTTCTGAATTCCAGGCTCGATGCCGGCTCGGCGGGCGATCTGATCACCTGCCGGCCCTTCGACGCGTCGCTGGCGCTCTACGAGGGCGGCAAGCTCGCCGACCTTTCGGGCCTCGCGGCGATGGCGAACTTCTCCGACGTGGCGAAGTCGGCCTGGCAGACCGATGACGGCGCGGCGACGTTCTGCGTGCCGATGGCCTCCGTCATCCACGGCTTCATCTACAACAAGGCCGCCTTCGCCGAGCTCGGGATCGAGGTTCCGGCGACCGAGGCGGAGTTCTTCGCGGTCCTCGACAAGATCAAGGCGGATGGCACCTACATCCCGATGGCGATGGGCACCAGCGACCAGTGGGAAGCGGCGACGATGGGCTACAACAATATCGGCCCGAACTCCTGGAAGGGCGAGGAAGGCCGTCTGGCGCTGATCAGGGGAACCCAGAAGCTGACCGACGAGCCCTGGGTGGCGCCCTACCGGCAACTCGCGAAATGGAAGGACTACCTTGGCGACGGCTTCGAGGCACAGACATACCCTGACAGCCAGAACCTCTTCACCCTGGGCCGCGCCGCGATCTACCCGGCCGGATCGTGGGAGATCTCGGGCTTCAACGCGCAGGCCGAGTTCGAGATGGGCGCCTTCGCGCCGCCGGTCGCGGCGGCGGGCGACGAATGCTACATCTCGGACCACACCGACATCGCCATCGGCCTCAACGCCGCCTCGGCGCATTCGGAAGAGGCCAGGCAGTTCCTCGAATGGGTGGGATCGGCGGAGTTCGCCACGCTCTATGCCAACGCCCTGCCCGGCTTCTTCTCGCTGAATTCGGCGCCGGTGGCGATGGAAGACCCGCTGGCGCAGGAATTCGTGTCGTGGCGCGACAAGTGCCATTCGACGATCCGCTCGACCTACCAGATCCTGTCGCGCGGCACGCCGAACCTCGAGAACGAGACCTGGAATGCCAGCGCCAACGTGATCAGGGGCACCGAGACGCCGGAAGCGGCCGCCGCGCGGCTGCAGGAGGGACTCGCGAGCTGGTACGAGCCGCAGAAATGAGCGTCGGGCGCTGACGCGCCCGACCCGCCGGGGGGCTTTCCGCCCCCCGGACCCCCCGAAGGTATTTCCACCACAGTGAAGGGAGAAAGCTGCCATGGCGACCCGCTCGCGTCTGCATATCGCGGTCTTCCTGGCGCCGGCGGTCCTCGTCTATACGGCGGTGATGATCTGGCCGCTTTTCAACACCTTGCGGTTGTCTCTTTACACCGCGGGCGACGACGGGCGGGTGTTTTCGGGGCTGGCGAACTTTCGCACGCTTCTTGGCGATCCGCGCTGGTCGGTCGCGTTCTGGAACGCGCTTGGCAACAATCTGTGGTTCTTCGTGATCCATATGCTGGTGCAGAACCCGATCGGCGTCGCACTCGCCGCGATCCTGTCGCATCCGCGCCTGCGCTTCGCGGCGCTCTACCGCTCGGCGATCTTCATCCCGACGATCCTGTCCTTCGTCATCGTCGGCTTCGCCTGGAAGCTCATCCTCTCGCCGATCTGGGGCATCGCGCCCGGGATGCTGGATGCGGTGGGGCTGAAGGCGCTGTTCGCGCCCTGGCTCGGCCGTGAGGAATACGCGCTGACGACGCTGGCGCTGATCTCGGTCTGGCAGTTCGTCGGGATCCCGATGATGCTGATCTATGCGGCCCTCCTGTCGATCCCCGAAGGGATCCTCGAGGCGGGAGAGATCGAGGGGATCACTGGCTGGGCGGCGTTCCGGAAGATCAAGCTGCCCTTGATCCTGCCCTCGATCGGGATCATCTCGATCCTGACATTCGTCGGAAATTTCAATGCCTTCGACCTCATATATGCGACGCAAGGCGCGCTCGCGGGGCCGGATTTCTCGACCGACATCCTGGGCACGTTCCTCTACCGCACCTTCTTCGGCTTCCAGCTCCAGCTCGGCGACCCGCATATGGGGTCGGCCATCGCCACCGCGATGTTCGCGATCATCCTCACCGGGGTCTGCATCTACCTCTTCGGGGTCCAGACGCGCATGCGGCGCTATCAGTTCTGAGGGAGGAAGATGAACACCGCGCGCCGGAACCCCCTCAACACCGTCGCGGCCCATGCCGCGCTGATCACCTGGACGGTGATCGCGCTCTTCCCGGTCGCGGTGATCCTGATCAACTCCTTCAAGGCGCGGAAGGCGATCTTCCGCGAGCCGCTGGCGCTGCCGGATGCCGACAGTTTCTCGATGATCGGCTACCAGACGGTGATGAAGCAGGGGGATTTCCTCCTCTACTTCCAGAATTCCTTCGTCGTCACGGTGGCGTCGCTGTTGCTCATCCTGCTCTTCGGCGCGATGGCGGCCTTCGCGCTGTCGGAATACCGCTTCCGCGGCAACACGCTGATGGGGCTTTACCTCGCGCTCGGGATCATGATTCCGATCCGCATCGGCACGGTGGCGATCCTCGAACTGATGGTTGAGACGGGGCTCGTGAACACGCTCGCCGCGCTGATCCTCGTCTATACCGCGCAGGGCCTGCCGCTCGCGGTCTTCATCCTCAGCGAGTTCATGCGCCAGGTCTCGGACGATCTGAAGAATGCCGGCAGGATCGACGGGATGAGCGAATATGCGATCTTCTTCAAGCTGGTGCTGCCGCTGGTGCGCCCCGCCATGGCGACGGTCGCGGTCTTCAACATGATCCCGATCTGGAACGACCTCTGGTTTCCGCTGATCCTGGCGCCGGGCGAGGCGACGAAGACGCTGACGCTCGGCTCCCAGGTCTTCATCGGCCAGTTCGTCACCGACTGGAACGCGGTCCTCTCGGCGCTGAGCCTCGCGATCCTGCCCGTGCTCGTGCTCTACGTCATCTTCTCGCGGCAGCTCATCCGCGGCATCACATCGGGAGCGGTGAAATGAGGGTTCTCGTCGCCGGTTTGGGCAATATGGGTCTCAGCCACGCGCTCGCCCATCACCATCACCCGGAGGCGGAGATCGTCGGGCTGGTGAACCGCTCGCCGGTCGCGCTGCCGCCGGAGCTGCGATCCTATCGGTTTTTCAATGACTTCGCCGATGCTCTTGCGGCAACGCGGCCCGAGCTTGCCGTCATCGCCACCTATTCCGAAAGCCATGCCGACTATGCCTGCGCGGCGATGGCGGCGGGCGCCCATGTCTTCGTCGAGAAGCCGCTCGCGACGACGGTGGCGGAGGCGCGCCGCGTCGTCGATACCGCGACCCGGCTCGGGCGCAAGCTCGTCGTCGGCTATATCCTCCGCCACCACCCGTCCTGGCAGCGGCTCATCGCCGAGGCGCGCGGGCTCGGCGGGCCTTACGTCTTCCGGCTGAACCTCAACCAGCAGTCGCGGGGCGCGACGTGGGAGGTCCACAAGGCGCTGATGCGGACCACCTCGCCCATCGTCGATTGCGGCGTCCACTATGTCGACGTGATGTGCCAGATCACCGACGCCGCCCCGGTGCGGGTCCACGGCATGGGGCTGCGCCTCACCGAGGAGATCGCCGCGGACATGTACAATTACGGCCAGTTCCAGGTCCTGTTCGCCGACGGCTCGGTCGGCTGGTACGAGGCCGGCTGGGGCCCGATGATGTCCGAGGTCGCCTATTTCGTGAAGGACGTGATCTCGCCCAACGGCGCGGTCTCGATCCTTTCCGGAATGCATCCGGCCTCCGACAGCGTCGACGGGCACACAAGGGTCGGAAGCCTGCGCATCCACCGCACCGGCGGCACCGACGAGGATGTCGGTTTCCCCGCAGAGCCCGGCCATCAGGCGCTTTGCGACGCGGAACAGGCCTTTCTCCTCCGCGCCGTCGCCGAGGATCTCGACCTTGCCCGCCACATGGAGGATGCGGTGTCCTCGCTTGCCATCTGCCTTGCGGCGGACGAAAGCATCCGCACCGGCCGCGCCATCGACCTCGGGACTTCAACATGACCGCATTGACGCTTGAAAACATAAACAAATCCTTCGGAGACGTGCATGTCCTCAAGGATATCGACCTCCGCGTCGAGACCGGCGAGTTCATCGTCTTCGTCGGGCCGTCGGGCTGCGGGAAGTCGACGCTCCTCAGGGTCATCGCCGGGCTCGAGGATGCAAGCTCGGGGACGGTCCGGATCGGCGGCAAGGACGTCACCACGACCCCGCCCGCCAAGCGCGGCATCGCGATGGTGTTCCAGTCCTACGCGCTCTACCCGCATCTCGATGTCGAGGGCAACATGACGCTCGGACTGAAGCAGGCGGGAGAGGCGAAGCCGGTGATCGCCGAGCGCATCGCGATGGCTGCGAAGATGCTGTCGCTCGAGGAATACCTCAAGCGCCGCCCGTCGGAGCTCAGCGGCGGTCAGCGCCAGCGCGTCGCGATCGGCCGCGCCATCGTCCGCAAGCCCGAGCTTTTCCTCTTCGACGAGCCGCTCTCCAATCTCGATGCCGCGCTCAGGATGCACATGCGTGTCGAGATCGCACGACTGCACCGCGAGCTCGGGGCGACAATCGTCTACGTCACCCATGACCAGACCGAGGCGATGACGCTCGCCGACCGGATCGTGGTGCTGCGCGACGGACGGGTCGAGCAGGTCGGCAGCCCGATGGCGCTCTACAACGACCCCGACAACCGGTTCGTCGCGGGCTTCCTCGGCGCGCCCTCGATGAACTTCCTCGCCGCAGGGCCCCTCGGCGCCCCCGGCGCGACGCTCGGCATCCGCCCCGAGCACCTGTGCGCCGCCCATGGCGGCCGGCTCCGGGGCACCGTGACCCATGTCGAACGGCTCGGCGGCGATACCAACCTCCTCGTCACGACGGACGCCGATGCCACCCTGACCGTCCGTCTCTTCGGCCAGCACGACCACCGCGTCGGCGAAGCCATTGCGCTCGACTACGACCCGGCCCGCGCCTTCGCGTTCGACGCCGAAGGCCGCCGCCTCCGGCCCTGACCGGAGCTTCCACCTGGATCAAATATCCCGGGGGTCCGGGGGCAGCGCCCCCGGCCGCGCCTCAGGTGATCACATCCGGCCCCTCGCGCCCGGTCGCGGTCCGGATCCCGGCCAGCGCCTCGGCGGCGCGGATCATCGGCGCCAGCGCCTCCTGCACCGCGTCGCCGAGCCCGTCCGGCCCGGCCACGAAGCGCTCGAGGTAAAGCCTGAGTGTCGCCCCTTCGGTCCCGGTCCCCGAAAGCCGCATCACGAGGCGGCTGCCGCCCTCGAACACGACGCGGAGCCCCTGCCCGCGCGCCACCGACCCGTCGACCGGATCGGTATAGGCGAAATCGTCGGCCGCGATGACTTTCATGCCTTCGACGATCTGTCCCGGCAGGCCCGCGAGCTTGCCGCGCAGCCCGCCCATCACGCCGGTCGCGACCTCGACCGACAGCGCCTCGTAATCGTGCCGCGAATAGTAGTTGCGGCCGAAGAGCCGCCAATGCGCGTTCAGGATTTCCGCAACGCTTTCCTTGCGTTCGGCGAGGATGTTCAGCCACAGGAGCACGGCCCAGAGCCCGTCCTTCTCGCGCACGTGATCGGATCCGGCACCAAAGCTCTCCTCGCCGCAGAGCGTGGCGCGGCCGGCATCGAGGAGATTGCCGAAGAACTTCCAGCCGGTCGGTGTCTCATAGGCTGCGATGCCGAGCGCCGCGGCCACCCGGTCGACCGCCGCCGAGGTCGGCATCGACCGCGCCACACCCTTCAGCCCCGCCCGGTAGCCCGGCGCGAGACGGGCATTGGCGGCCAGCACCGCGAGGCTGTCGGAGGGCGAGACATAGATGCCGCGCCCGACGACCATGTTGCGGTCGCCGTCGCCGTCCGAGGCGGCGCCGAAATCCGGCGCGTCGGGCCCGAACATCTCGTCCATCAGCGCGCGCGCCCAGGTCGGGTTCGGATCGGGGTGCAGGCCGCCGAAATCCGGCAGCGGCTCCGCGTTCACCACCGTCCCCGGTTCGGCGCCGAGGCGGCGCTCGAGGATCTCGCGCGCATAAGGACCGGTCACCGCGCACATCGCGTCGAAGCGCATCCGGAAACCGCCGGCGAACATCGCGCGGATCTTGTCGAAATCGAAGAGGCTTTCCATCAGCGCGGCATAGTCCGCCACCGGGTCGATGACGGAAACCTCCATCCCGCCAATCTGTTGCGTGCCGATCCTCGACAGATCGACATCATTGTCGTCGGCGACGAAATACTCGCGGATCTCCCCGGTCCGGGCGAAGATCGCCTCGGTCACCGCCTCGGGCGCCGGACCGCCATTCGCGGTGTTGAACTTGACGCCGAAATCCTCGTCCGGGCCACCCGGATTGTGCGAGGCCGAGAGGATGAGACCGCCATCGGTCCGGTTCAGCCGGATCAGGTGCGAGGCCGCGGGCGTCGACAGAAGCGCGTTTCGCCCGACGATGACCCGCTTCGCGCCATTGGCCGCCGCCATCTTCAGGATCACCTGCGCGGCGCTGTCGTTGAAGTAGCGCCCATCGCCGCCGACGACATAGGTCCTGCCCGTGGCCCCGCCGGTCGCGTCGAAGACCGACTGGATGAAGTTCTCCAGGTAACCGTCGGACATGAAAAGCTTCGTCTTCTTCCTCAGTCCCGATGTTCCGGGCTTCTGGCCGTCGATCGGCCGGGTCATGACACGCATCGAAATCTCCTTCGCCGCCCCGACGGACGTTATGCCAGACTCGTCACCCAAAGGATCGTTGCATCCTCGGGACTGAGCGAAATCACGTTATGCCCCATTGTCGCGTCGTAATAGGCGCTGTCGCCGCGGCGCAGGTCCACGGGTTCGTAGAACTCGGTGTAAAGCCGCACGACGCCGGTCAGGACGAAGAGGAACTCCTCGCCGTCATGGCGCACCCAGCCGTCGAATTCCGCGACGTCGCGGGCGCGGATGCGCGCGGTATAGGGCAGCATCTGCTTGGCGCGGAGCGCGCCTGCCAGAAGCCGGTGCTCGTAGGTCGCGGTCGCGTGTCCCTGGCCTTCACCCGCCCTGGTCACCGCCATCCGGCCCGAGACCTGCGGCCGCGAGGCCGGGGTGAAAAGCTGCGGCACGGTGATCGAGAGCCCCTCGGCCAACTTCTTCAACGCCTCGTAAGTCGGCGACATCTGGCCGTTTTCGATCTTCGACAGGGTGGAACGCGCGAGCCCCGCCTGCCCGGCCGCCTGTTCCAGCGTCCAGCCGCGCTCTTTCCGGAGCTCGCGCACCCGGCGGCCGAGGTTGAGCGGCTCCGCCGGTTCCTCGGTGCCGGAGCCGGCACGGGCGATGCGGATGATTCCGGTCGGGTCGCTGTCTCTCATCTCTTCATTCCAGAGGTACTGCCTGTGCAATAACGCCATTCCGCCCCGGCTTGCAACGCCCCGGCGGGAGGCGTAGCGAGGGCACATGCTGTCGCTGACCGATCCCGCCCCGTTCGACCCCTGCCCCGCGCCCTTCAACCTCGCCCGCCATGTCCTCGGCGCGGGCGGGACCCGGCCGGACCACATCGCCTTGCAGATCCTGCGGCCCGCCGGCGCGGAACGCTGGAGCTACGGGCGGCTGGAAGCGGCAGTGCGCGGGGTGGCGTCGGGTTTTCTGGCGCTGGGGCTCGTCCCCGGCGACCGGGTGATGCTGCGGCTCGGCAACGGCGTGAGCTTCCCCCTCGCCTTCCTCGGCGCGGTCGCGGCCGGGCTGGTGCCGGTGCCGACCGCGGCGGGGCTGACGCCGGGCGAGGTGGCGAAGCTCTGCGCCGCGATCGGTCCCCGGCTGATCGTCGCGGCCGAGGGTGTGGCGCTTCCCGACGACCCGCCCTGCCCGGTCCTCGCCGATGCCGAGCTTCGCGGCTTCGAGGCCCTGGCGCCCGCCGACTGGGTCATGGGCGATCCCGACCGGCTGGCCTACATCGTCTTCACCTCCGGCACCTCCGGCACGCCGCGGGCCGTCGCCCATGCCCATCGCGCGGTCTGGGCGCGGCGGATGATGGCCTCGGGCTGGATCGGCATCGGGCCGGAGGACCGGCTGATGCATGCCGGCGCGCTCAACTGGACCTACACGCTCGGCGCCGGGCTTTTCGATCCCTGGGCGGCGGGCGCCACCGCGATGGTCGCGGCCGAAGGGGTGGAGGCGGATCATCTGCCGCTTCTGGCGAAGCGGTTCGATGCGACTGTTTTTGCCGCTGTTCCGGGCGTATACCGCCGTATCCTCGCGCAGAACGCGACGCTGTCGCTGCCCCGGCTGCGCCACGGGCTTTCGGCGGGCGAGAAGCTGCCGCTTTCGATCCGCGCGGGCTGGCGCGCCGCCACCGGCACCGACCTTCACGAGGCGATGGGGATGTCGGAATGCTCGACCTTCCTGTCGTCCTCGCCCGCCCGGCCGGCGCCCGACGGGGCGACCGGCTATCCGCAGCCGGGGCGCCGCATCGCCGTGCTCGGCCCCGACGGCGCGCCGGTGGAGCGCGGCGAACCCGGCATCCTCGCAGTGCACCGGAGCGATCCGGGCCTGTTCCTCGGCACGGTCGAAGGCGAAACAATCCGCGCACCGGAGGATGACTGGTTCCAGACCGGCGATATGGTGGTGATGGCGGAGGACGGCGCGATCACCAGTCTCGGCCGCGCCGACGACATGATCAATGCCGGCGGCTTCCGTGTCTCGCCGGTGGAGATCGAGGCGGCGCTGAACGCCCATCCCGGCGTCTCGGCCAGCGCGGCGGTGGAGCTGCCGGTCAAGGCCGATGCGACGGCGATCGCGCTCTTCTACGCGGGCGAGGCGACCGGGGACGACCTCGCCGCCCATGCCGCGACCTGCCTCGCGCGCTACAAGCAACCCCGTCTCTACCTGCGCCGCGCGGCGATTCCGGTCACCGCCAACGGCAAGATCAACCGCCGCGCATTGCGTGAGGAATGGAAGGCAAACCAATGATCCGGCTCGATATCATCTCGGACATCGCCTGCCCCTGGTGCTATGTCGGCAAGGCCTATCTCGACCGCGCGCTCGAAGCCCATCCCGACCATCCGTTCGCGGTCGAATGGCACCCGTTCCAGCTCAACCCCGAGATGCCGAAGGCGGGGATGGACCGCCGCGCCTACATGGAGGCGAAGTTCGGCGGCAGGGAACGCGCGGTCCGCGCCTATGCGCCGCTCGTCGAACATGCCGCCGGGGCGGGGGTGGAGCTGAACCTCGACCGCATCGCCCTCCAGCCCAATACGCTCGACGCGCACCGGCTGATCCACTGGGCCGGGCTCGAGGGGCGGCAGACGGCGGTGGTCGCCGCCCTCTTCCGCGCCCTCTGGCGCGACGGGCGCGATGTCGGCGATCCTGACGTGCTCGCCGATATCGCGGGCGAGGCCGGGCTCGACCGGACGATGATCCGGCGGCTCCTCGACGGTGACGGCGATGCCGGGGACATCCGCGCCCGCGACGCCCATGCCCGCGAACGCGGGGTCAGCGGCGTGCCGTGCTTCGTCATCGCCAACCGGCACGTCCTGCAGGGCGCCCAGCCGGGCGAGACCTGGGGGCGGATCATCGAGGACATCAACCGGCAACTGGCCGATGCGGCCAAGTGCGACGACCGATGACGGCCGGGACGGAGCCCGACGCGGACGCGCCCCGCCTGCCCCTGCCCGAATTCATCGCACTTCTCGCGATGATGTTCGCGATGACGGCCTTTTCCATCGACGCGATGCTGCCCGCGATGCCGGAGATCGCGGCCGAACTCAGCCCCGGGGCGCCGAACCGGGCACAGCTCATCATCACCAGCTTCGTCTTCGGCATGGGGACGGGCACGTTCCTGACCGGCCCCCTCTCGGACGCGCTCGGCCGGCGGCCGGTGATCATCGGCGGCGTGGTGCTCTATTGCCTTGGCGCGGCCCTCGCCTGGGCGGCGCCGACGCTGGAACTGGTTCTGGCGGCGCGGGTGCTTCAGGGCCTCGGCGTCGCGGGACCGCGCGTCGCGGCGATGGCGCTGGTGCGCGACCTCTATTCGGGGCGGCAGATGGCGCGGATCGTCTCGTTCACGATGATGATCTTCACCCTCGTCCCCGCCGTCGCGCCGCTTCTCGGCTCCTTCATCATCGCCGGCTTCGGCTGGCGCGGCATCTTCCCGGCCTTCATCGCCTTCGCCGTCATCGCCACGACCTGGTTCTGGGCGCGCCAGGCCGAGACGCTGCCGGTCCGCTCGCGCCGGCCGTTGCGCTTCGGCACGCTCATCGCAGCGGTGCGGGAGATCCTGACCCACCGGCTCGTCCTCATGGTGATCGCCGCGATGATGCTGGCCTTCGCGAGCCTCTTCAGCGTGCTCTCCTCCACCCAGCAGGTCTTCGACCAGGGCTACGGCCTCGCCGGAAGCTTCCCGCGCTGGTTCGCGGTGATCGCGGGCGTCGCGGGCCTCGCGAGCGTGCTGAACGCGCGGCTTGTGGTGCGGCTCGGGATGCGGAGGATGGTGACCACGACCTTCGCCTTCCAGGTGGTCAATTCCGGGATCATGGTGCTGGTCTTCGCGATGGGCTGGCTGCCTGAGGCGCTGAGCTTCTGGGCCTATCTCTACTGGACGATCAGCGTTTTCTTCATGGCCGGACTGACCATCGGCAACCTCAACGTGCTGGCGCTGGAGCCGATGGGCCATATCGCCGGCACCGCGGTCTCGGTCGTGACGGCGGTGGCGACGGTGCTGTCGGTGATCGTGGCCGTGCCGATCGGGCTTGCCTTCGACGGCACGCCGGTGCCGCTGATGGCCGGGGTCTTCGTCTGCACCGCTTTGGCGCTGCCGATCACGCTGCGCCTGCCGCGCCCGACCGAGGGCTGAGCGGCGGCGGCTATGCCGCCTTCGCCTTCTCGGCGAGATCGCGGGCAATGGCGAAGGCGCCCTTGATCCGGTCGCTGTCCGTCGCCCAGTCGCGGCGCACGACGATCTTGTTGTCCTTGATCTTCGCGAGCCCGTTCCGGGTCTGAAGAAACTCCACCAAGCCCTTGGGATTGGGGAATTTGTCCATGTGGAACTGTATCGTCGCCCCCTTCGGCCCGGCGTCGAGCCGGCCGATATGCGCCCGCCGGCACATCGCCTTGATCCGCATGACCAGCAGGAGCGTGTTGACCTCTTTCGGCACCGCGCCGAACCGGTCGATCAGCTCGGCGGCGAAGCCTTCGAGCTCCACCTTGGTGGTCAGCGACGACAGGCGGCGATAGAGGCCGAGCCGCACGTCGAGGTCGGGCACGTAATCCTCGGGGATCATCACCGGCACGCCGAGATTGATCTGCGGCGACCACTGGTCATCCTCGGCCGTGGGCGTGTCGAGGTCGCCCGACTTGATCCGGGCGATCGTCTCTTCCAGCATGTGCTGGTAGAGCTCGTAGCCGACTTCGGTGATATGGCCGGACTGTTCCTCGCCGAGGATATTGCCGGCGCCGCGCAGGTCGAGATCCTGGGAGGCGAGCGAGAAGCCGGCGCCGAGGCTGTCGAGACTGCCCAGAAGCCGCAACCGCTTCTGTGCGGCGGGCGTCAGCGGTGCGCGGGGCTTCGTGGTGAGATAGCAGTAGGCGCGCAGCTTCGACCGCCCGACCCGGCCGCGGATCTGGTAGAGCTGGGCGAGGCCGAACATATCCGCCCGGTGAACAATCATGGTGTTCGCGGTAGGAATATCGAGGCCGCTTTCAACAATCGAGGTGGCGACGAGCACGTCGTACTTGCCGTCGTAGAAGGCGTTCATGCGGTCGTCGAGTTCGCCCGCCGCCATCTGGCCGTGGGCCACGACATGGGAGACCTCGGGCACATGGGTCTTGAGGAAGTCCTCGACCTCGGGCAGGTCGGCGATGCGGGGGACGACGTAGAACGATTGCCCGCCCCGGTACCGCTCGCGCAGGAGCGCTTCGCGGACGGTGACGCTGTCGAACTCGCTGACATAGGAGCGGATCGCCAGGCGGTCGACCGGCGGGGTGCCGATTATGCTGAGATCCCGGACACCTGTGAGCGACAGTTGAAGTGTGCGCGGGATCGGCGTCGCGGTCAGGGTCAGGACGTGGATCTCCGACCGCAACTCCTTCAGCCGCTCCTTGTGGCCGACACCGAAATGTTGTTCTTCATCAATGACAAGGAGGCCAAGGTTGCGAAATGTTACGGACTTTGCCAGCACCGCATGGGTGCCGATGACGATATCCACGGTGCCCTCGGCCAGCCCGTCGCGCGTCGCCTGGGCATCGCGGGCCGAGACGAAGCGCGACAGGGGCCGCACGGTGATCGCGGTGCCGCGGAAGCGTTCGGCGAAGGTCTTGAAATGCTGGCGGGCGAGCAGCGTCGTCGGCGCGATGACCGCGACCTGGACGCCCGACATCGCGGCGATGAAGGCGGCGCGCATCGCCACCTCGGTCTTGCCGAAGCCGACATCGCCCACGATGAGACGGTCCATCGGCCGGCCGGCGCCGAGATCCTCGACCACGTCCGAGATCGCGGCAAGCTGGTCGTCGGTCTCCTGATAGGGGAAGCGGGCCGAGAAGGCGTCCCATTCGTGATGCGGCGCCTCGAGGATCGGCGCCTTGCGCAAGAGACGCTCGGCCGCGACCCGCATGAGGCGCTCGGCGATCTGGCGGATGCGCTCCTTCAGCCGCGCCTTCTTGGCCTGCCACGCCCCGCCGCCGAGCTTGTCGAGAAGCCCCTCCTCGTGGCCGTAGCGGCTGAGAAGCTCGATATTCTCCACCGGAAGGAACAGCCGGTCGCCGCCGGCATATTCCAGCGCCACGCAGTCATGCGGCGCGCCAAGCGCGGTGATCGTCTCGAGCCCGGTATAGCGGCCGACGCCGTGATCGACATGGACGACGAGATCGCCGGGCGACAGCGACTGGGCCTCGGTGAGGAAGTTCTCGGCCTTCCGGCGTTTCTTCGCGCCCCGGATCAGCCGGTCGCCGAGCACGTCCTGTTCGGAGACGACCGTCAGCCCGTCGCCCTCGAACCCGTGTTCGAGCGCCCAGACCGCGAGGTAGAGGCCACCCTTGCCTTCAGGAACATCGCGGATATCGCGGATCGGCGTGGCACCGACCACGTCCTCGTCCTCCAGAAGCCCTTTCAGGCGTTCCCGCGCGCCCTCGGAATAGGAGGCGACGATCACCTGCCCGTCCGCCCGGCGCGCATTCAGATGATCGGCGAGGGCGCTGAAAAGGTTGACGTTCTCAAGCTGGCGCTCGGCCGAGAAGTTGCGCCCGATGCGCCCCCCGGCGTCCAGAACACCCGGCCCCGTCGCTTGCGGCAGCTCGACAAGCTGGATCACCCGGTGCCCGGCGACCGCCGCGTCCCAGCCGGCATCGTCGAGGTAGAGAAGCCCCGGCGCGCAGGGCTTGTAGACGGTGTCGAGCCGGTCCTTGCGCTTCATCGCCTCCAGCCGGGTGTCGTATTGATCCTCGATCCCCTCCCAGCGCGCCAGCCGCGCCGGCGTGATCCGGTCGTCGAGCATCACCGAGGCGCCGGGGAGGTAGTCGAAGAGCGTTTCCAGCCGGTCGTGGAAGAACGGCAGCCAGTGCTCCATCCCGGCATGCTTGCGGCCCGCGCTCACCGCTTCGTAGAGCGGATCGTCGGTTCCGGCGGCGCCGAACTCGATGCGGTAGGTCTGGCGGAACCGGGTGATCGCCGCCTCGTCGAGGATGATCTCGGAGACCGGCGCGAGCTCCACCACCGTCAGCTTCTCGGTCGTCCGCTGGGTCGCCGGATCGAAGCGCCGCGCCCCGTCGAGCACATCGCCGAAGAGGTCGAGCCTGACCGGCCCGCTCTCGCCCGGCGGATAGATGTCGATGATGCCGCCGCGGATCGCGTAGTCGCCGGGCTCCGTCACCGTGGGGCTTTGCGAAAAGCCCATGCGGACGAGGAAGTTGCGCAAGGCGGCCTCGTTGACGCGGCCACCGACCCGCGCGGTGAAGGCGGAGGCCTTCAGGACCTCGCGCGCCGGCAGTTTCTGGGTCGCCGCATTCAGTGTCGTGAGAAGGATGAAAGGGACAGGCAGGCCCTGCGCCAAGGCGGCGAGCGTCGCCATCCGCGTGGCCGAGGTGTCGGCATTGGGCGAGACCCGGTCATAGGGCAGGCAGTCCCAGGCCGGGAAGGTCAGGACCAGCGCCTCCGGCGCGAAGACGGCCAGCGCCGCCCGCATCGCCTCCATCCGCTTGTCGTCGCGCGCGACATGGAGGACGGGCACACCGCGCCCAAGCTCGCGGGCGAGGAGGCGGGCGTCATAGCCTTCGGGGGCGCCGGAGAGGGTGATATGGGGGGCTGGGGTCATCGCCCTGACCTATCTTTCCCGCCGCCGGTGTCAACCGGGCAGGATCGAGATATTGAAGTTCTGCAGCATCCCCCAGAAGGCAGTAACGAAGATCGAGATCATGCCGATCACCTGCACCGTCACCCGGTGGAGCGCGAGGCGGCGGCGCAGCGCCTCGCCGGTGTTGCCGGCCGCCTCGATCCTGCGGGCGGTCGCGACGCTCATCATCCCGACGAAGGACAAAGGCAGCGCGATGAGGAAGACGGCCTGGCAGAATTCCACCTTGTAGAAAAAGCCCAGAAGCGCCAGCGAGGTCAGCGCGAAGCTGAGCATGGCAAGCAGGATCACCCCGGCTTCGCGCTCGATATAGAGGATGCGGCCGATATTGATTCGCGCCATGTCCTCGAGGTCGGCTTCGGCCTGGCCGCCGAGACGGCGCGCGCGCAGGACCATGTCGTAGGGAATGCCGAGCACCCAGTGCGAGGCCGACGACCAGGTGACGGCGAGCGCGATCCAGTACCAGAGGTTGGAAAAGGACCTGAGGTCGATCAGGTCGAAAATCAGTTTCGTCCAGTCCAAATCCTGCCCCCGGCCCCTGCTTGGGCGCGATGCTAGTGCCGCCCTGCGACGGTTTCCACCCTTGAGATGCGCCGCGATCCATGTAACCCGTTGATCCGACCAAGACCAGAGTGCGCGACATGACCCCGATCCAGGCCCCCTTCCCCGCCACGCGGCTCCGCCGCCTGCGCCGCACCGCCGCCTTGCGCGACCTCGTGCAGGAGCATCGGCTGTCGGTGAAGGACCTGATCTGGCCGGTCTTCGTGACCGACGTGGCGGGCGCGGATGTCGAGGTGGCCTCGATGCCCGGCGTGGCGCGGCGCACGGTCGAGGGCGCGGCGAGGGCCGCCGAGGAGGCGGCGGGGCTCGGCATCCCGGCGATCTGCCTTTTTCCCTATACCGATCCGGCGCTGAAGACCGAAGGTTGCGAGGAGGCCTGGAACCCGGAGAACCTGTCGAACCGGGCGGTCCGCGCCATCAAGGCGGCGGTGCCGGAGATCGCGGTGATGACCGACGTGGCGCTCGATCCCTACAATTCCAACGGTCATGACGGGCTGGTCCGCGACGGGGTGATCCTGAACGACGAGACGGTCGAGGCGCTGGTCAGGATGGCGCTCGCCCAGGCCGAGGCCGGGGCCGACATCCTCGGGCCGTCGGACATGATGGACGGGCGGATCGGCGCGATGCGTGGGGCGCTCGAAGGCGCCGGCCACAAGGACGTGACGATCCTCTCCTACGCCGCGAAATATGCGAGCGCCTTCTACGGGCCGTTCCGCGACGCGGTCGGCGCCTCGGGCGCGCTGAAGGGCGACAAGAAGACCTATCAGATGAACCCCGGCAATGCGGACGAGGCGCTGCGGCTCGTCGCCCGCGACCTTGCCGAGGGCGCGGACATGGTGATGGTCAAGCCGGGCCTGCCCTATCTCGATATCTGCCGCGCGGTGAAGGACGCCTTCGGGGTGCCGACCTTCGCCTATCAGGTCTCGGGCGAATACGCGATGCTGAAGGGCGCGGTCCTGAACGGCTGGATGAAGGAGGAGGTGATCCTCGAAAGCCTGATGGCGTTCCGGCGGGCGGGCTGCGACGGGGTCCTGACCTATTTCGCGCCCGATGTCGCGCGGATACTCGGGCGATAAGGCGGAGGCCCGCCCAAGATCGCGTGAGTGTCCACAACACTTAATGACAGGCGGGGCATTCTGCCCTATAGATGGTATGGGACCGGCCGGATAAGGCCGGCATTGGGATTTGAGAGCGGAGCAGTGAGATGAACGGACTTTCCCGTCGCAACATGGTCTTTTCGGGGGGCGCCCTTCTGGGGCTGTCGGCCTGCGGCAACGGCATCGGCGGCAATGGCGCCGCGCGGCTCGACGCGCGGGTGGACGCGACGCGGGATTTCCTGGTCTCGCGCTATCCCGGCACGCAGGATCTGATGAACAAGGCGGCGGGGGTGCTCTACATGCCGCTGATGACCGAGGCGGGCTTCGTCTTCGGTGGCGCCTATGGTCGCGGGGCGCTGAGAATCAACGATGTCACGGTGGACTATTATTCCGCCACGCAGGCAAGCTGGGGGCTACAGATCGGCGCGCAGCAATATGCGCACGCGCTGTTCTTCATGACCCAGCCGGCGCTGGCGGATTTCCGCGCGGCCGATGGCTGGGCGGTGGGGGCGGATGCGAAATACGCGCTTCCCGATCAGGGCGGGTCGCTTGCCGCCGACACCACGACGACGCTCGCCCCGGTGATCGCGCTGGTCTTCGGCCAGTCGGGCTTCATCGCCGGCGCGACGCTCGAGGGCACGAAATACACGCGGATCATTCCCTGACCGGGTTTCGTCCGCTTGCGCGGCCGATCCGCGCGGGGGCGCTGCCCCCGCACCCCCGAGGTATTTGGACCACACTGAAAGGGGCCGGATACTGGCGTCAGGAAGACGGTGGGACTTGTGCGGTTCTAGGGCGTTTCAGGGGTTCCTTGAATCGGAATTCGAACGAAAAAAGTTCGAATTCCGATACTTGCCATTTCAACGTAAACCCGAAACGCTTTATCCGGCGGCGCGCAGCCGCGCGATGAGGCTCGACGTGTCCCAGCGGTTGCCGCCCATCTTCTGGACGTCCTTGTAGAACTGGTCGACGAGGGCCGTGACCGGCAGGCTGGCGCCGGTCTCGTTCGCGGTGGCGAGGCAGATGCCGAGATCCTTGCGCATCCAGTCGACCGCGAAGCCGTAGTCGAACGTGCCGTCCTTCATCGTCTTGTGGCGATTGGCCATCTGCCACGATCCGGCCGCGCCCTGGCTGATCACCTCGACCACCGCCTCGATGTCGAGCCCGGCGCGCTCGGCGAAGTGGAGCCCTTCGGCGAGGCCCTGGACGAGGCCGGCGATGCAGATCTGGTTGACCATCTTGGCGAGTTGTCCGGCGCCCGAGGGGCCGAGGAGCCGGCAGATCCGGGCATAGGCGGCGATGACCGGTTCGGCGCGCGCATAGTCCGCCGCGTCGCCGCCGCACATGACCGAGAGGACGCCGTTCTCCGCCCCCGCCTGCCCGCCCGAGACCGGCGCGTCGACGAAGCCGATGCCGGCGTCGCGCGCGACGCCCGAGAGTTCGCGCGTCACCGCGGCCGAGACCGTGGTGTGGTCGGTGAAGATCGCGCCCTTTCCCATGCCGGCGAAGGCGCCGTCGGCGCCGAGGCAGATGGCGCGCAGGTCGTCGTCGTTGCCGACGCAGGCCATCACGAACTCCGCCCCCGCCGCCGCCTCGCGCGGGGTCGGCGCCGAGCGGTGCCCGTGCTTTCCGACCCATGTCGCGGCCTTGGCGGGGCTGCGGTTGTAGACCGTGACCTCGTGCCCCTTCGCCGCGAGATGACCCGCCATCGGAAAGCCCATCACGCCGAGGCCGAGAAATGCCACCTTTGCCATCCGTTCCTCCCAAGATCATTGCAGCCGGAGCCGTTCTGCCCTAGTTAACCGCCCTGCCCCTGCCGTCAACCGGTTTGCGTGGTCCGGTGCCGGCGGCGGGCGCATCGGATCCCAGGGTCTTCGGATATCATGCTGACCGCGTTTCGCTGGCTTCTGCGCATCTTCTCGGCGCTCGTGCTTCTTGCGGGAGGCGGGCTGGCGCTCGGCTACTATTTCGCCGCGCGGTCGCTACCGGACTATGGCGAGGACTACCGCATCGAGGGGATCGGCGCGCCGGTCGAGATCGTGCGCGATACCGCGGACGTGCCGCATATCTTCGGCCGGACCGACGCCGACGTCTTCTTCGCCCTCGGCTTCGCCCATGCCCAGGACCGGCTCTGGCAGATGACGGTGCTGCGCCGCACCGTGCAGGGCCGGTTGTCTGAGGTCTTCGGCGAGCGGACGGTCAAGACCGACGAGCTGATGCGACGGCTCGACCTGCACGGGCTTTCGGTGCGCTCGGTCGCCGCGCAGGATGCCGGGACGCAAGCGGCGCTCGAGGCCTATGCGCGCGGCGTGAATGCCTGGATCGGCATCGTCAATGCCGAGGCCAAGGGCCGCGGCGCGCCGGAATTCTTCTTCTTCTCCACCGAGATCTCCTACTGGCAGCCGGCCGATTCCATCGCCATCCTGAAGCTGATGGCGATGCGCTCGACCGCGCAGATCGAGGCCGAGGTGCTGCGCGCCCGGATCTCGCTGCTGTCCGAGGACTGGGCGCGGGATCTTCTGCCGGACGTGACCGGCGCCGGCATCGCCTCGCTGCCGCCCTATGCGAGCCTCGTTCCGGGGGTGAAGCGGTCCTACGCGGCGCTCGAGACCGGCCCGGAGGGTCCGCTCTCGCCCGTCGTCCATCTGCCCTTTGCCGGTGCCTCGAACGCCTGGGCCGCGGCGCCCTCGCGCTCGGCGGCGGGCGGATCGCTTCTGGCCAACGATCCGCATGTCGACTTCTCGGCGCCGTCGCTCTGGTATCTCGCGCGGCTGGAACTGCGCTCGGGCGGGGTGATCGGGGCGACGATCCCGGGGATCCCGGCGGTGCTTTCGGGGCGCAACGCCGATTTCGGCTGGGGCATCAGCGCCGCCTGGCTCGACGATCAGGACATAAGGCTGGAGGAGCTGAACCCCGCCGATCCCGAGCGCTACCGCACGGCGGAGGGCTGGAAGCCCTTCACCAGCCGCCGCTCCATCATCGATGTCAAGGACGCCCCGCCGATCACCGTCACCTTGCGCTGGAGCGACAACGGACCGGTCCTGCCGGGCACCCATTACGACCTCGCCTCGGTGACGCCGCAGGGCCATGTCGCGGCGCTGAGCTGGACCGCGCTCGACCCCGCGGATGCCTCGATGACGGCCGCGATGCGGCTGATGCAGGCGAAAAGCATCGATGACGGCATCGCCGCCGGGCAGGATTTCGTGGCCCCGGCGCAGAACGTCACGATGGCCGATCAGGACGGCATCGCGATGGTGATGTTCGGGGCGATGCCGGCGCGCGACCCCGCCATGAAGGGCCAGGGCCGGCTGCCGGCCCTCGGCTGGATGCCGGAGAACCGCTGGCAGGGCCGCCTGCCCCATGCCGCCAATCCGCGCTTCGTGAACCCCGAGGGCGGCATCGTCGGCAACACCAACAACAAGACCGTCGACCGCCCCTTCCCGCGCCATGTCAGCTTCACCTGGGGCGACACCCAGCGGGTGCAGCGCTGGACCCGGCTGATGCAGGAGCGCGAGGTCCACAGCCGCGAGAGCTTCATCGCGGCCCAGCTCTACACCTTCTCGCCCGCCGCGCGCACGATCCTGCCGCTGATCGCCGCCGACCTCTGGTTCACCGGCGAGGCCGCGCCCTCGGGTACGCCCGAGCGGCTCCGCCAGCGGGCGCTGGAAGTGCTGGCCGAATGGGACGGCAACATGAACGAGCACCTGCCCGAGCCGCTGATCTACGCCGCCTGGGCCCGGGCCTTGCAGAACCGGCTGATCCGCGACGAGCTCGGCCCGCTGGCCGACAGCTTCACCCATGTCGAACCGCTCTTCATCGAGCGGGTCTATCGCGACATCGACGGCGCGGCGCGCTGGTGCGACGTGATGCAGTCGGCGCCGGAGGAGACCTGCACCGAGATCGCGAGGATGGCGCTCGACGACGCGCTGGTGGATCTGTCGGAGCGCTACGGGCCGAATGTCGAAAGCTGGCGCTGGGGCGACGCGCATCAGGCGACGCAGGATCACCCGGTCCTCGGCCGGATGCCGGTGGTGAAGTGGCTGGTGAACATCCGCCAGTCGACCAGCGGCGGCGACCACACGCTCGATCGCGGCCGCACGGCCGGCAGCGGGCCGGAGCCCTATCTGAACGTGAACGGCGCCGGCTATCGCGGGGTCTACGACTTCGCCGACCCGGACAGTTCGGTCTTCATCATCTCGACCGGGCAGTCGGGCCATCCGCTCAGCCGTCACTACGACGATCTGAGCGCACTCTGGCGGCGCGGCGAATACGTGCCGATGTCGCTCGACCCCGACCTCGCGCGGGCGGCGGCGACCGGGATCACCCGGCTGGAACCGGCGGAGTAGACGGAAGGTCGGGCCGCGTCTTCCGCAGATTGTCCCAGCGGTCGTGAGAAGGCACGAGGGCGAGAGGGGCGGGCGCTGCCCGGCAATGCCGCCGGGCGGGACATGTCTTCCGGTTCGGCACCGGCCGCCGCCCTCGGTTTTCACACCCGAACGCTGGTTGCTGTCGCTCTCAGAGCGCTTCGAAGGCAGCCTTCTGGCGGGCGGTCCATCGGACCGTCAGGTGATGGCCGTCACCGGCCTCGCTTTCCGACTGGACGATGCCGGCATCGTGCAGCCAGGCGCGCTGGCGCCCGGCGGCGAAGGGCAGGACCAGAAGCTCTTCCCGCCTGTCCTCGTCGAGGGCGATGCTGATCGCGTCGAGAAGTGCGGGCACCCCCTCGCCGGTCAGGGCCGAGACGGCATGCGCGCCGGGACTGCGGGCATCCTGCACCTTCAGCGCCTCGCGCCGGGCCTCTGGCAGGAGGTCGATCTTGTTCCAGATCTCGAAGAGCGGCACGTCCTCCTTCACCCCGAGGCTTTCGAGGATCTCGGCGACATCGGCCGCCTGTTCCTCGGTCTCGGGGTGCGAGATGTCGCGGACATGGAGGATGAGGTCGGCCTCCAGCACCTCTTCCAGCGTCGCGCGGAAGGCGGCGACGAGCTGGGTCGGCAGGTCGGAGATGAAGCCCACCGTGTCCGAGAGGATCACCTTCCTGCCCGAGGGCAGGGTCACGCCCCGCATCGTCGGGTCGAGCGTCGCGAACAGCATGTCCTTGGCCAGAACCTCGGCGCCCGTCATCCGGTTGAAGAGCGTCGATTTGCCGGCATTGGTGTAGCCCACGAGCGCCACGATCGGGAACGGCACCTTGCGCCGCGCGGCGCGGTGAAGCGCGCGGGTCTTCACCACCCTGGACAACTGGCGGCGGATGCGCACGACCTCGTCGTCGATGGCGCGGCGGTCGGACTCGATCTGGGTCTCGCCCGGGCCGCCGACGAAGCCGAAGCCGCCGCGCTGGCGTTCGAGGTGGGTCCAGGCGCGGACGAGCCGGGTGCGCTGGTAGCTGAGCGCGGCGAGTTCGACCTGCAACACGCCTTCCCGCGTCCGCGCCCGGTCGGCGAAGATCTCGAGGATAAGGCCGGTCCGGTCGAGAAGCTTGACGCCCCATTCCTTCTCGAGGTTGCGCTGCTGCACCGGGCTGACCGGCCCGTCGACGAGGACGAGGTCCACCTCGTCCGCCTCGAACCGCGCCTTCAGCTCGGCGATCTTGCCGGAGCCGAAGAGCGTCCCGGCCTGCACCTTCGGCAGGCGCACGATCCCGGCCCCGACGACCTCGAGGTCGGGCAGCGCCGAGGCCAGCGCCACGGCTTCGGCCAGCGCGTCGTCAGGCAGCCGCCGGGTGCGGCCGGTTTTCAGGTCGGGATGAAGGACGAACGCCCGGGTCGGGCGGTCCTTGACGATATGCGCGTCGGTCAGTCTTCGCCCTCGTAAAGAGAGATCGGCTGCCCCGGCATGATCGTCGAGATCGCATGCTTGTAGACAAGCTGCGATTGCCCGTCGCGGCGCAGGAGCACACAGAAGTTGTCGAACCAGGTGATGACACCCTGAAGTTTCACGCCGTTGATCAGAAAGATCGTTACCGGAACCTTGGCCTTGCGGACATGGTTGAGAAAGGCATCTTGCAAATTCTGCTTGTCGGCAGCCATGATTATCGTCGCCTTGTACTTTTCTTTGAGGTCTTTTCTACGAACGGTATCCCCGCCCCTCGGCGCTGCACCGGGGACTTGGGGGAAGTATGCTCAAGATCTCGGGAGTTTCCACCCCCTATTTGCGGCCGGATCGGACCTAACGTCGGGCGGACGCTCAGCCGCGCCAGAAGTCGGGGTTGAGAAGCGCGATGATCGCCAGCGTTTCAAGCCGTCCGAGCACCATCGCCGCCGCCGTGACCGCCCGCGCCGCGCCATTCAATTCCGACCACGGCAGCGGCGCTTCGGCCGCGACGGCGGCGAGCGGGCCGGTCGTGGACAGCGCCGAGACCGCGAAGGTGGTCGAGGCGACGAAATCGAGCCCGGTCAGCGCCAGCGCCAGCATCGTCACCGCGATCGAGAGCGCGAAGAGCATGAAGAAGATCCACGCCATCTGCGCCCCCTGACGGCGGAGACGCCGCGCCTGCACGCCGGCGCCGCCGACCGAGTTCGGATGCACCAGCCGCTCGATCTCGCGCTCGCCGTGGCGGTAGAGCGCGTAGACCCGCAGGAGCTTCACGCCCCCCGCCGTCGTCGCCACGCCACCACCGATCACCGCGAGGCCGGCGAGGATCAGCCCCGGCGTGGCGAGACCCGACCAGTCGCGCGCCTCTGTCCAGTCGGCGGATTCGAAGCCGGTCGTGGTGAGGAACGACAGCACGGTGAAGATCGTCCCCCAGAGCGCCCGGAGCGCGGCGGCGGTGTCCTTGACCTCGTCGACCTCCAGCGCGCCGACCCAGTGGCGCAGGAAAAGAAGCGCCGGCACCAGCGTCACGAGAAGCAGCGCCATGCGAAGCTCGGGGTCGAGCAGGAGGCCGCTGGTGTTGCGGAGCGTCCGGCCCGACGGGTAAAGCCGCCGCGACAGGGCGAAGACGAGGAAGACGAGGATCACGAGTTCGCCCGAGGCGCCCGACCCGCTGCCGGACAGGCCGCCCACCGGCGAGATGCCGGAGGTCGAGAGCGTCGACATCGCGTGACAGGCGGCGACGAGCGCGGTGTCCCCCGAAAGGATGAGACCGATCCAGAGCGCCAGCGTCAGACCGGCATAGGCCGGCAGCAGCGTCTTGGTGTGGCGCCAGAGCCGTTCGGACGGCAGCGCCCCCCGCGCCGCCTGCCCTGCGGCAATCACCCCCTGCCCGGCCGGCGCGCCGCTCAATACCTCGAACCCGCCGAGATTCATCGGCGCGAGGATCGCCACCGCGGTGACGAGGACGAAGAACCCGCCCATCCAGCCGGCGAGCGCCCGCCAGAGATGGACCGAAGGCTGCAGGCGGTCGGCGTCGAACAGCGTGGCGCCGGTCGTGGTGAGCGAGGAGACCATCTCCCACCAGGCATTGTAGAGGGTGGTATCGGGCACCGCCTCGGCGAAGGGGACGGCGAGCATGAGGGGCAGGACCGTGAACGTGCCGACCAGCGTCAGCAGGTGATTGCGGGCGGGATTGCCGGCCCGGTTGGCGGCGGTGGCGATCCCGAGAAGCGCCGCCAGCATCAGAAAGAGCGTGCCGGAATAGAAGAACGCGCGCGCCACGGCGTGGTCGCTGACGGTCAGCGCGTGGGCCGCGGGGATGAACATTGCCATCGCCCCGATTGCCATCAGGATCACCATGAACGGAAGATCGAGGAGGCGGCGCATCGCTCAGAAGAAGTCGATCGAGACCTGCAGGAGCCGCTCGACCTCCGGCACGTCGCCCGACATGCAGAAGAGCGCGATGACGTCGCCCTCCTCCACCCGCGTGTCGCCGGTGGGCTTCACCACCTTGTCGCCCTTCATCAAGGCCCCCATCAGCACCCCCTCGGGGAATTCGATATCGCGGATCGGCCGCCCGGCGATGGGCGAGGTCGAGAGCACCTGCGCCTCGATCACCTCGGCCTCGGCATCGCCGATCGAATAGATCGCCCGCACCCGTCCATGACGGATATGGCGCAGGATCGACGAGACGGTCGTGGCGCGCGGGTTGATATAGGCGTCGATGTCGAGCGCCCCCATCAAGGGCACCAGCGTCGGGTCGTTGATCAGCGCGATCGCCATCGGGCAGCCGGCCTGCTTGGCGCGGACGGCGGCGAGGATGTTGGTCTTGTCGTCGTCGGTGACGACGAGAACCGCGTCGGCGCGGTCGATATTGGCCTCGGCCAAGAGTTCCATGCTCATCCCGTCGCCGTTGAGCACGATGGTGCGCTCGAGCAAATCCGCCGCCCGTTCGGCCTGCGCCCGGCTCTTCTCGATCACCTTCGCGCGGATCCGGTCGGTGCGCTTTTCCAGCGCCCGCGCGACGGCGAGGCCGACATTGCCGCCGCCGATGATGACGATCCGCTCCTGCTTCTTCGTCGCCTTGCCGAAGATGTCGAGCGTGCGGTTCACGTCCTCGACATGGGAGAAGACGTAGATCTGGTCGCCGGCGAAGAGCTGGTCGTTCGGATCGGGCGCGAAGAGGTGGCCCTCGCGGCGGACGCCGACGACGATGGCGCGCAGCGTCGAGAAGAGGTCGGTGAGCTGGCGCAAGGGCGTGTTGAGGACCGGGCAATCCTCTTCGAGCGCGACGCCCAGAAGCTGCGCCCGCCCGCCCATGAAGCTTTCGGTATCGAAGGTCGAGGGCGCGGCGAGCCGCTGGAGCGCCGCCTCGGCCACCTCGCGTTCGGGGCTGATCACCACGTCGATCGGCAGGTGGTCGCGGCGGTAGAGGTCGGAATAGATCGCATCCATGTAGGACTGCGCCCGCAGCCGGGCGATCTTGCGGGTGATGCCGAAGACCGAATGCGCCACCTGGCAGGTGACCATGTTCACCTCGTCCGAATAGGTGGCGGCGATGATCATGTCGGCATCGCGCGCCCCGGCCCGCTCCAGCACATCGGGATAGGAGGCGAAGCCGGCCACGCCCTGCACGTCGAGCGTCTCGGTCGCGCGGCGGACGAGGTCGGCGTTGTTGTCGACGATGGTGACGTCGTTCTTCTCGCCCGAGAGATGGCGCGCGATCTGCCAGCCGACCTGGCCCGCGCCGCAGATGATGACCTTCATGTCCGCTCTCCCGTCCGTGCTTGCCGCTCTTGATAGGCTCCGGGGCGAAGGCGGTCAACGCGCCGCGGACGCGGGACTTCGCGGCAGGGTCGCTGGTCCGATACGAGCCTGTTGAGGAGCTGTCGGCAGGCGGACCGCAAGCCGGGCGCGTGCCTGCCCGTGGGATGGCGCGGCAACCTCCGTTCGGGGCAGTTTATCGCGCCACCCCATCGAACGCCGCTTCGTCGCGCGGCGTTGCAGGGCGAAGGTCGGCTCGCTCGGTCCCGTCCCGAGTGGCCCGACCGAACCAACAGGTTCCGTTCCGGGCCATGGGCGCCACGCTCACCCCCGGCCACCAGCCCCGGCCGCGCGCGCCCCTCCGCGCTTCGGAGCGACATCCAGGCCGGGAAGCGCGCGGGCGCCTACAGCTTTTCGGGTTTGCATTGAATCTGAATTCGAACTTTTCCCATTCGAATTCCCATACCTGATATTTCCACATAAACCCGAAGCGCTTCAGGACCGGCGGACCGGCGCGCTCAGGCCTCCTCCTCCTCCTCGTCCTCCAGATGCGCGACCCTTGCGCCGGATTTCGACGTGGTGACGACCCCGAGCGATTTCAGCTTGCGGTGCAGCGCCGAGCGCTCCATCCCGACGAAGGTCGCGGTGCGGCTGATATTGCCGCCGAAGCGGTTGATCTGGGTGAGAAGGTATTCGCGCTCGAAAAGCTCGCGCGCGTCGCGCAGCGGCAGCGTCGCGAGCCCGCCGGAAAGCACGATCCGCCCCTCCTCGGCCGGCCCGTCGCTCTGCCCCGGCAATTCGCGCGCCTCGATCGGGCCGCCATGGTCACCGAGGATCAGCACCCGCTCGATGACGTTCCTGAGCTGGCGGATGTTGCCGGGCCAGGACATCGTCTGCATCAGCGCCTCCGCCTCGTCGCTGACCGGGCGGAGCGGCAGGCCCTGGCTCTTGTTGAACCCCTCGATGAAATGGCGCGACAGCTCGGGGATATCCTCGCGGCGCTCCTCGAGCGGCGGCACCGCGACCGGGACCACGTTCAGGCGGTCGTAAAGCTCCTGCCGGAAGCGGCCGGCGGCGATCTCGGCGGCGAGATCGCGGGTGGTCGAGGAGATCACCCGGAGGTCGACCCGGACCCTGTCCGAGCCGCCGACACGGGTGAACTGCTGTTCGGTCAGCACCCGCAGGATCTTCGACTGGGTGCCGAGCGGCATGTCGGCGACCTCGTCGAAATAGACCACGCCGCCATGGGCCTGCTCCAGCAGCCCCTTTTCCACCCCGCGCTCGGCGGTCTCGCGCCCGAAGAGCACCTCCTCCATCCGTTCCGGCTCGATCGAGGCGGAGGAGACGGTGACGAAAGGCCCGCTCGCCCGGTTCGAATTGACGTGGATGTAGCGCGCGGCCACCTCCTTGCCCGATCCGGGCTGGCCGGTCAGCATCACCCGTCCGTTGGACTTCGTCACCTTCTCGAGCTGCCCCTTCAGCGCCCGGAAGGCCGGCGAGGAGCCGATCATCTCGGACGAGGTCACGTCGCGGCGACGGAGCGAGGCGTTCTCGCGCCGCAGCCGCGAGGTTTCCATCGCGCGGGAAATCACCACGGTCAACTGGTCGATGTTGAAGGGCTTCTCGATGAAGTCGTAGGCGCCCTGCTTGATCGCGGCGACCGCGATCTCGATATTGCCGTGGCCCGAAATGATGATGATCGGCACATCCGGGTTGTCGCGCTTCACCGTCTTCAGGATGTCGATCCCGTCCATCCGGCTGTCCTTCAGCCAGATGTCGAGGATCATCAGCGCCGGCGGCTCGGCGTTGATCTCGGCCATGCATTCGTCCGAGTTCGCCGCGAGCCGCGTGGTGAAGCCCTCGTCCTTGAGGATGTCCGAGATCAGTTCCCGGATGTCGCGTTCGTCGTCAACAATCAGAATATCGCTCATGTCCCACCTCCGGCCGCATCCGCGGCCCGTTCCTTCTGTCCGCGGCCGGTCCGCGCCCTTGGCAGGCGGATCTCGGCCATCGCGCCCCTGTGGGCGCAGTTTTCGAACATCTCGGCATCGCTGAGCGTCAGCGTGCCGCCATGTTCCTCGATGATCTTCTTGACGATGGAAAGGCCGAGCCCGGTGCCCTTCTCGCGCGTCGTCACATAGGGCTCGAAAAGCCGCGCCCGGTCCTCGGGCAGGCCGATCCCGTTGTCGGCGATGCGGATCGTGACCAGATCCCCGTCCGCGGTCATGCGCACGCGCACCTCCGGCGCGTAGCCTTCCGGGGCGCCTTTTTCCCTCAGCGATTCAGTGGCTTCCCCGGCATTCTTGATGAGGTTCGTGACCGCCTGGGAGATCATTGTCGCGTCGAACTCGGCGATCACCGGCGCGTCGGGCAGGTCGGCGACCAGCCGCGCGCCAAGCAATGCCTCTTCCTGCAACGTCACCGCGTCCTGCATCAGCTTCGTCAGATCGTGATCGCGCCGGTCGGGTTCGGGCATCCGGGCGAACTTGGAGAATTCGTCGACGATGCGCCTGAGGTCGCCGGTCTGGCGGACGATGACATCGGTCATCTGTTCGAGCGAATCGGATTCGTCGCCGACAAGACGCACGAACTTGCGCTTGATCCGTTCGGCCGAAAGCTGGATCGGCGTCAGCGGGTTCTTGATCTCGTGCGCGATGCGACGGGCAACGTCGCCCCAGGCCGCCATGCGCTGGGCCGAGACGAGGTCGGTCACGTCGTCGAAGGCGACGACGTAGCCTTCGAGCCGTCCGTCGGCGTTGCGGCGGATCGCCATGCGCACGAGGAGGTTTTCCAGCCGCCCGGCGCGGCCGAGCTTGATCTCTTCCTGTGCGACCTCGCCGATGCCGTCGCGGAGCCGGTCGAAGAGCCCGGCGAATTCCGGCACCGCCTCGGCCAGCGGGCGGCCGTGATCGGCGCTCTCCTCGAGCTGGAGAAGCCGGGTCGCGGCGCGGTTGACGAAATCGACGCGGCCCTCGGCGTCAAGCCCGATCACCCCCGACGTGACCGACGACAGCACCGAATCGAAGAGCCTCCGGCGGCGTTCGGTGGCGCGGTTGGTCTCCATCAGCGCCTGGCGCTGGGTGTTGAGCTGGCGGGTCATCTGGTTGAAGACGCGGCCGAGCATGGCGATCTCGTCGTCGCCCTCCTCCTCCACCACCTGCACTTCGAGGTCGCCCGCCCCGACCCTCTGCGCGGCGCCGGCGAGCCGGCCCACGGGCCGCGACAGGCGCTCGGCGAACCACAGGCCCATCCAGATCGCGGCGAGGACGAGGATGAGGGCGAAGCCGATATAGACGAGGCCGAATTCGAAGAGGACCTTGCCGCGCGACGCCTCGAGCTGCTGGTAGAGCCCGACCGTCGCCCGCGTCTCGTCGAGGAGGCTGAGGATCTCGCCGTCGACATTGCGGCTGACATAGAGGTAGCGGTCGGCGAAGGCGGGAAGCGCCACCAGCGCGCGGAACTCGTTGTTGGCCCAGTCCTCGATCAGCACCGTCTCGCCGGTCTTCGCGCGCGCGATCTCCGTGCCGCTCGGGGCCTCGAAGTCGAAGAGATAGCTGCGCTCGCCGCGCGCCCTGAGTTCGCCGCCGCCGTCGATGACATAGGCCTCGCGCAGGCCGCGCTGGATCTGGCTCTGGCCTTGGGTGAGGATCTGGCGCAGGTCGCCGTCCGAGAGCAGGAACGTGCCCTGCCTCGTGTTGTCGATGTAGAGCGCCAGCGCTTCGGCATCGGCCGCGAGGTCGCGGCGATGCTCCTCCTGATAGGCTTCGGCGGCGGCGAGCGAGGTGCCGACGACGCCGCGCACCCGCTCCGAGAACCAGCCTTCCAGACCGATATTCACCGTGAGCCCGGCGAAGACCGCGACCAGGATCGTCGGCACCAGCGCGATGCCCGCGAAGACGCCGGTCAGCCGCATGTGAAGCCGCGACCCCGCCGACTTCGCCCGCCGCGCCGCGATCATCCGCGCCATGCGGGCCATGACCATGCCGCCGAGGATCAGGAAATAGACGAGGTCGGCAAGGAGGACGAGCCGCAGGGCGGTCGAGTTCGCCCCCTGCCCGAACGGGCCGAGTGCAACGAAGGTTGCAAGCGCCAGAATCGGCCCGAGAACCACGAGGCCGAGCGTCACCGCGTTCTGAAAGCGGCGTTGCCGCCGAAGCCGGGTGAACCGGTCCCATGATGCGCTGCGCGCCAGGCCCTGCACGAGCTCGCCCCTGATCTTGCGCCGCTGTCGCGGCTACCGCCGACATGTCGTGGTCCTTGTCCCGGCTGACGCCGATTGGCCACTTTTGTGTTGCGGTTTTACATCAACTTGCGCCGCCGTGTCACGCGGATATCCAGATCGGTGATCTTCTTGCGCAAGGTATTGCGGTTGATCCCGAGCAGATCGGCGCATTTCGCCTGGTTTCCGGCCGTCGCCTCCAGCGCGATCTCGAGCAGCGGCGCCTCCATTTCCCGCAGGATTCGGGCGTAAAGTCCCGGTGGCGGCAGGCTGTCGTTGTGCAGGTCGAAGTAGCGCCGCAGATGCCGGGCGATGGAGGCGGAAAGCCGCTCACCTTCCTCGGCGGCGCCGACGCTGAGGCTTTCGGCCGGGGCGGCGCCAAGCGCGGCCTCGACCTCGGCCTTGGTGATCTCGGGCTCGAGCGCGGTGACGATGAGGCGCCGCAGGGTGTTTTCGAGCTGCCGCACATTGCCGGGCCAGCGGTAGGCGCGGATCAGCGCCGTCGCCTCGCTCGACAGGCGCCGGGCCGGCGCGCCGTCGCGTTCGGCGCGGGCAAGGAAATGCGCGGCGAGAAGCGGAATGTCCTCGACCCGCTCGCGCAGGGCCGGAACGGTCAGCGAGATGCCGCCGAGCCGGTAGTAGAGATCGGTGCGGAACCGGCCCGAATCGAGTTTTCCGGAAAGATCCTGCTGGCTCGTCGCGACGATCCGCGGCGCGTTCGCCGGCAGCGCGTCGAGCATGCGCACGATGCGGCCCTGCGCCTCGAGGTCGAAATCGCCGATCTCGTCGAAGACGATGGTGCCGCCCCGCGTCCGGGCCAGGAGCGCCGAGGGGCCCTCGACGCCTTGGAGATCGGCCGCCAGGGCAGTGACGAAGGGCATCGTGCGCCGGTCGGAGAAATCGTGGATCGCGCGGGCGACGAGCGACTTGCCGGTGCCGGATTCGCCGGTGATCAGCACCGGCAGGTCGGCGTTCATCACCCGCGCCACGAGCCGGTAGAGCGCCTGCATCGCCGGGGTCCGGCCGACCAGCGGCAGGTCGTCGCCGGCATCGCGCGGCGCGGGCTCCACCGCCGGCGCGGCGCGGCGCTTCTGGCTGAGCGCCCGCGCCGCGCGCTTCATCAGGTCGGGCAGGTCGAAGGGTTTCGGCAGGTAGTCGTAGGCATCGGACTCCGCCGCCTGGATCGCCGTCATGATCGTGTTCTGCGCCGAGATCACGATCACCGGCAGGCCCGGCCGCTCGGCGGCGATCCTCGGCAGGGCCTCGATCCCGTTGCCGTCGGGCATGACCACGTCCGAAATCACGAGGTCGCCTTTCCCCTCCTCGACCCAGCGCATCAGGGTGACGAGCGACGAGGTGGCGTGGACCTTGCAACCGGCGCGGGTCAGCGCCTGGGTCAGCACGGTGCGAATGGTGCGATCGTCGTCGGCGACGAGAACGGTGCCGTCCATCAGACTGTCTCCTCGGATTTCGGGGCCCCATCCTTCGGGGCGACGGGAAGCGAAAGGCGGAACGTCGTGCGGCCGGGCGCGGATTCGGCGCTGATCCAGCCGCCGTGATCGGCGACGATCTTCGACACCAATGCGAGGCCGAGCCCGGTGCCGTTCTCGCGTCCCGAGACGAAGGGATCGAAGATCGCGTCGGCGAGCTCGGGCGGAATGCCGGGGCCGTCGTCGATGATCTCGATCTGCAACGGCAGCGGCGAGCCGCTGCCATCGACCCGGCGGAGCCGCAGCGAGTGGTCGTAGAAGGTATGAAGGCGGATGGTTCCGTGTTTCCCGCCAGTGGCTTCCGCGGCGTTCTTCAGAAGGTTGAGCACCACCTGCAAAAGCTGGTCCGGATCGCCCAGCGTCGCCGGCAGCGAGGGGTCGTAATCCTCGATGATCGCCATGTGCGAGGCGAAGCCGAGAAGTGCTGACCGCCGGGCACGGTCGAGTACGTCGTGGATGTTGACGGCCCGCGTCTCGGGCGGGCGCAGGTTGCCGAACTGCTCGACCTGTTCGAGAAGCTTCACGATCCGCCGCGTCTCGGCGACGATCAGGTCGGCCAGCTCCAGATCCTCGGCATTGAGATTCATCGACAGAAGCTGCGCCGCCCCGGTGATCCCGGCCAGCGGGTTCTTGATCTCGTGCGCCAGCATCTCGGCCATGCCGATCGCCGAGCGGGCGGCGTGTTTCATCCCCTGCCCGCGCCCGATCCGCTCGGCGAATTCGCGCGGCGAGATGAGCAGGAGCACATGATCGCCGGTATCGGCGACCGGGGCGGCCTGGAGGTTGCAGATCACCGGCGCCCGCTCGCCGGTGCCGACATCGACATCGTTGATGAAGAGCGAGGACTGGTTGGCGCGCACCCGGGCGAAGACCTCCTCGAGCGGGGCGTCGATGGCGAGGCGGTCGAAGAGCGGCTGGCCCTTCAGCGCCTTGGTCGAGACGTTGAGGAACTGCTCGGCCGCCGGGTTGAGCTCCACGGCGTGGTCGGCGCCGTCGATGAGGATCGCCGGCACCGGAAGCGAGGCCCAGAGCGTCGGGGCGGAGGGCAGCGTCATGCGGCGCGCCTCTCGGGGGTCGCGGCAAATGCCCGGTCGACAAGTGCGAGCACCTCCGCCGGGTCGGTCGCGGTCATCATCCGGGCGCGCAACGAGCCCCCCGCGCCGGCCTCGTCGGCATACCAGCCGAGATGCTTGCGCGCGATCCGGACCCCGATATCCCTGCCGTAAAAGCTGAGCATCGCCTCGTAATGCTCTGAAATCATGTCGGACAATCCCTTTCCGTGCGGAACTTCCGGCGCCGGAGCGCCATAAAGAGCCGCGGCGATTGCGGCAAGGCGCCAGGGCGCTCCTTGCGCACCGCGCCCCACCATCACGCCGTCCGCACCCGAAAGCCGCAGCGCTTCGCCGGCGCTTGCGGCATCGACGATGTCGCCATTGGCGATGACCGGGATCGTCACCGTCTCTTTCACCGCGCGGATCGCCGCCCAGTCGGCGGCGCCCTTGTAGAACTGCTGGCGGGTGCGGCCGTGGACGGTGATCATGCGGATCCCCGCCGCCTCCGCCCGCCGCGCCAGCGCGGCCGCGTTCAGGCAATCCGCGTCCCAGCCGAGCCGGCATTTCAGCGTGACCGGCAGATCGACAGCCCCCACCACCGCCTCGATCAGCGACAGCGCATGGTCGAGGTCGCGCATCAGCGCCGAGCCGGAGGCGCCGCCGGTCACCTTCCTGGCCGGACAGCCCATGTTGATGTCGATGATCGCCGCGCCCATGCCGGCGACGACCCGTGCCGCCTCGGCCATCGGCGCAGGCTCGCGCCCGGCAAGCTGCACCGCGGTCCCGGCCCCGTCGGCAAGCCCCAGATCGGTCCTCGCCTTGGCCCGGACCGACGGCTTTTCGGTCAGAAGCTCGCCCGAGGCCACCATTTCGGAGACGACAAGGCCGGCCCCGAAGCGCGCGACGAGGCGGCGGAACGGCAGATCGGTGATTCCCGCGAGCGGCGCGAGGAAAACCGGGGGCTCAATCGCTGTGTCGCCGAGACCAAAGGTCAAACGCCTAATCCTTGTGCAATTGCCATTCAGATAGTCTCCCCCACGGAAAAGCGCAATGAAAACGCGACGGCTTTCGCAATGCAGGCACGGTTTGCCCAAAATTTGTGCGGGCCGTCGCGGTCATCGCCGTGACGGACGGCATTGCCGGCGCGGCGGCGGCGGACTAGACCGGAGAAAGAAGCGGAGAACGGCGTGGCAGACCCCGAGAACACGGCCATCATCATTGTCGCCGCCGGGCGCGGAACCCGGGCGGGCGGCGATGTGCCGAAGCAGTGGCGCGAGATCGGCGGCCGGTCGGTTCTCGCACGGACGGTGGCGGCGTTCGCCGGCTGCGGGCGGATCGTCGTGGTCCTCCATCCCGACGACATGGCGCGCGGGTTGGCGGAGTTCGCCGGCCGGGTGACGCTTGTCGCCGGAGGCGCAAGCCGCGCGGACTCTGTGAGGAACGCATTGGAAACACTTGTATCGGCGGGGATTTCCCGCGTTCTTGTCCATGACGGCGCGCGCCCCTTCGTCTCGTCCGCGCTGATCGGGCGGGTGACGGACGCGCTCGCCTCCGCCCCGGCCGCCGCGCCGGCCCTCAGGGTGACGGACGCGCTCTGGACCGGTGCCGGCGGATATGTGACCGGCACCGCGCCGCGAGACGGCCTCTTTCGCGCGCAGACGCCGCAGGGCTTCCGCTTCCCCGCCATCCTCGACGCCCATCGCGCCCATCCGGGCGGCGCGGCCGACGATGTGGAGGTCGCCCTCGCCGCCGGGCTTGACGTCGCCATCGTCGAGGGCGAGGAGGAGAACATCAAGATCACCTTGCCCGGAGATTTCGCCCGGGCGGAGAGGATGCTGAAGGACAGGATGGATATCCGCACCGGCAACGGCTTCGACGTTCACGCCTTCACCGAGGGCGATCATGTGATGCTCTGCGGGGTGAGGGTGGCGCATACGAAGGCGCTTCTCGGCCATTCGGATGCCGATGTCGGCATGCACGCGCTGACCGACGCGATCTACGGCGCGCTGGCCGCAGGCGATATCGGCCGGCATTTCCCGCCCTCCGATCCGCAGTGGAAGGGGGCGGCAAGCCATATCTTCCTCGCACATGCCGCCGCGATCGCGCGCGAGAAGGGCTACGGGCTTTCCAACGCCGATGTGACGCTGATCTGCGAGCGCCCGAAGATCGGTCCCCATGCCATTGACATGGCGAGGGAACTCGCGCGGATCGCGGGCGCCGACCCGGACCGGATCAGCGTCAAGGCCACCACCTCGGAACGGCTCGGTTTCACCGGCCGCGAGGAAGGCATCGCCGCCCTTGCCACCGTCACATTGGTGAAGTCATGACCCTGCCCCGCCTCATCGCCACGGTGTTCGGCACCGGATATCTCAGGCCCGCGCCGGGCAGCTGGGGCTCGGCTGTCGCCGTCGCGGCCGGCATCGCCATCGACCACGTCCTCGGCTTTCCGGCGCTTCTGGCCGCGACGCTCGCGGTCATCCCGCTCGGCTACTGGGCGACGGCGCGCATGGTCGCGGAGAGCGTGGACAAGGATCCGCCCGAGATCGTCATCGACGAGGTGGCGGGCCAGTGGATCGCGCTTCTCTTCCCCGCCGCCGTCTTCTGGATGCGCGGGATGGAGGACTGGTGGCTTGTCGCCTATCCGGGCTGGGTCGCGGCGTTCCTGTTCTTCCGGCTCTTCGACATCTGGAAACCCGGTCCCGTCGGCCGGGCCGACCGGCGCGGCGACGCGTCGGGCACGATGGAGGACGATCTCTGGGCCGGGCTCTTCGCCGGCATCGCCACGCTGATCGCGGCCGGGGTCGCGCATGGGATCATGGCGGCATGAACCGCGCCGAGGCGCTTCTGGCGGCGGCCCGCGCGAAGGGCGCGACGATCGCCACGGCGGAAAGCTGCACCGGCGGCATGATCGGCGCGGCGATCACCGACGTGGCAGGGTCGTCGGACATCTTCGACCGGGGATTCGTCACCTATTCCAACGCCGCCAAGGAGGCGATGCTCGGCGTCCGGCCCGGGACGCTTGCCGCCCACGGCGCCGTCAGCGAAGCGGTCGCGCGCGAGATGGCCGAGGGCGCGCTCAGGCGCTCCGGGGCGATGCTGGCGGTCGCCGTCACCGGCATCGCCGGCCCCGGCGGGTCGGAGCACAAGCCCGAAGGCCGGGTCTGCTTCGGACTTGCCCGCAAGGGTCACCCGACAGTGGCGGAGACGGTCGAGTTCGGCCCGCGCGGCCGCGCGGCCGTGCGCCGGGCGACGGTGGACCATGCGCTCGACCTGCTTCTGGGCGCGCTTGGTGGCTGATTCCCATTTCGCCTGAAACTTGCGCGCAACTTCGAATGAACGGCGCAAGTTCAAAGCGAATTGCGGATCGCCGATGCCGCTGGTCCCTTCCGAAGTCCACAGCCCTCGGGTTCCGTCGCCCGCTGTTTCAGGACGTTCGGTATAGCGCCGCCGCCCGCGCCTCGAAGGCCCGCACCACCCGGCGCATCGCCTCGTCGAAGACCATGCCGATCAGCTTTTGCAGGATCGCGCTCCGGAATTCGAAATCGACGAAGAACGAGACCTCGCACCCGCCCTCCGCCCGGTCGCGGAACGACCAGTTGGCGCGCATGAACCGGAACGGCCCGTCGAGATATTCGGTGTCGATCTTCAACTCGCCGGGCCAGAGCGTCACCCGGCTGCCGAAGCGTTCGCGGAAGACCTTGAACGAGATCACGAGGTCCGCCTCCATCACCTCGGCCCCGTCGTCCCGGGGGGTGCGGGAGCGGATGCGCGCCGCCGCCGTCCAGGGCAGGAACTCGGGGTAGCGCCCGACATCGGCGACGAGATCGTACATCTGCCGGGCGGAATAAGGCATCGCGCGGGTTTCGGAATGTGTCGGCATCCGCTCGTCCATTGGTGACAATGCCGCCCCGTGTCGCTAAATGGAGGCACAAAATCAAGGGGCCGCCATGCCGCACCGTGCGTATTGCATCGACGAGATGATCTCGGCCAAGTCCATCGCGGCCCGGGTCGAGGCGCTGGCGAAGGAGATCACCGGCGCCTTCCGGGGCACCGACAAGCTCGTCGTCGTCGGCCTCCTGCGCGGTTCCTTCGTCTTCATCGCCGATCTCGTGCGCGAGATCGACCTGCCGGTCGAGGTCGATTTCCTCGAAGCCTCGTCCTACGGCGACGCGATGAAATCGAGCCGCGAGGTCCGCATCCTCAAGGATCTGCGCGGCGAGATCGCCGGCCGCGACGTCCTCGTCGTCGAGGATATCGTCGATACCGGCTTCACGCTCCACCATGTCGTGAACCTCCTGCGCTCGCGCGGGCCGAAGCGGCTGGAGGTCTGCGCGCTCCTTGACAAGCCGTCGCGGCGGGAAGTGCCGATCAAGGCGACCTGGACCGGGTTCGAGATCCCCGACGAGTTCGTGGTCGGCTACGGCATCGACTTCGCGCAGCGCAACCGCAACCTGCCCTATA
>WOZM01000275.1:70216-76954 GCA_011620265.1 Paracoccaceae bacterium
TTCGTGGTCGGCTACGGCATCGACTTCGCGCAGCGCAACCGCAACCTGCCCTATATCGGCAAGGTCCGGTTCACCGAAGCCACGGCATGAACCTGCGCCACCTGCTGCGGATGTCCCGCTGGGCGCGCCATCCGCCCTCGGTCCGCCGGGTGGTTCTGGTCTTCGCGGTCGTGGCGATCTGCCTTGCGCTGGCGGGACTGGAATGGGCGGGGATGCTGCCTGAGGGGGTGGGCCTCGATCCCCGGCCGAAGCCGCCGAAGGTGCGGGTGCTGCCCTGATCAGGCCGGCGCGGGGCCACCGCCCCCGGTCCCGCGAAGCCGCCCCGCGACCGCAGCCAGCGCCCGGGTGAGCGCCCCGCGGGTCCGGGCGATGCGCGGCACGTCGGCAAGGTCGGCACGGCTCGCCATTCCCTGCCCCTCGGCCACGGCGAGGATGAGGCGAGGATGAATCGCAGGTCGTCCCAGTTGTCGCGCGCCATCCGTCCCTCCCTCGCGGTCACGATTTCGTTATGTCGGGCCGTCCGGGCGCGCGCAGCCCCATGCAAACGGCAGGGAATCCGCGCTCCGGCAGCGCCTGTGCGTTTTTTCACCATAACCTTGCGGAATTTTCGTTTGGTAATGAATTTACTCACAGATACACTTTTCCCATCCTCAACAGGGAGTTGTATGATGAAGAAATTTCTTGCCGGATTGACGGTTGCCGCGATCGCCCTTGCCGGTGCCGCGACGGCCCAGGACGCGCCTTTCGCCCGCGAAATCAAGGCGCGCCAGGGGATCATGGTCTATCGCTCGATCCAGCTCGGCGTCCTTGGCGGCATGGCCAAGGGCGAGATCGAGTACGATGCCGAAGCCGCGCAGAAGGCGGCCGACAACCTTGCGGCGGCGGTGACGATCGACGCCTCGATGCTCTGGCCGATGGGCTCCGACAATTCCGCCAACCCCGCCTCGACCGCGCTCGCGAAGATGTGGGAAGACGGGGCGGGGATCGGTGACAAGGCCAGGGCCATGAACGAGGCCGCGACCGCGATGCAGGCGGCGGCGGGCACCGGGCTCGACGGTCTGAAGACCGCGATGGGGCCGCTCGGCGAAGCCTGCAGCGGCTGCCACAAGGCGTTCCGGGTTCCGACGAACTGATCCGGACCCCAATCCGGGCGAGCGGGGGCGGGAGCAATCCCGCCCGTGGTGTTCGTGCGCGGCATCACGCCTGTTCATGCCCTGCCGATGCCCGCCGTGGCGCCGGAAAACCGGCAAGCGACCCCGCCTCCACCCCGAGTTGCAGATGACTGGCATTGAAGTTTATTCCCTTTCGCCCCGCGCTCGGGTCTCCATTCCGCCGCGTCGCAGCGACATCATCGGACCTTTGACCGGGCGCCGCCGGGACGACGCGAAATCCCTCTAGTCTAGGAGTTCACGATGCGGAATGTTCTGTCTCTGATAGCGGCCGCGATGCTGGCCTGCGGGCCGGCACTTGCCGAGGATCTGGCCGATCCGGAAGAAATCCTGACCGCCCGCCACGGTTACATGCTGATGATGGCGATGAACCTCGCGCCGCTCGGCGCCATGGCCAAGGGCGAGGTGCCCTATGACGCCGTGGCCGCCGGACGGGCGGCGAGCAGTCTCGCCGCGCTCGCCTCGGTCGATTCCTCGATGCTGTGGGTGCCGGGAACCGAGAATGGTGTGCTGGACGACAGCTCCGCCCTGCCCGAGATCATCTCCAACGCCGACGACCGGGCGGTAAAATTCGCCGCGCTGAAGACGGCGTCCGACGCGATGGCGACGGCGGCGGGCACCGATCTCGCCTCGCTTCAGGGTGCGATGAAGGGCGTCGGCGAAGCTTGCAGCGGGTGCCACAAGCCGTATCGTAAGTCCGAGTAGGATCACCGACACACAGCGCGGCGCGCCCGGCCGGTTCCGGACGCGCCCGCCCCGAAGGAACGGAGCCGATCGCGATGCGCAAACTGTTGACCGCCCTGCTGCTTCTCGCCGCGCTCGCCCTCGGTGCCTTCTGGGCGGTGACGCGGCCCCGGCCGCTCGCCGCCGATGCCCTGGCGGGACTGGTGCCGGACGCCGCGCATGGCGAGCAGGTGTTCTGGGCCGGCGGTTGCGCCGCCTGCCATGCCGATGCCGAGGCCAAGGGCGACCAGAAGCTGATCCTCGCCGGCGGCCAGCGCTTCGCCTCGCCCTTCGGCACGTTCGTGGCACCGAACATCTCCAACGATCCCAATGCCGGAATCGGCGCCTGGTCCGACCTCGACCTCGCCAATGCGATGGTCCGAGGGGTCTCGCCCGAGGGCGAGCACTACTATCCGGTCTTTCCCTATGCGAGCTATGCCAAGGCGACGTTGCAGGATATCGTCGATCTCCGCGCCTATCTTGCCACCCTGCCCGCCGACCCGACCCCCTCGGCGCCGCACGAGGTGGGCTTTCCCTTCAACATCCGCCTCAGCCTCGGCGGCTGGAAGTTTCTCTTCCTCGACGACGGCTGGGTCGTCACCGGCGACCTCACCCCGGCCGAGACCCGTGGCCGCTACCTCGCCGAAGCGCTTGGCCATTGCGGCGAATGCCACACGCCGCGGGGCACCCTTGGCGGGATGGATCGGGGCCGCTGGTTCGCCGGCGGGCCGGTGCCCGGCGGCAAGGGCAATTTCCCCAACATCACCCCGGCCAAACTCACCTGGTCGGAGGCCGATATCGTCGAATACCTGACCTCGGGCTTCACCCCCGACTATGACAGCGCCGGCGGCCACATGGCGCTTGTGGTGGAGAACACCGCGCATCTGCCGGCCGGGGACCGGGCCGCCATCGCCGCCTACCTGAAGAAGGTGCCGCCGGCGGAGTGACGGGCCTCAGGCGCGGCCGAGCCTTTCCAGCCGGGCCGCCCTGAGCCGGGCGAAATCGTCGCCGGCATGGTAGGAGGACCGCGTCAGCGGCGTCGCCGAGACCATGAGGAACCCCTTGCCGAACGCCGCCTTCTCGTAGGCCTTGAACTCTTCCGGCGTCACGAAGCGGTCCACCCGGTGATGCTTCGGCGTCGGTTGCAGATACTGGCCGATGGTGAGGAAATCGACATTCGCGGCGCGCATGTCGTCCATCACCTGTCCGACCGACTGCTTGTCCTCACCAAGCCCGACCATGATGCCGGATTTGGTGAACATCGCCGGATCGAGCTCCTTCACCCGCTGGAGGAGCCGGAGCGAGTGGAAATAGCGCGCGCCGGGGCGAACGGAAGGATAGAGGCCGGGCACCGTCTCGAGGTTGTGGTTGAAGACATCTGGCCGCGCTTCGACCACCTTTTCAACCGCTTCCGGGCCGCATTTGAGAAAATCCGGGGTCAGGATCTCGATCGTCGTGCCGGGCGCGCGGTGGCGGACGGCGCGGATCGTCTGGGCGAAATGCTCGGCCCCGCCATCGTCGAGGTCGTCGCGGTCGACGGAAGTGATGACGACATGCTTCAGGCCGAGCGTCTCGACCGCATGGGCCACCCGGCCCGGCTCGAACGCGTCGAGCGCGGCGGGGCGGCCGGTGGCGATGTTGCAGAACGAACAGCCGCGGGTGCAGATCTCGCCCATGATCATCATCGTGGCGTGGCCCTGGCTCCAGCATTCGCCGACATTGGGGCAGCCGGCCTCTTCGCAGACCGTCACCAGCTTGTTGCTGCGCAGGATGTCGCGGGTCGCTTTGTAGCCGGCCGAGGTCGGCGCCTTGACCCGGATCCAGTCCGGTTTCTTCGGCTGCGTCTGATCGGCGCGGTGCGCCTTCTCGGGATGACGCTCGCCGGGGCTCTTGAGGTCGCGCACGGATCTTTCCCCCTGACACTGGGCTTTCCTCCAGTTAGGCCTTTTCCGCGTGGAAAACAACGCGGATACGCGTTGGCCCGGCGGCGGCGTCATCCCCTCAAGGCGGGACACATGTCGGGGACATTCCCGGCCGGGCTGATCGGCAGGTTCATCCTCGTCCTCGTCGGGCTCGGTCCGGCTTCAGCCGATCAGCGGCGCCTTGCCGCCATAGGTCTCGTCGTAGTGGCGCTTGAGCCGCTGCAACGCGATGCGGAGCACGATCTTGCCCGACCGCGCCGACCATCCCATGCGCTTCTCGGCCACTTCCAGCCCTTCGAGAAAGCAGCAGCAGCGCAGCACCATGTCGCCGAGTCCCGGCCCGAGATCGCGCAAGGCCGCCGCGACACGGTCGCGCGCCCGGCCCGATCCGCCCCCCGCCCCGCTTTCGCCGGCGAAGTTGCCGCGATCGCCGGCGGTGAGGAACCGATCCCAGTTCTGGGCGACCCGCGGCCCCATCTGCGCCAGTTCGAAATCCTCGCGCAGCCGCTCTCCGGCGGCGACCAGTTCGGGGCTGAGGAAGGGGCTGCCGTCCTTCTCCTTGCGGCGCGCAAGCACGGCGAGCGGGCTTTCGGCGAGGTTGTAGCGCATCCGCCGCGGCGTCCGCGATCCGGGATCCATCACCGCGCGTTCGTCCCAGACGCGGTGCTGCTCGCCGAAGGGCGTCTGGGCCTCGGCGAAGCCGGCGGCGCGGGCATCCTGATCCTCGGCCAGAAGCCGCTTCAGCGCCGAGCGCCCCGCCCCGGTGATCTCGTAGGTCGTCACCCGGCCCGGCTTCTGCACCGCGATCCAGTCCTTCAGCGCGAAGGCCTGCGCCACGGTGCGGTCGACGACGGCGGTGCGCACGGTGCCCTTCAGCACCACCGCCTTCTCCATCTCCGGCGAGACGGCGAGCAGCGCGCCGATCTCGCAAAGCCTGCGGAGGATGCGGCGTGCCTCGCGGAGGACGGTTGCCTCGTCGGCGATCTGGATATGGGACGAACGGATCGGTGCGGTCATCGGGCAGGTTCCTTCCTGTGTCACGTGCTTTGGGGGAGTGTCCTGTGCCCGTTCCGTTCCGACCAGCCGCAGGTGGAGGCGGCCAAGCCGGTTCAGCGCTTCGTCGATCAGGGGGTCGTCGCGGCGGTTCTCGAACGCACGGATCTTGCGCAGGACCGTCGAGGCATGGCAGCCTTCGCTTCTCGCCAGGGCGCGGATCGAAAGCCCCTCTTCGATGTGACGAAGATAGAGGCGTGCGTTTTCCGGTAACCAGGCGGGCAAAGCCGCCGGCATCTGGACCAGGACTGTCATCAATTCCCCCGAATGTCTGCGGCGTCTTTACGTCGCCTTAACCACAACGAGCACAACCGTCGATTGTATTCGTTACCTGATCGTTAAAATCGAGCACGATCCCGATATTTGTTGATAAATCATAAATTTCTTTAAAACTGGCGGGCGCAGCATGGATACAATCCGCAACAGGGGGCATTCCTGTTTCATCTTCCGATTGAATTATCCAAGGAGGATGAAGATGTCCGATCTGCTCTCAGTTGTATCCGAGCTCCGCCGCCCCCGGCTCTTGATCCGGGCGGCGCGGGCGGGGCTGGCCGAATACAACCGCAATCGCGACCTCAAGCGGCTGATGCGCACCGCCGAGGCGCCGGCACCGGATCGGGCGCTCAGCGCGCTGATGGCAGAGGAGGCGCGGATCGAGGCGACGCGGCGCTCGGGGGATGCATCCTACAGCTTCCTGCGCCATATCGACGTGCTGATCGCGATGATGGCGGAGGCGCGCCTCTTGCCCCGCGTCGGCAGCACCTGAGCGGAAACGAAAGGGCCGCCCCCGAGCCGGGAGCGGCCGGATCCGCCGTGACCGCGCGGATCACATGAAGGCGTCGGGAACCGCGGCCTTCTTGCGCGCGACATAATCGGAAAGCGCCTCCTCGATCGCGGGGTCGATCGCCGGCTTCTGGTAGTCGTTCAGAAGTTTCGCGACCCGTTCGCGCGCAAGCTGCACCGTATCGCGGGCGCCCTCTTCCTCCCAGGTCTCGTAGGGTTTGTAGTCCAGCAGTTCGGTCCGCCAGAAGGCCTGCTTGAAGTTCGCCTGGGTATGGGCACAGCCGAGGTAGTGCCCGCCGGGACCCACTTCGCGGATCGCGTCCATCGCCTGGCCGGTTTCCGACATGTCGATGCCCTGCGCGAGGTGATGGAGCGTGCCGAGCTGGTCGGCATCCATCACGAACTTCTCGAAGGACGACACCAGCCCGCCTTCGAGCCAGCCGCAGGCGTGCAGCATGAAGTTGACGCCCGAGAGAAGCCCCATGTTGAGGCTGTTCGACGTCTCGTAGGCCGCCTGCGCGTCCGGCAGCTTCGAGCCGCAGAACGACCCGGCCGACCGATAGGGCAGCCCCATCCGGCGGGCAAGCTGGCCCGCGCCGTAGGTGATATGCGCCGCTTCCGGCGTGCCGAAGGTCGGCGCGCCCGAGTTCATGTCGATCGAGGTCACGAAGGCGCCGAAGATCACCGGCGCGCCCTTGCGGACAAGCTGGCTGTAGGCGACGCCGGCCAGCACCTCGGCCAGAACCTGGGTCAGCGTCCCCGCGACCGTGACCGGCGCCATCGCGCCCCCGACGATGAAGGGCGAGACGATGCAGGCCTGATTGGCCTTCGCATAGACTTCCAGCGCGCCCATCATGGTCCCGTCGAAGGTCATCGGCGAGTTGATGTTGATGAGCGAGGTCATCACGGTGTTCTGATCGACGAAATCCTCGCCGAAGAGGATCTTCGACATCTCGACCGAATCCCCGGCGCGGCTCGGCTCGGTGACGGAACCCATATAGGGTTTGTCCGAGAGCGTCATATGCGCGTAGAGCATGTCGAGGTGGCGCTTGTTCACCGGCACGTCGGTCGGCTCGCAGACCGTGCCG
>WOZM01000013.1 GCA_011620265.1 Paracoccaceae bacterium
ATATCGGCCCGCCGCCCGCCGCGCAGTCCTATATCGTGATCGACAGGATCATGGACGCCGTCCGTCAGACCGGCGCCGAGGCGGTGCATCCGGGCTACGGGTTTCTCAGCGAAAACATGAAGTTCGCCGAGGCGCTCGAGAAGGAAGGCGTGGTCTTCGTCGGCCCGCCGTCGCCCGCGATCGAGGCGATGGGCGACAAGATCACCTCGAAGAAGCTCGCGCAGAAGGCCGGCGTCTCGACGGTGCCGGGCTATATGGGCCTGATCGCGGATGCCGACGAGGCGGTGAAGATTTCCAATCAGATCGGCTATCCGGTGATGATCAAGGCCTCCGCCGGCGGGGGCGGCAAGGGCATGCGCATCGCCTGGTCCGACGAGGAGGCGCGCGACGGCTTCCAGTCCTCGAAGAACGAGGCGGCGGCAAGTTTCGGCGACGACCGCATCTTCATCGAGAAGTTCGTGACCCAGCCCCGGCATATCGAGATCCAGGTGCTGGCCGACAAGCACGGCAACTGCGTCTACCTGCATGAGCGCGAATGCTCGATCCAGCGGCGGAACCAGAAGGTGATCGAGGAGGCGCCGTCGCCCTTCCTCGACGCGGCCACCCGCAAGGCGATGGGCGAACAGGCCTGCGCGCTCGCCAGGGCCGTTGGCTACACCTCGGCCGGCACGGTGGAGTTCATCGTCGATGGCGACCGCAACTTCTACTTCCTTGAGATGAACACCCGTCTGCAGGTCGAGCATCCGGTCACCGAGTTGATCACCGGCGTCGATCTGGTCGAGCAGATGATCCGGGTGGCGGCGGGTGAAAAGCTGCCCTTCGCGCAAGGCGACCTGCGGATCAACGGCTGGGCGATGGAAAGCCGGCTTTACGCCGAGGATCCCTATCGCAACTTCCTGCCCTCGATCGGCCGTCTCACCCGCTACCGCCCGCCGGTGGAGGCGGCGACCGCGACGGGCGTGGTGCGCAACGATACCGGCGTCTATGAGGGCGGCGAGATCAGCATGTATTACGACCCCATGATCGCCAAGCTCTGCACCTGGGCGCCGACCCGTGCCGAGGCGATCGAGGGGATGCGGGTGGCGCTCGACGCCTTCGAGGTGGAGGGGATCGGGCATAACCTGCCATTCCTCTCGGCGGTGATGGACCATCCCCGCTTCGTCGAGGGCGCGATCACCACCGCCTTCATCGCCGAGGAATATCCCGACGGATTTCAGGGCGTGACCCTGCCGATGGGGGCGCTGCGCAAGGTCGCGGCGGCGGCGGCGGCGATGAACCGGGTGGCCGAGATCCGGCGCACGCGGATCAGCGGCACACTCGGCAATCACGAGCGTCATGTCGGCGACGACTGGGTCGTCGGCCTTCAGGGCGCGGAGATCGCGGTCAGGATCGACGCCGACCGCGATGGCGCCACGGTGCATTTCGACGACGGCACCAGCCACCGCGTGACCTCGGACTGGACGCCGGGCCAGCCGCTCGCGCGGCTCGATGTCGACGGCGAGGCGGTGGTGCTGAAGGTCGGCAAGATCCCCTCGGGCTTCCGCATCCGCACCCGCGGCGCCGACCTCAAGGTCCATGTCCGGACCCCGCGCCAGGCCGAGCTTGCCAAGCTGATGCCGGAGAAGCTGCCGCCCGACACGTCGAAATACCTTCTCTGCCCGATGCCGGGCCTCGTCGTGAAGATCAGCGTCGAGGAGGGCCAGGAGGTGCAGGAAGGACAGGCGCTCGCCACCGTCGAGGCGATGAAGATGGAGAACATCCTGCGCGCCGAGAAGAAGGGCGTTGTGAAAAAGATCGCGGCGTCGGCGGGCGCGAGCCTCAAGGTCGACGACGTGATCATGGAGTTCGAATAGGTGCTGCATCCGGGGACACGGGCCTACCCCCTATGGGGAATGCTCGCCGCGCTCGCGGGCTTCGTCGCCCTGCAGGCGGTGGCGGTCCTGCGGGCCGGTGTCTTCGAATATCCGCTCGACGATGTCTACATCCACCTCGCGATGGCGTCGAACATGGCGCATGGCACCTATGGCGTGAACGCTGGCGAGGCCGCTTCGGCGTCCTCCTCGATCCTCTACCCGGTACTGCTCATGCCGTTTCCGAATACGGAGGTCCAACGCCTCCTGCCGCTCTTCTGGAACACCCTCGCAGTGGCCGGATGCGGCTGGGTCTGGGGGCGGATCGCGCAGGAGGCGGGCCTGTCCGGCATCTACGGCGCCGTCGTTGCCGTGGCCGCACCGATCTATCTGAACATGTCCGGCGTCGGTTATACCGGGATGGAGGCGGCGCCGCACATGCTGGCGAGTCTGTTGATCGTCCTCGGCCTCTGGCGCGCACTGACCGGGCGCGGCGTGGCGCCCTGGCTGATCCTCGCCGCGATCGCGGCACCACTCCTGCGTTATGAGGGGCTTGCGCTCGCCCTCACGGCCTCTGCTGCGCTTTTCTTTGACGGCGAGCGCCGGGCCGCGGCGCTGATTGCGGTCGGGGCCATCGGCGGAGTGCTCGCCTTCAGTCTGTTCCTCGTTGGACTCGGCCTTGATCCGCTGCCGAATTCGGTACTGGCGAAAAGCGCCGGTCTTGATCCACAGGACGGCAGTGCGCTGCGGCTTCTCATTCGTTTCATCATCAATGTCACAGATATTGCCAAGCCGGCCGGCGCAATTATCGGCGGTCTGGTGGCGGCTGTTCTGCTCTTCCTTCTCGCCTTTCCGGCCTTGCGGCGGGGGGCGACAGTATGGCTGTTGGCCGTCGTCGCGCTGAGCGCTCTGGGGCATCTCGCGCTGGGCAAGATTGGCTGGATGCACCGCTATGAGCCCTACCTGCTCGCCAGCCTCATCGGCGCGATCCTTCTGGCGGCGACGGCCGTTTCCGGTGTGCCGCGCAAGATTTTGCGTGGTACGGCGATAGTTGCGGGCCTGGCCGCCGGCCTGGCCTACCTGCCGGGGCTGTGGGGCGTCTATACGTGGAACCCGCGCGCGATCCATTTGCAGCAGGCCCAGATGGCGCGTTTCGCTCAGGACTACCTCAAGGTGCCGGTCGCGGTGAACGATCTCGGCCGGGTCGCCTGGGGAAATCCCGACTATGTGCTCGATATCTGGGGACTCGGCTCGGCCGAGGCGCGAAAGATCCGCTTCGGTCCGGTGCGTCCCGCGCCAGGCTGGGCAGCGGCGCTTGCCGCCGAGCATGGCGTCCGCGCCGCAATGATCTACGACGATTGGTTCGGGACGGCCGCCGGGCCGGACTGGGTCCGCACTGGCGCGCTTGGTGTGAAGAATGAGCGTGGCGACTTGGGTGGCTGGGTCGTCGCGCTATATGCAACCGATCCCAACTATGCCGATGAGATGCGGGCACAACTTGAAAAGTTCGCGCCTTCGTTGCCGAAAGACGCCGTTCTGATGCTGGAGCCGGAGGTGAAGTCGTGACCCGGACTGGAGGGCCGCAAGCCTATCGCAGCGCGCGCCGGTCGCGGATTTCCTGCTGGCGCAGCGGGAACTTGTCGATGGCGTGGATGATCTCGCGCACGCTCCACGGCAGGGGCTTGCGCAGCTTCACCGCGCCGTCCTTGTCGAGCAGCACCATCGAGAAGCCGCGCGGGCGGAGCGTCCGGCGCGCGTCGGACAGCGTCCCGGGATCGGTATCGGTCAGGATCACCACGTCGCGCTTGATCAGCTCGCCCGGGTCCTCGGCGAGATACCGGAGCTGGGTCTGGAAGGCGGGATCGTTCGGACTGTCGGCGAAGACGACGATGGGGCGCTTCAGCCAGAGCAGATCGGCAAGCGCCACCTCGGCCGCCGGAACCGGCTCCAGCACCGGGGTTTCGGCCGCCTGGGCCGCGGCAAAGGTGGCGACAAGGCCGGACAGGATCAGGG
>WOZM01000031.1:0-69611 GCA_011620265.1 Paracoccaceae bacterium
CGATATCCCTGCGCCCGCTCTCGACGATCGCCCGGAGCACGTTCCGCCCGATCCGCCCGAACCCGTTGATCGCTACCTTCACCGTCATTTCCGCCCCTTCCCTTCGATACGTATCCTCGCGGCGTCGGCCACGGCTTCCGCCGTGATGCCGAAATGCCGGTAAAGCTCCTCGGCCGGGGCCGAAGCTCCGAAACCGGTCATGCCGACGAACCCGTCTTCGGGCCGCAGCATCGCGTCCCAACCCTGACGGATCGCGGCCTCCACACCGATGCGCGGGGCGGTGCCGAGGACCGCCGCGCGGGTGGCCGCGTCCTGCTGGTCGAAAAGCTCGAAACAGGGGGCGGAGACGACGGCGGCGGCGATGCCTTCGCCGGCGAGGCGGTCGGCGGCGGCCAGCGCGATCTCGACCTCCGACCCGGTGGCGATCAGCGTCACGTCGCGGGCGCCTTCCGGCTCGCGCAGGACGTAGGCGCCACGGGCGGAGAGGTTGGCGTCGGAATGCCGGGTGCGGACCGTCGGCAGGTTCTGCCGCGAGAGGCAGAGGACCGACGGCGTCGCCTCACGGGTGATCGCGATCTGCCAGGCCTCGGCGGTCTCGACCGCGTCGGCGGGGCGGAACACGAGCGTGTTCGGCATCGCGCGCAGGCTCGCGATCTGCTCGACCGGCTGGTGGGTCGGCCCGTCCTCGCCGAGACCGATGGAATCGTGGGTCATCACATAGACGACCGGCACGCCCATCAGCGCCGAGAGCCGGATCGCCGGGCGGCAATAGTCGGCGAAGGCGAGGAAGGTGCCGCCATAGGGCCGGAAGCCGCCATGAAGCGCGAGGCCGTTCATCGCGGCGGCCATGCCGTGTTCGCGGATGCCGTAGTGGATGTAGCTGCCGCCGAAGCTGCCCGGCGCGACGGGCGCCATGCCCTTCGTCCGCGTCAGGTTCGACCCGGTGAGGTCGGCCGACCCGCCGATGGCGTTGGGCAGGGTCGCGGTCACGATCTCCAGCGCCATTTCGGAGGCCTTGCGGGTCGCGACCTTCGGCGCCTCGGCCGAGAGCTTGTGCCTGTAGGCGGTGATCGCGGCGTCGAGCGCCGCCGCGTCCGGCGCTGCGAGGCTGGCGTGGAAGGCGTCGGCCTTCGGGCTCGCGGCCAGCCGCCGGTCCCAGGCGGTCCGCGCGTCGCGGCCACGCCGGGCGACGGCGTGCCAGCTGTCGTAGATGTCCCCGGGCACCTCGAAGGGAGCGGCATCCCAGCCGAGTGCCTTGCGCGCGGCGGCGATCTCTTCGGCGCCGAGGGGGGCGCCGTGGACCGAATGGCTGCCCTGCTTCGTCGGCGCGCCGTAACCGATCACCGTCTTGCAGGCGATGAGCGAGGGGCGCGGATCGGCCTGCGCGGCCGCGATGGCCCTGGCGATGGCCTCCTTGTCGTGGCCGTCGACGGCCTGAACGTGCCAGCCGGCGGCGGCGAAGCGCGCCTTCTGGTCGGTCGAGGTCGAAAGCCCGGTGCTGCCGTCGATGGTGATGCCGTTGTCGTCCCAGAAGACGATCATCCGGCCAAGCCCGAGATGGCCGGCAAGGTCGATCGCCTCGTGGCTGATCCCCTCCATCAGACAACCGTCGCCGGCGATCACATAGGTGAAATGCCCGACGAGATCGTCGCCGAACCGGGCGTTCTGCATCCGCTCGGCCAAGGCCATGCCAACGGCGGTGGCGATGCCCTGGCCGAGGGGGCCGGTCGTCGTCTCCACCCCCTTCGCGTGGCCGTATTCGGGGTGCCCGGCGGTGCGATAGCCCATCTGGCGGAAGTTGCGGATCTGCTCCATCCCCATGTCGTCGTAGCCCATCAGGTGATGGATCGCGTAGACGAGCATGGAGCCGTGGCCGGCCGACATCACGAAGCGGTCGCGGTCGGGCCAGGCGGCCTCGGACGGGTCGATGGTGACGAAGCGGTTGAAAAGCACGGTCGCCACGTCGGCCATGCCCATCGGCGCGCCCGGATGGCCGGAATTCGCGGCCTGAACGGCGTCCATCGTCAGGACCCGGATCGCATTCGCCATGCGGTCCTCGGCGGTCATCTTCATGGCAAAAGGCCGGGTCATCGCCGCCTCCTCAGCTGCGCTTCGATTCGTGGACAAGCCGGTGGACCATCGGCGTGAAGATGAGCTGCATCGCGAGGTCCATCTTGCCGCCCGGAATGACGATGGAGTTCGCCCGGCTCATCCACGAGCCGTGGATCATCGAGGTGAGATAGGGGAAGTCGATCCCGCGCGGGCTCTTGAAGCGGATCACGACGAGGCTTTCGTCGGCGGTCGGGATCCAGCGCGCGATGAACGGGTTCGAGGTGTCGACCACCGGCACCCGCTGGAAGTTGATGTCGGTCTCGGCGAATTGCGGGGTGATGCAGTGCACGTAGGCGTTCATCCGGCGCAGGATCACATCCGTCACCGCCTCGGTCGAATAGCCCCGGCTCGCGCGGTCGCGGTGGATCTTCTGGATCCATTCGAGGTTGATGACCGGCACCACCCCGATCTTCAGGTCGGCATGGGCGGCGAGGTTGACCCCGTCGTTCACGACCGCGCCGTGGAGGCCTTCGTAGAAGAGAAGGTCCGAGCCGTCCGGGAACGCCTCCCAGCCGGTGAACTCGCCCGGCGGCACACCGTAGCGCTCGGCCTCGGCGTCGTCGTGGACGTAGTGCCGCGTTTCGCCCTTTCCGGTCTCGCCGTAGAGGCGGAAGACATCCTCGAGCTTCTCGAGCTCGTTGGCCTCGTAGGAGAAATGCGAGAAGGTCTGGTCGCCCTCGGCCTTGCGCCGCTCGAGCTCGGCCTTCATCGCGGTGCGGTCGAAGCGGTGGAAGGCGTCGCCCTCGATCGAGACCGCCGTGAAGCCCTCGCGCCGGAAGATCTGGTCGAAGGTGGATTTCACCGTGGTCGTGCCCGCGCCCGACGATCCGGTGACCGAAATGATGGGATGCTTCTTGCTCATGGAACCTCTCAGGCGCGGAAAAGGCCACGGGCGCCGAACAGGGCGGAGACCTCGTGGTCGGGCAGATCGTGATAGGCGCAGACCCGGTCGACCTGATCGGCGGTGCCGAAGACGAAGGGGGTGCGGGCGTGCAGGCTGGTCGCGGCCTGGCCGAGGATGCGGTCGCAGCCATCGGTGGCATGGCCGCCGGCCTGTTCGACCAGCATCGCGATGGGCGCGCATTCGTAGACCATGCGCAGCCGGCCGCGCTCATAGCCCGGGCGGCTGTCGGACGGGTAGAGGAAGATGCCGCCCCGGGTCAGGATGCGGTGGGTCTCCGCCACCAGCGAGGCCACCCAGCGCATGTTGAAGTTCTTCGCCCCCGGCCCCTCGTCGCCGGCGAGGCAGTCGTCGATATAGGCCCGAACCGCCTTCGACCAGTGGCGGTAGTTCGAAGCGTTGATCGCATATTCGCTCGACGAGGCCGGCATCTTCTGCGCCCGGTCGACGAGCGTGAATTCCCGGCTCAGCGGATCGAGCACGAAGTGCAGCACGCCGTCGCCGAAGGTGACGAGAAGGGCGGTCTGCGGCCCGTAGATGAAGTAGCCCGCGCCGATCTGTTCGCGGGCCGGGCGGAGGAACGAGGGCTCGGCCTCGGCCTTCGCCTCGAAAAGCGCGAAGATCGTGCCGATGGAGACGTTGACGTCGATGTTCGAGGATCCGTCGAGCGGGTCGATCGCCAGGGCGTAGGTGCCGCTCTCGTCGAGGGGAATGACATTGTCGCGCTCTTCGGAGGCGTACCAGCGGATGCCGGTGCCCTTCAGCGCCCGGACGAATTCCTCGTCGGCGATGAGGTCGAGCGCCTTCTGCCGGTCGCCATCGGCATTCTCCCCCACATGTTCGCCCAGCGCGCCGCCAAGCGGGCCGCGGGCGATGCGGATGGAAAGGTCGCGGGCAACGTCCGCCAGCGCCGTCATCGGCGCGACCAGTCCCGCCGGTATGCCGTCCGTGGCCGTGAGAGCGCTGCGATCCGTCATCAGGGCCTCCTCTCCCCAATTTGAAACACAAGCTTGATCATCCGCATCGGTGCCTATAAGAAAATTTAAACTTTCTGTCTTTCGATTAGGAAAACGTGAATGAGGCGGCTTTCGGCGCTGACGTTCAAGCAGTTGCGGGCCCTCGATGCGGTGGCCAGAACCGGCTCCATCAGCCGCGCGGCCGAGGAATTGGGCCTGACCGCGCCGGCCGTGCACAGCCAGCTCAAGGCGCTCGAGGATAATTTCGGCTGCGCGCTATTGTCGCGGAAGGGGCAGACCGGGTTCGAGAGCACGGCCGAGGGCGCGGCGCTGCTGACCGCGTTCCACCGCGCGCAATCGGGGTTCGAGCTGGCGATCCACCGAATCGACGGGTTGCAGAAGGGGTTCGCCGGCACCGTCGTCCTCGGCGTCGTCTCGACCGGCAAGTACTTCGCCCCCGGCCTCGTCGCCCGGCTGCGCGCCGCCTATCCCGATATCGAGATCGTGCTCCGGATCGGCAACCGCACCTCGATCATCTCGGCCCTGCACGAAAACGCCATCGACCTTGCGATCATGGGCCGGCCGCCGCGCGATCCCCCGGTTGTCGCGGTGCCGATCGGCGAGCATCCGCATGTGCTGATCGCGCCGCCGGGGCACCGGCTGGCACAGGTGCCGCATCTGCGGCCCGAGGATGTCCTCTCCGAGACGATCATCATGCGCGAGCCGGGATCGGGCACCCGCATCCTCGCCACCCGCTACCTCGACCGGATCGGCGAGGGGCGGCCCTACGAGACGACCGAGATGGGCTCGAACGAGACGATCAAGCAGGCGGTCATCGCCGGGCTCGGGCTCGCGATGATCTCGCAGCATACGGTGACGGAGGAACTGAAGGCCGGGCGGCTCGTCGCGCTCGACGTGCCGGGCCTGCCGATCATGCGGCACTGGTTCCTGCTTCACCGCGAGGATCACGCGCTGACCGGCGCGATGCGGACGGTGCGCGACTTCATCGACGCCGAGAAGGGCAGCTTCCTGCCCTCCGCCGTCTAAGGCCTTTCCGGTTTATGTTGAGATGGCAAGTATCGGAATTCGACCGAAAACGGTTCGAATTCTGATTCAAGGCAAACCCGAAACGCTCTAGGCACCGCGGATCGGCCCGGAGCCCCGCGCTATTCGAGGATCGACAGCAGATTCGCGAAATCGTCGGTCCAGATACGCTTCCCGTCCGAGCGCAATTCCTCCCAGCGCGGGTCGGAGGCCAGCTCGCCCAGCGCCGCCTCGCTCCGGGCGAGCATCACCACCCGCGACGGGCTGTCGCCGGGATCGGTGTCGGGATGGCCGGGATAGTCCTCGATCCGCGCCACGAGGCCGAGCGCCGCGGCGCTCCGCGCCAAGGGCCGCTGGATCGCGTAGTAGCGGTTCGAGATGTGGTAGACGAGCACCCCGTCCGGGGCGAGCCGGTCGAGATAGAGCCGCATCGCCTCATGCGTGGTCAGGTGCATCGGCACCGCGTCCGAGCCGTAGGCGTCGATGATCAGGATGTCGTATGTGAGCCCCTCCTGCGCGGCCAGCACCATCCGCGCGTCGCCGAGATGGGTGGGCGCGTCGCCGGCGCAGGCCGACATGAAGGTGAAGTAATCCGGATTGCGGGCAATGTGGTCGACCACCGCGTCGATCTCGTAGAACTGCCAGGCCTGGCCTTCGCTCCGGTAGCAGGCGAGCGATCCGACGCCGAGCCCGACGATGCCGACGCTCTTCGCGGAGCGGCCGATATCGGAGGTCAGCACCCGCGCCATCGGCGCGTTCGGGTGGTAGTAGAAGAGCGGCTCGGGTCGCGCCTTGCCGTAGTCTGACTGCCGCTCGGCGCCGTGGATCGTGGTGCCGTTGGCGTAATGGCGCATCCCGTCCTCCTCCGTCACCCGGTGGGTGCCGAAGAAGCTGCGGTCGCGGAAGATGTCGCCGTCGGGGATCAGATAGGTGCCGCTCACCATCACCATCCCGGCGGCCAGGGCCGCCGCCGGCAGGGTGCGGCGGAGGACGATCGCGACGAGGGCGGCGAGCCCGAACATCGTCAGTTTCAGCGTCAGCCAGTCGGCGATGCCGAACGCCTTGACCGCGAGCAGGAGCGGCAGCACGGCAAGGAGACCCGCCACCACGCCCCGCGTCGCGAGCGCCCGCGTCAGCCGCATCTCCTTGCTGAGAACGAGGGTCGCCGCCAGAAGCGTCGTCACGCCGCCCTCGGCCAGGCTGTCGAAGACAACCGGCGCGACGATGGAGTTGAAAAGCCCGCCAAGCGCGCCGCCGACCGACATCACGAGGTAGAAAAGCGTGAGGTGCCGCCCGTCCGGCCGTGCGTCGTAAAGCCGGGTATGGGCGAACATCGCGACGGCGAAGAAGGCGAGGATCAGCCCCGCGACGCCCCAGAGGTTGACATGCGCGCCGGTCAGCCCGGCGAAGACCGCGCCGAGCCAGCCGAGCGCAGCCAGATAACCGATGCGCAGGATCGCCGGAGAGATCAGCGGACGGCGGGTAAAGGTCAGGACGAAACTGAGCAGATAGAGCGAGAGCGGCACGACCCAGACCAGCGGGATCGCCCCGATATCGGTGCTGATCTTGGTTGTGACCGCGAGCATCATCGAGGACGGCACGAAGGCCAGAAGCGTCCAGCGCCCGATCTGCCCGAGGCTCACCGGCGCCGCCGGGGCCTCGGCCCGGACCGAGATCCAGCCGCCGCCGCGCGCGGCACTGAGACCGCTCGCCAGAAGGAAGGCCCCGAGCACCACGAACCCCATCGCCCAGCCCGCGCCGATCCGGGTCGCGCCGAAGAGCGGCTCGGCCACGAGCGGGAAGGCGAGAAGGGCCGTGAGCGAGCCGAGATTGCTTGCGCCGTAGAGGAAATAGGGATCGTCGGCCGACGGCCCGTCGCTGCGCGCATACCAGAACTGGATGAGCGGCGCGTTGGCCGAGAGGACCGCGAAGGGCACCCCGACGCCGAGCCCGAAGAGCGCCAGCGTCTGCCAGACCGCCGGGGTTCCCGCCTCGTACTGCCAGCCCTCGGGGATCGCGAGCGGCAGGAAGAAGAGCGCCAGCGCCCAGAGCGTCAGATGCACCCCGATCTGCGCCGGAACCGGCAGGTAGCGGGTGATCAGGTGCGAATAGAGGTAGCCGCCGATCAGCACGCTCTGGAAGAACAGCATCGCCGTGGTCCAGACCGCCGGCGCGCCGCCGATCTGCGGCAGCACGATCTTGGCGAAGAGCGGCTGCACGAAGAAGAGAAGCGATGCGCTGAGAAAGATCGTCGCGGTGAAGATGATCGGGATCATGATCCCCGGCCCTGTCACGGTCCTGCCCTCGGTCTGGTACATGTCTCTGCCCTGTTTCTTGTGACCGAGGCGTCCATAGCGGGAGATTTTGCTGAGAATGAGGCAAAGACGCGCCGGTCATCCGGCCTGACGCCCCTCTCCGGCGCGGCTCGTGCCGCCGAACCCGGCGGCGTCGAGGATACGGGTCGCGGCGAGATCGACGCCGGAGGCGTCGGCCATGCGTCGCGCGTTCGCCGCCAGCCGGTCGCGCATCGCCCGGTCGTCCAGCATCCCGTGCAGGGTCGCCGTCAGGCTCCCGGGCGTCCAGTCGGCACGGCCGAGGAAGCGGCCGGTCCCGGTTTCCCCGGCGCGGCGGGCATTGTCGTGGCCGTCCCAGCAATAGGGCATGATGAGCGACGGCACGCCGTGAAAGAGCGCCTCGCAAAACGAGTTGTTGCCGCCGTGATGGACGAAGAGATCGGCCTTGGCGACGACCGAGGGCTGCGGGAACCAGGCGTCGAGATGGACGTTGTCCGGCACCGCCCGATAGGCGTCGCGAAATCCGCCGACATTGACGAGAAAGCGCGCCGGGAAGGTCGCGAAGACCGCGAGCATCCGCTCGATCAGCGTCACGTCCATCGCCCCGAGGCTGCCGAAGGAGACGTAGATCAAGGGGCCGCCACCGCCCGGAAAGTCCGGCACCTCGTAGGGCGCTTCCTGCCGCACGCAGCCTTCGAGGAAGGTGAACCGCGCCGGATCGAGCGGCAGCGCGCGGTCGTGGCGGAGGATCGACGGGGCGAGGAGGAGGTTGTGGTAGGGTGAGGGTTCGAGAAAGAGCCCCTCGTCCAGCGGCGCGAGGCCCTGCTCGGCCCGGAATGCGTTGTAGCGGGCATGGGCCGGCCCGACCGCCCGTTCGTAGCGGTCGAGGAACGCGCCGCGCCCCGCCACGTCGCCGGCAGCGAGGCCGGAGAGATAGGGCGGCAGGTCCGGGTCCGGCAGTTCCGTCTCGGCGCAGGAGATCACCCGGATCCACGGGCAGCCGGCGCGGGCGATGGCAGGGAACATCACGACGTTGTCGAGGACGACCGCATCGGGCCGCAGCCGGTTCAGAAGCGCGCGCAAGGGCGCCTCGGCCTGCACCGCGGTGTCGACGATCGCCTCCCATGTCGGGGCGACATAGGTCTCGATCTGGTCGATCGGATCGAGGTCGAAATGCGGCAGGTGACGGCGGATGAAATCCTGCCAGTAATCCTCGGGCACCGCCGCACCGGAGACGGGCAGGTGATATTCCTGAAAGCCGTAATCGGCGAAGATGCCGGTGAATCCGGCATGACAGATGAAGACCGGCCGCGCGCCACGCTCCTTCAGCGCCCGGGCGATGCCGACGCAGTTGAGCGCGGCACCGAAGCTTGCCTCGGGAAAGAAGGCGATGGTGGGCGTGTCGCTCATCGTCCCGGCCGGCCGGTCATGCCGAAAAGCGGCGGCGCGCCACGGTTCGCGGCCTGCGGGCGCTGGCTGCGCGACAGCCTGAGATGAACGCTGAGAAGATCGGCGGCGACGGCGAGCTGGCCGCTTTCGAGATGGTCGAGAATGCCGAGATGCTCCTGCATCGCCTGCCGCAGCCGGACGACATTGCCCCGCGCGGTGGCGCCCGGCAGCTCGCGCAGCCGGTGATGCGCGATCAGCGCCTCGGCGACGAAGCGGTTCGCGGCTCCCTTCGCGATCAGGGTGTGAAATTCCGAGTCGAGCCGCTGGAACGCGCGCGGGTCGAGCCGGTCGTCGGGTTCGGCCAGGAACGCCACCATGTTGCGGCGAAGGGCCGCCGCGCGGTCCTCGTCCAGCCGGAAGCCCGGCGCGGTGAGCGCGGCGGGTTCCAGAAGCAGCCGGTATTCGAAGCTGTCGGCCTGCGATTCGGGGCTGTCGGGCAGGGTGGCAAAGACCCAGGACTGCCCCGGCGCGCGCGTCACCAGCCCGTCCTCGGCCAGGGTGCCAAGCGCCTTCAGCACCGTCCGGCGCTCGGCGCCGTAGCGGCGCATGACCTCGCCGACCGTGATCGTCTCGTCGAGCCGCCGTGCCGCACGGTCGCGGATGATCCGCTGGGCGAGCGCGCCCTCCTCGGCATCGGGCAGCGGTTCGGCGAAGCTCGCTCCCGGCACGAAATCGCGCGAAAGGCGATACCCGGCATCGGCCTCGTGCACCGCAAGCCCCTGATCGGCCAGAAGTTTCAGCGCCGCCCGGACCGGCGTGCGCGAGACGTTGCACTGCGTTGCGATCAGTTGTTCGGGCAGATGCGCGCCGGGCTCCAGCCCGCGGTCCCGCGCGAGGTCGAGAATGCGCCGCGCAAGCTCCAGATGGTTCTGGCGGGGCCGGCGTGTCACCGGTTTCTCATCTCGTGGCGTCATCTTTCCGGGTCCCGGCGCCAGCGGCGGCTGCCCTCGGCGCAATTGACTATTGACGTATTTTTTCGCGCAATAATACTCTGTGGTCAAGGTGGCCGTCAGAATGCCGCCTGACCGTGGGCCGAAATTCGAAAATAAGACCGGCACATTCCCACTGACGTCCAGCAACAGAGGAACAGCCATGCCACATTCCCTTGCCCCGTTGCGCATCGCCGCGACCCTTGCCGCCGGCCTTGCCGCCGCCGGCCCCGCCGCCGCCGAACTCGTCATCTCCAACTGGGACGGCTATATGGCGCCCGACGCCGTGGACGCCTTCGCCGCCGCGACCGGCGAGGCGGCCGAGATGGTCGTCCATGCGACGAACGAAGAGATCATGGGCAAGCTCATCGCCTCGGGCGGTCAGGGCTACGACGTGGTCTTCGTCTCCTCGCCCTTCGCCGAGGTGCTGAACAATCTCGGGCTTCTGGAGCCTGTCGACGCCGCGAAGGTGCCGAACCTCGCCAACCTCTATCCCGAGGCGGCGGCCCTGCCGCACGATCCCGGCAATACCTTCTCGGTGCCCTATGCCTGGGGCACGACCGGGCTTTGCTACCGCTCCGACCTCGTCTCGCCCGAGCCGACCTCGTGGAACGACCTCCTGCATCCTGCCGAGGCTCAGGTGGGAAAGGTCACGCTTCTCGGCACCGACCGCTGGCTTCTGGCCGCAGGCTTCCTCGCCAGGGGCTATTCGGTGAACGAGACCGATCAGGCCAAGCTCGACGAGGTGGAGGCCGACCTGATCGAAGCGAAGAAGACCATGCTCGCCTTCGACGACACCACCTTCTATTCGAAGCTCGTCTCGGGCGAGGCGACGCTGGTTCATGCCTGGGACGGCTGGTGCAACTACGGCATCGCCGAGAATCCGGCGATCAAGTTCGTGATCCCCTCGGAAGGCTCCGACCTCTGGGTGGACACGATGGTGGTGATGAAGGCGTCGCAGAACAAGGACGGCGCGTTCAAGTTCATCGACTACATCCTGGATGCCAAGAACCACGCCTGGGCGGCCGAGAACATCCTCTACAAGGTGCCGAACAGGCCGGCGATGGAGAGCCTGTCGCCCGACATGGCCGCGACCTATCCCAACATGGCGATGGCTCCGGCCGATCTCGTGGCGCTCGAACAGCTTCGCGACGTGGGCGAGGCGAGCCGCGCCTATGCCAAGGCGGTGAGTGCGATCAAGGCCGCTCAGTGATCTGATCTCGCGGGGCCGGAACACCGGCCCCGCCTTCCCATCGCAAAGACCCGGCCCAGTGCAAACCCAGACTACGAGATCGACCCTTCTCATGGCTCCGGCCCTGCTGTGGCTGACGGCGCTGATGCTCGTGCCCTGCGGGCTCATCCTCGCCCTCGGCTTCTTCCGGCGCGGGCTTTACGGCGGGATCGAATACGCCTTCACGCTGGAGAACTTCGCGCTGATCGTCGATCCGCTTTATGCGGGCATCTTCCTGACCTCGGCACGGATTGCCGGAACCGCCACGCTCATCGCCGTCATCGTCGGCTATGCCGCCGCCTATGCCATCGCTGCGGCACCCCGGCATCGCCAGCCGACGCTCCTCTTCCTCGCCGTCCTGCCGTTCTGGTCGAACTACCTGATCCGCACCTATGCCTGGATCGTGCTTCTGAACCGCGAGGGGTTGATCACCCAAGGCCTGCGGCTGATGGGATACGAGGGCGAGCCGCCCTCGATGCTCTATACCGAAGGCGCGGTGATCACGGGGCTGGTCTACAACTACCTGCCCTTCGTGGTCCTCGCCTGCTATGCGCCGCTCGCCCGGCTCAACCCCGAACTGGCCGAGGCCTCGCGCGACCTCGGCGCCTCGGCCTTCACCACGTTCCGGCGGGTGATCCTGCCGATGACCCTGCCGGGGATCGCCGCCGGTGCGGTCTTCGTCTTCGTCCTTTCCATCGGCAATTTCATCACGCCGGCGCTGCTGGGCGGAGGGCGGTTCCAGATGATGGGCAACCTCATCTACGCGCAGTTTCTGACTGCCAATGACTGGCCCTTCGGCGCGGCGATCTCGATGGTGCTGATCGCGATCATGATGGGGTTGCTGACCTTGCAGGCCATCGCCGCCGAGCGTGGCGCCGGCGAACGGCGGGAGGGCGCAAATGGCTGACCGTTCGCCCGCCACCCGCCGCAGCCTCGCCGTCCTGCTCGCGGCAGTCTTCGCCTTCCTCTACATCCCCATCGTGACGCTCGTCGCGCTCAGCTTCAACGACGGCGGGCTGCCCACGGCGTGGACCGGATTCTCGGTGAAATGGTACGGCACGCTTCTGGCGAACCGCGACATTCTCTCGGCCGCGCTCAACACGCTGATCGTCGCGGTGATCTCCACCGCCATCGCGGCGGTGCTGGGCACGCTCCTCGCGCTCGGGATCGAGACGCGGCGGCGAAGGGGCCGGGCGCTCGAGGCGCTGGTCTTCGCGCCGATGATCATCCCGGACATCGTGCTGGCCATCGCGCTTCTCAGCTTCTTCTCGCTTTTGAAATTTCCGATGGGGCTGCATACGATCATCCTCTCCCATGTCGTCTTCAACCTCGCCTTCGTCTCGGCCGTGGTGCGGGCGCGGCTGAAAAGCTTCGACTGGTCGGTGACGGAAGCCTCGGCCGATCTTGGCGCACCGGCTTTCACCACCTTCCGCCGGGTGACACTGCCCCTGATCCTGCCCGCCGTCATCGCCGGCGCGCTGCTGGCCTTCACCCTGTCCGTGGACGAGTTCATCATCGCCTTCTTCACCGCCGGGGCGGGGCGCGCATCGACCACGCTGCCGATGCAGATCTTCGCGATGATCCGCTTCGGCGTGACGCCCGAGATCAACGCGCTCGCGACGCTGGTGATGATCGTCTCGGTCACGGCGCTGACGCTCTCGCAGCGGCTGAACAAGGGGGTGATCGCCCCGTGACGGCGCTTCTCTCCATCGGCGGCGTGACCAAACGGTTTGGCCGCGTGACGGCGATCGACCGGCTGTCGCTCGACATACATGAAAACGAATTCTTCGCGCTGCTCGGCGCCTCCGGCTCCGGCAAGACGACGCTTCTGCGGATGCTCGCGGGGTTCGAGACACCCGAAGCGGGCGCGATCCTTCTGGACGGCAAGGACATCTCCCGCATGCCGCCGAACCGGCGGCCGGTGAACCTGATGTTCCAGAGCTATGCGCTGTTCCCGCACATGAGTGTCGAGGGCAACATCGCCTACGGGCTGGAGATGGAGCGGCTTGCGAAGCCCGAGATCGCCCGGCGGGTGGGCGAGATCATGGAGGTGACCGAGCTGTCGTCGATGGCGAGGCGCAAGCCCGACCAGCTTTCCGGCGGCCAGAAGCAGCGCGTGGCGCTGGCGCGCGCGCTGGTGAAACGCCCGCACCTTCTCCTGCTCGACGAACCCCTCGGCGCGCTTGACAAGAAGCTCCGCGCCGCGATGCAGCTCGAACTGAAGCGGCTTCAGCACGAGGTCGGCATCACCTTCATCGTCGTCACCCACGACCAGGAAGAGGCGCTGGTGATGGCCGACCGGGTGGCGATCCTGCGCGACGGCCGCCTCCTGCAATGCGGCACGCCGCACGAGGTCTATGAGCATCCCGCCAACCGCTTCGCCGCCGATTTCATCGGGGTGATGAACTTCATCGAGGAGGATGGCCGGACGCTCGCACTCCGGCCAGAGCGCATCCGCCTCTTCCCCGAACGCGCCGACCGCACCACCGAAGGCCGCGTGACCGCACGGGCCTATCACGGGCTCGACCTGCAACTGCATGTGGAAACGCCACTTTCCCCCCGCCCGCTTCTCGTCCGCCTGACCGCCGACGCGGCCGACCGGCGCCCGGTCGCGGAAGGCGACACCGTCACGCTCGGCTGGAACGACGCCGATACCCGTATCTTCAAGGACTAGGGAGACCACAATGGCCCAGAAAACCTTCGCCTTCTTCCCCGAAGCCGCCTTTGGCCCGGCGTTGAATTCCGTCGGCATTGCCCAGGCCGTCGAGGCGCGCGGCCACAAGGCGGTGTTCCTGTCCGACCCCGGCTTCGTCGATGTCTACAAGGGCTACGGGTTCGAGGCGCATCCGGTGGCCTTGTCCGAACCGATGCCGCCCGAACAGATGGCGAAGTTCTGGGAGGACTTCATCAACGGCCACATCCCGAACTTCCGCAAGTCGCCCTACGACCAGATCGACAATTACGTGAAGGATTGCTGGACCGCGATCGTCGACAGCGCAAAATGGGCCGAGAAGGACCTGCCGGGGGTGCTGGCGAAGATCAGGCCGGACGTGATCGCGGTCGACAACGTCATCCTCTTCCCCGCGATCAAGCAATACGGCGTGCCTTGGGTTCGCGTGATCTCCTGCTCGGAAAACGAGATCGAGGATGAGGGCATCCCGCCGCATCTCTCCGGCTGCGGCGAGAAGGACCATGCCTGCCACAAGCGCTTCCGTGACCGGTTCAACGAGGTGATCCGGCCGATCCACGACGACTTCAACGCCTTCCTCGGCGCCTGCGGCGAAGACCCCTATCCGATCGGCCAGTTCTTCGAGGCGTCGCCCTATCTCAACCTGCTGCTCTACCCCGAGCCGGTGAAGTTCGACCGCGAGGTGCCGCTCGATCCCGCGCGGTTCCAGTATCTCGAAGGCTGCGTGCGGAAGGAGGAAGCCTACGATGTCCCGACCTTCACGAAGAACAATGACGGGCCGCTTCTTTATGTCTCCTTCGGCTCGCTCGGCGCCGGCGATACCGAGCTTCTGAAGCGGATCATCGCGGCGCTGGCCAAGTCGCGCTACCGGGCGCTGGCCAATATCGGCGACTATGCGGCCGAATACCCGGACCTGCCGGGGAACGTGCAGGTCGCCGGCTGGTTCCCGCAGCCTTCGGTGATCCCGCAGGTCGATGCGGTGATCCATCACGGCGGCAACAACTCCTTCACCGAGTGCCTCTATTTCGGCAAGCCGGCGATCATCATGCCCTATGTCTGGGACGGCCACGACAACGCGACGCGGGTGGAGGAGACCGGCCACGGCTTCAAGATGCCGCGCTACGACTGGACCGATGCGGAGCTTCTGGCGAAGATCGAGGCCTGCCTGACCGATCCGGCGATGACGGCGAAGCTTGCGGCGACCTCAAAGCACATGCAGGCGCAGAGCGGCCCCGCCAAGGCGGCGAAGCTGCTGGAGGGGCTGCTGACGTGAGCTCCGCCCCGCATCTCCACGACGCCTCGACGCGCGGCGATCTGATCGACTGGGGGGCGCAGCCCGACGCGATCTCGGGCGCCTCGCAGTCTTCCGGCCGGCTCGTCCACAAGGGGCCGGGGAACCGACCCGAGATCGGTATCTGGACCTGCACGCCGGGGCGCTGGCGGCTCTCCATCCCGCGCGACGAATTCTGCCATTTCGTCGCCGGCCGGGCCACCTATCGCGCCGATACAGGCGAGGTGATCGAGGTCGCCGCCGGCACCTCAATCCTTTTCCCCGCCGGATGGTCGGGGGAGTGCGAGGTGCACGAAACCATGCGCAACATCTACTACCTCACCGACAGGGAGCCGACCGAATGACCACGCCAGTGATGCGCAATCCGCTTGAACAGACCGACCTCGTCGATTGGGGCGTCATCCCGACGATGATCGAAGGCGAATCCCGCACCTCCGGCCGGGTGTTTCACAAGGGTCCGAACGGAGAGAGCGAATGCGGACTCTGGATCTGCACGCCGGGCAAGTGGTTCTGCCATGTGACGAAGGACGAGTTCTGCCATTTCCTTCAAGGGCGCTGCACCTATGTCCATGAGAGCGGCGAGGTGATCGAGATCACCCCCGACACCGCCGCCTTTTTCCCGCAGGACTGGAAGGGCACCTGCACCGTCCACGAGACCATCAAGAAGGTCTACATGATCCGATGATCTTCGACCCCTCTCGCCCCGCCTGGTTCCTGACGCCCGCCTTCCACCCGATGGCGGGCGCGTCTCGCGATGTCATCGACCCGGCGACATTGGAGTCCGTCGGCCGGACCGCCGAGGCTGACGAGGCAGAAATGCAGGCCGCACTCGCCGCCGTGACTGCGGCGCAGGCGAAGTGGAAGCGCGTCGATGCGAAGTCGCGCGCGAAGCTCCTGCACGACCTCGCCCATGTCATCGAGACCGCCGACCACCGCGCCGCCGCGATCCTGATGAGCCGCGAGATGGGCAAGCCCTATCCCGAGGCCATTGGCGAAATCGCGAATTGCGCGCCGATCTTCCGCTACTACGCCGAAATGGCACGGGACGAGGCGGGCAAGGTCGCCGGGACGACGCAGGCCGGCTCGTTCCAGTTCGCGCGCTACGAACCCCTGGGCGTCTCGGTCCACATCATGCCGTTCAACTTTCCGGTCTTGCTGATGTGCTGGACCGTCGCCGCTTCGCTCGCCGCCGGCAATGGCTGCATCGTCAAGCCGGCGCCGGCGACGACGCTCTCGACGCTGGAATTCATGAAATGCTTCCGGGCTCTGCCCGAGGGCCTCGTCGCCTGCCTGCCGGGCGGTGCCGGGCTGGCCGAAGCGCTCATCGCCTCGCCCAAGACCCATGCCGTCGCCTTCACCGGCTCGGTCGCGGCCGGAAAGGCGGTCGGCATCGCGGCGGCGGCGGCGATGAAGCCGGCGGTGATCGAGGCCGGCGGCAGCGATCCGATGATCGTCTGCGACAGCGCCCCCCTCGACGTCGCGGCGGCGGGCGCGGTGACGGCGGCCTTCCACCTTTCGGGACAGGTCTGCACCTCGGCCGAGCGGCTTTACGTCGTCGACAGCGTCCATGACGCCTTCGTCGCCGCCTTCGCCGAACGGACGAAGGCGCTTCGCATCGGCAACGGGCTGGAGCGGTCGGAGATCGGCCCGCTTGTGTCCGAGTCCGCCCGCGACCGCGTCATGGCGCTCGTCGCCGATGCCGTCGCGAAGGGCGCGAAGGTCGTCACCGGCGGGCGGGTACCGCCCGACCGCAACCGGGGCTGGTTCTACGAGCCGACGATCCTCACCGGCTGCACCGACGACATGGACCTCCTGCGGTCCGAATGCTTCGGCCCGGTCGCCGCCGTGGTCCGCGTCCGCGATTTCGACGCGGCCGTGGCCCGCGCCAACGCCTCGCCCTTCGGCCTCGGCGCCTCGGTCTTCACCACACGGCTGGACGAAGCGATGGAGGCGGCGGAGCGGCTCGAGGCCGGGATGGTCTGGGTCAACAACCCGCTCATCGACAACGACGCGCTGCCGTTCGGCGGCTGGAAGGCCTCCGGCCTCGGGCGGGAGCTTGGCCGGCAGGGGCTGGATGCGTTCCGGCGCACCAAGATGGTGATCGTCGACCACGCGCCGAAAGTGCAGGATTGGTGGTATCCCTACCCGGACGACTGGTTTCTCGACGCCGGCGGACGGCGCCTCGGCTGAGCCCCGCAGAAGGAGAACGACGCGATGCAGAGCTTTCGCAATTCCGATCCCGCCCCGCCGATCATGGTCGGATCGCCACCGCCGCCCGAATGGCGGGTGCCGCGGATCGACTGGGACCGCCCGCCCTGGAACCGCTGGACCTTCCAGCGGGTGAGCCAGATGATGCCGACCGCCCCGATCCGGCGCGGCGCGTCGGTCGCGGCCCTGCCCGCCGCCGAGGGGCGGCTGGACGACCTGACCTATGCCGACCGCGACGGCACTGCCACGAGTTTCGGCCGGATGCTCGACGCGACCTATACCGATGCGATTCTGGTCGCCATCGACGGCCGCATCGTCCACGAGAGCTACCACAACGGCATGGGGCCGCGGTCGCTGCACCTCCTGCAGTCGGTGTCGAAGTCGATCACCGCAACGGCCGCCGCAGGCCTCTTCGAGGACGGCACCATCGACCCGGCCGCGCCGATTTCCCACTACCTGCCCGAACTTGCCCGCACCGCCTGGGCCGGGGCGACGGTGCAGCATGTGCTCGACATGACCTCCGGCACCCGCTTCGACGAAACCTATGCGGCGCGCGACAGCGATGTCGGCAAGATGGACTATGCGTCGGGCTGGAAGCCGGCGCCCGAAGGGGTCGACGTGTCGGACTGGCCCACCTGCATGTGGGAGCAGATCCTCGGCCTGACCGTCGCCGAGGCCGAGCATGGCGCGCGGTTCAGCTATCGCTCGATCGAGACGGATGTCTTCGCCCATGCGGTCGAGCGCGCGACCGGCCAGCGCCTTCCGCAGATCCTCTCGGAGCGGCTCTGGCAGCCGCTCGGCTGCGAGGAGGATGCCAGCATCACCGTCGATTCCGCCGGCTACGGGCTCGCCTGCGGCGGGATCAGCGCGGCGCTTCGCGATCTCGGGCGGTTCGCGCTGGCGCTTCTCAACGACGGGATGGTCGAGGGGCGGCAGGTGATCCCGCGCGCCTGGGTCGAGGATGTGCGGCACGGGGCCCACGGTCTTTTCGACGACGCGGCGCGGGTGGAGTTCCCCAACGGCTGCTACCGCAACCAGTTCTGGATCGAGGACCGCGACCGCCCGCGCCACCTCTGCCTCGGCATCTTCGGCCAGATGATCTACGTGGCCCCGGATGCCGGGCTTGTCGCGGTGAAGCTCTCGACCTGGCCGGATTTCACCAGCACGCCGTTCCTCTTGCAGGCGCTCGACGGTCTCCACGCGGTGGAGCGTGCCTTCCGGGGCTGATCGGCCACCGTCGGCCCGCGCCGGGTTGCGGCATCGGGACGCGGCCGGTTGGTGCCTGGGTCGGTGAGGGAAATCAATTTGCTGATTTGCCCGGCGCTGTTGCACAGATCAGGTGATGGACGGGGTTCCCCTTTCCCGGGACAGACTCATCCCACGGCTTCGGTGACGGGTATGGCGAGCGCAGTGAAGCCATTCATCACGGCAACCCGGATCCGGACCTCTGCGACCTGACGGTCAAAGTCCCGGGCCGTGAGGCGCTGCCCCAGCAGTTTCACGCAACGCATCCAATCGTCGGGAAAACGATCCCCCGGATCGTTTTCCGATCCTCCTCATATCTCGACGCGGCTCCGGCGGCGACAACCGCTCCATCGTCGCCAGATCGTCCGGCCGACCGGATCGCGGCGGACACGATCTATGGTGTGGGCCGGGTTTGCGCCGCCCTTGAAGACCGCCAGATCGAAGCCGTCATTCCGCCTCTTCGGTCCCCCCGCCGCAAGGGAGCGCAGGGCTTTCCGACCGAGCGGTTCAAGTTCGATCCCCGTCCCGATGTGGTCCGATGCCCGGCATTGAAGCGACTGACCCCGAGGAACAGTCCGAAATCGGGTCGATGGTATCGCGCCGACCGGTACGACTGCGCGGGTTGTCCTCTCAAGGCGCAATGCCTGCCCCGGGGCGCGCATCCCGCCGGGTGCATATCGTGACAAACCACGCGGCCATCCCGCGCGCCCGGCGCAAACGCGCGACGTGGGGCAAGGACGACCACGAGATCTACACCCGGCATCGCTGGCAGGTCGAAGGCACGAATGGCACCGCCAGGACACTCCACGGGCTTGCCGGAGCCACCCGAAGGGGGTTCGCAAACATGAAGATCCAGGCCCTCCTGACCGCCATCGCCATGATCCACCGCCATTCCCCGGGATCGACCCGGCGGCGGACGCTCGGGGCAGACAAGGGGTTCGACGCGGCCGAGTTCGTCGCCGACCTGCGCCGGGCATGTGTGACGCCCCATGTCGCGCAGAGGTCACGATATTCAGCGATCGGCGGGTGCGCTCCCGTTTCATCCTGTCCATGGCCGCCAACAACCTCGCCCGGTTGCCACGGTTGCCGGCCGCATGACGATGAAAAACCTCGTGGGGCACACACGCCTGCCGGACCCAAAAGCGCGAGGCCGGGCAGCGAAGCCTGCAACGAAGGAAAACCGTTCCAGCCCGGTGACTGTTTCAGCCGCCTGTTAGAGCGTTCTAGCCGCCTCAGATCGCCGCCTTGCGGCTCTCCTCGAGGTAGATCTCCCGCAGCCGCGTCGCGACCGGTCCCGGCTTGCCGGAGCCGAGCACCGCCCCGTCGATCTCCACCACCGGCATCACGAAGGCCGAGGCGGAGGTGACGAAGGCCTCGTCGGCGCCCTTCGCCTCCTCGATGGTGAAGGGCCGCTCCTCGACCTCCATCTGCGCCTCGCGGGCGAAGCGCAGGACCGCCGCGCGGGTGATGCCGTGCAGGATGTCGCTCGACAGCTGCCGGGTGATGATCCGGCGGCCCTTGACGATATAGGCGTTGTTCGAGGTGCCCTCGGTCACCGCGCCCTCCTCGGTGAACCAGGCATCGTCGCAGCCGGCCTTCTTCGCCATCATCTTGCCCATCGACGGGTAGAGAAGCTGCACCGTCTTGATGTCGCGCCGGCCCCAGCGGATATCGGGGATGGAGATTACCTTGATCCCCACCTTCGCCGCCGGATTGTCGGCAAGCCCCGGCTTCGACTGGGTGAAGAGCACGATCCCCGACGGCACCTTCTCGGGGTCCGGGAAGACGAAATCCCGGTCGCCGGGATTGCCGCGTGTGACCTGGAGATAGACCATCCCGTCCACGACCCCGTTGCGGGCCACCAGTTCCCGGTGGATCGCCAGCAGCTCGTCCGTCGAGACAGGCGCCGCCATGTCGAGTTCCGACAGCGACCGCGCGAGCCGCGCCGCATGGCCGTCGAAATCGATGAGCTTGCCGCCAAGGACGCTCGTCACCTCGTACACCGCGTCCGCCATCAGGAAACCCCGGTCGAAGACCGAGATCTTCGCGTCTTCCTCGGCCAGATACTCTCCGTTGACGTAGACGATGCGGCTCATGGCGGCCTCCCTCGATTGGCTTGCGATCTCATCGGCCGTCATTCGGCGCGCGTCAAGCCCTCGGAACCCGCAATATCGGGGCCGGCAATCGAACCGGGGGGCGCGCGTATTACGTCGAAACGCCTGGCAATTTCTGAATGGCATCACGTAATTCACGCACATTACAGATGCGCCACTGCACAGAACTGCGATTATCCCGGCTTATTCACCGAAAGAAAGAGGGCAAGGAGCAGTTTGGCGCAATAGTCGTGAGACGGGATCAGAGGAACCAGCCTGCAACAAGGTGCCTCCGAGCACGCGGCTTTGATCCGGACCCGACCTTCGAACACCATACGGGCTCGCGGCATGTGTGACGCCGCATGAGAGGCCGGATACATGTCAGCACCCGATGACGCGCCAAAATCAGATCTGAAGATTCCACTTGCGCAAGGGGCGGCTATACACGTTGCAGAACTGCTGCCCGAGGCATGACAGCCCCTTTCCCCATTGATGTCAGGCCACGCGGACGATCTCGGCGGTGCCGAGGACGTTGAAGCGGTTCATGAGTGCGATGCGGAGCTCAACGCGATTTCGGCGGTCTGGCGGTCGGGGTCTCTTGCGGCGATGCGTTCACCGAAGGCCTTGAGGTCGAGCAGGTTGAGCGCCACAGGTTCGAGCGAACCTGCGAGGGCATCTTGGCCTCAATCCAGCTCCGGGGACACGTGGTATCCGGTCCAGCGCTTCCAGAACGCCCTGCCGTAGTGCCGGGTGGCGCGCAGTGTTTCGTTTCTGGCGATAGCCGCCGGGCAGTCCTCTTTCCAGGGCCGACCGTTCTTGCGGATCGGAATGATCGCGGTCGCCTCGCGCTCGATGATCGCGATGTGACAGCGGCGGGTGTCATAGGCACCATCCGCCGTGACCGTGCCGATCTCTTCGTCCTCCCCAGCGGTCTGTCTGAGCGGCAGCTTGAACAGGACCTTGATGGTCAGGCATGTGTGGACGCCCCCGTTGGCGCAAGTGGTTTTTGGTCCATTTTGGGCAAGTGACCGGCTGCTTTCATGTGTCAGGCCTTTGATTGCGACGTTCGAGAAGCCGCTGGCCGGTATGGTGATACGCAGATGGGGGCCATATCAAAACTACGAGATCAAAGCTCTCTGCCTGAGGCTGGTTGAGCCCATCCCGATCCTGTCGATCTTTTGCCCATACGAGATCATCGTGCCGCTTGCGTCACCGACGCTCCAGTCAGTGGTGACAACTGCTTCAGCAGACCACCCCCGCCGGATCTCTGTAGTCTTCCCTGCGCATGATGATCGCCCAGATGATCCGCGCAAACTTGTTGGCCAGTGCGATGGCGACCAGCATCCGTGGCTTGTGTGACAGCATCCGAGCCAGCCAGGATCCCGCGCGGCCCCCATCCCGCCCCTTCCAGTGGATCGCGGACATGGCTCCGATGATCGGCAGTCGCCTGATATCGCGTTGCCCCATCTTCGATGTTCGACCGAGACGTTGCTTGCCGCCACTCGAATGCTGCCGTGGAACGAGACCGAGCCACGCCGCGAAGTCACGTCCGCGCCTGAAGACCTCCATGGAGGGGGCGAATGCTTCTATTGCCATGGCAGTCACGGAACCCACCCCCGGAATGGTGCGCAGCCGCTGAACCAGTTCGCTTTCCCGTGCCTGTTCTTCGATGCGGCGCTCCAAATCCAAAAGGCACTCCGCAACGCGGGGCCAGTTGATCCAAGTAGACCGACCCGATCTCCCGCACCAGGTCCGGCAGCCCGTTCGCCTGATTGTCAAGAGCACGAGCAAAGGGCTCGAGGGTTCGTCGACCGCCGGAGACGATCACCCCATGTTCCGCAAGGTGTGCCCGCAACGCATTGACCAACTGTGTGCGCTGCATGACGAGCAGCTCTCTCGTGCGGAACAGCATGGCCCGGGCCTGTTGCTCCGACGTCTTGACCGGCACGGTGCGCATTGACGGGCGCGAGGCAGCCTCGACGATCGCTTCAGCGTCATTTGCATCGTTCTTTTGTCGCTTCACAAACGGCTTCACATAAACTGGCGGTATCAGCCGAATGACATGGCCTTGATCGGCCAGAGCCCGAGCCCAATGGTTGGCCGTTGCGCAGGCTTCCATCGCCACGACGCAGGGCTCCAGCTTCGACATGAAATGCAGAAACTGCGTGCGAGCCAGCTTTTTGCGGAACAAAGTCTGATCATCACCTCCCGAACCATGAACCTGAAACACGTTCTTGGCCAGATCCACGCCGACTATGCTAACTTTATCCATGGACGTTCCCTCCTCGTGGCGATTTTGACATCACCACCTTGGCACATTGCGGTGCCGTCGGGTGGGGGTGTCCACCCCATCAGAACTGGATCGCCGCATCCGAGAAGACGGGCGGGCGCCCGAGGCGACCTTCATGCGGCGCCAGCCAGGTCATGTCCTTGTCCAGCCAGATCAGCAGCGACCCGCGCTTGCGGAGCGCAGCGTTGTAGTCGGACCAGTTCGTCGTGCGGCAGCGGGCGGGTGGGGGCTTGCTCATGCAACCCGTCTAACCGCCGGGTTTCGCGTTGTGAATCCCTCGCCATCAGAGTTCTGCAACAATGCCGCCCGGCGTGACAAAGCCGCCGACGGCGGTCTCGGCCTCGACCTTGATCGCCATCGCGCGGGTGTTCTCGCCAAGGCTCTGGACGATCGTCACCTTCTCGCCGAAGGCGGAGACCTTGGAGGCGAGGATCAACTCGCCCTGCGCCATCTCGCGCGTGGCGCGGCGCGGCGGCATGCCGGGGGCGGGGACGAGCATTTCGAGCTCGGTGATGGCGCCCGGCGGCAGGGCCGTGCGCGGCCAGGACATGACTTGCAGCATCTGCGGCTGGATCGCCTGACCGAACCCGATGAAGCGATCCGAGATCAACGCCATCCTCGGCGAGGCGGATGCCTTCATCCGCTCCTTCGGCTACATGTTGCCGCCCTTCGCCTACTGGCCGCCCGACCGGATGCGCGCGGCCATCGCCGGGGGCAGCGACCATGCCGCGCGCGGGCTCGGCTGGGACATCACCGATTACGGGCAGGGCCGGTTCGACGCGCTTGGCCTCTTTCTCTTCACCGTGCGCAACGGCGACGCGGCCGACCTCGCGCGCGGGCGGGGGATGCTTTACGCCGAGAAGATCATGATCTCGCGGAAGGATCAGCTGAGCCCGATGCACCGGCACAACATCAAGGCCGAGGACATCATCAACCGGGGCGGCGGGACGCTGGTGCTGGAGCTGTTCTCACCCGACGCGGCGGGCGGGATCGACCCCGATGCCGATGTCGCGGTGCCGGTCGACGGCGCGCTCCGGCGCCTTCCCGCCGGCGGGCTTCTGAAACTTGCACCGGGGGAATCGGTGACGCTGATGCCGGGCATCTGGCACGCCTTCCGGGCCGAGGGAGCCGACGTGCTGATCGGCGAGGTCTCCACCGTCAACGACGACCGCACCGACAATGTCTTCCGCGACAGGATCGGCCGCTTTCCGAAGGTGGAGGAGGATGTGGCCCCCCTCCACCTTCTCGTCTCCGACTATTCCTGAGGCTCCGGCTTGACCCGGAAGACCGCGAGGTAAAGCGCCGGCACGAACACGAGCGTGATGATCGTCCCCGCGATGATGCCCCCCATCATCGCATAGGCCATCGGCCCCCAGAAGATCTGCCGCGAGATCGGGATGAGCGCGAGGCTGGCCGCCGCCGCGGTCAGAAGGATCGGCCGGGCGCGGGCGTCCGAGGCCTCGAACACCGCGTCCCAGGCCGGGCGGCCCTTTTCGCGCAGCACCTCGATCTCGTCGACGAGGATGATCGAGTTGCGGATCAGGATGCCGATCAGCGCCAGAACCCCGAGGATCGCGACGAAGCCGAGGGGGGCGCCCGACGGCACCAGAGCCGCGACGACGCCGATGAGGCCGAGGGGCGCCGCGCAGAGGACGACGAAGCCGAGGCGGAAGCCCTGGGTCTGGACCATGATCAGCGTCAGCATGATCAGGATCATCAGCGGCACGACGGCGGCGATGGGCGCCTGGCTCTTGGCGCTTTCCGCGACCGCGCCGCCGACCTCGACATGGGTGCCGGCGGGAAGCGCGGCATTGAACTCCGCGATCCGGTCCGCGAGCGCCGCGACGATCGTCGCCGGTTGGTCCTTGGTCGTGATCGCGCCTTTGACGGTGATCGTCGGCATCCGGTTGCGCTGATGGATCACCGGCTGCTCGGTCCCGTATTCGAACGTGGCAAGCGACCGCAGCGGGATCGTCACGCCGCTTGCCGTCGAGAGTTGCAGACCGGCCAGAGCCTCGACCGAGCGGCGCGACGACTCGTCACCCCGCGCCACTATGTCCACGAGATAGGCCGCGTCGCGAAGCTCGGTGACGGTCGTCCCGTCGTAGATCGCGTTCAGCGCCGAAGCGATGTCGCGCGGGGTGACGCCGAGCTGGCGGGCCTTGTCCTGCTGGATATTCACCCGCACGACCCGGGCCGGTTCGTTCCAGTCCATGACGATATTCGTCAGCCGCTCATCGGTCGCCAGCAGCGCCGCGAGGTCGCGGGCGCGATCGCGCAGGAGATCGGGGTCGGGACCGGAGAGACGGTACTGGACCGGGCGGCCGACCGGCGGGCCGATGTCGAGAAGCTTGACGTAGATGTCGATCCCCGGAAACTCGTTCGCCGCGACCTCGCGCAGCTCCGCCCGGAGCGCGTTCCGCGCCTCGAGCGAGGGGGTCTGGATGACGATCTGGCCGATGTTCGGCCCCGGCGTCGGCACGTCGTAGGCCAGAAGGAAGCGCGGCGCGCCCCGGCCGACATGGGCCGACCAGAAAAGCACGTTCTCGTTGCCGTCGAGCGTCGCCTCCATCCGCGCCATCTGGGCGGAGGTCTCGGCGATGGAGGCGTTCTGCGGCAGCGCGAAATCGAGGATCAGCTCGGGCCGGTCGGAGTTCGGGAAGAACTGTTGCTCGACGAAGCGCATGCTGAAGATCGAGACGCCGAAAGCCGCGACGGTCAGCGCGATGGTCGCCCAGCGGAACCGCATGGCAAGCCGCAAAAGCCGGTGGAAGCCACGCCGCGCCCGGCCCGGCTTCGGGTCGTGATGCTTCATCTTCGCGGGCAGGAAGGTCACGCCCAGAAGCGGCGCGAAGAGGACCGCGACGATCCACGAGACCAGAAGCGACACCGCGATCACGACGAAGAGCGAGAAGGTGAATTCGCCGGCGGCCGAGTTGTTCAGCCCGACCGGGATGAACCCCGCCACCGTGACGAGCGTGCCGGTGAGCATCGGGAAGGCGATGGAGGTCCAGGCGTAGGAGGCCGCCTTGCCGAGGCTCTCGCCCTTCTCCAGCCGCGCGATCATCGTCTCGATGGCGATCATCGCGTCGTCGACCAGAAGCCCGAGCGCGATGATCAGCGCGCCGAGCGAGATCCGTTGCAGGGTGAAGCCCGCATAGTCCATCACCACGAAGGTGATGGCGAGCACCAGGGGGATCGTCAGCGTCACCACGAGCCCGGCCCTGAGCCCGAGCGAGATGAAGCTGACGGCGAGGACGATCAGCACCGCCTCCAGAAGCGCCGTGAGGAAATGGCTCACCGCCTCGTCGACCACATGCGGCTGGTCGGCGACCTGATGGATGTCGATGCCGATGGGCAGCGCCGCCTGCGCCTCGGCGATGACCGCGCCGAGTTCGGCTCCGAAGTCGATGATGTTGGCGCCCTGCTTCATCCCGACCGAGAGGCCCACCGCCTCCTCGCCGCGATAGCGAAAGAGGGTGGAGGGCGGATCCTCGTAGCCGCGCCGGATCGCGGCCACGTCGGCCAGCCGGAAGAAGCGGTCGCCGACACGGAGGTTGATCTCCTCGAGGCTTTCGGTGCCGGAGAACTGGCCGCCGATCCGCACCAGAACCTGTTCGGGGCCCGCGTCGATCACGCCCGAGGGCAGGATCGCGTTCTGGGCCGCGAGCGTCGCCTGCACCGCCTGCTGGTTGAGGCCGAGCGCGCCGAGTCTTTCGGTCGAGAGCTCGAGATAGATGACCTCGTCTCGGGCGCCGAAGATCTCCACCTTGCCGGCAGCGGGCAGCGCCTGCACGGTGCGGCGGACCGTTTCTGCGTAGTCGCGCACCTCGCGCGGGGTGAAGCCGTCGGAGGTGAAGGCGTAGATGTTGCCGAAGACGTCGCCGAAATTGTCGTTGAACTGGAAGCCCGCGAACTCGGCGGGGAATTCGGGCCGGATATCCGACATCATGTTGCGCACCCGCTGCCAGATCAGCGGCAGCTGGGCGGACTTCGTCGTCGGCAGGAGCTCCAGATAGACCACCGTCCGGCCGGGCGCGGTGACCGAGCGGGTATGGTCGAGTTCGTCGAGGTCCTCGAGCTTCTTCTCGATCCGGTCGGTGACCTGCGTCAGCGTCTCGGCGGTATCGGCGCCGGGCAGGGCGGCCGAGATGATCATCGTCTTGATCGCGAAATTGGGGTCTTCCTCGCGCCCGATGGACAGGTACGACAGGACCCCCGCGACGAGCGAGACGATCATCAGGAACCAGACGAAGGAGCGGTGGTTGAGCGCCCAGTCGGAGAGGTTGAAGCGGTTCATGGCGTCACGCGCGGGCCGACGACCTGCCCGTCCTCAAGCGAATGGATGCCCTTGGTCACGACCTCGTCCCCTGCGGCAAGCCCGGAGGCGACGATGACGAAGCCGCCGACGGTCGGGCCGAGCTTGACCGGCCTGCGGGCGACGCTGCGGCTCCCGGGGGCGACGACCCAGACGGCGGGCGTGCTGTCGGGGTCGAGAACGGAGCCCGCCGGCAGCACCACCCCGGCGCCGGCATGAGCCCGGGGCGTCACCCGCGCCAGCGCGCCGAGGCGGAAGCCGTCGGGCGGATCGGTCAGCGTCAGGTGCAGCCGCCGCGTACGCGTGGCGCGTTCGGCCACAGGGTCGATGCGGGTCAGGATGGCGGGCGCCGTCACCGCCGCGTTCGCGGCCAGCCGTGCGGTGAAGGCGGCACCGGGCTGGAACGCCGCGACATCGGCCTCGCTGAGGTCGATGACGATCTCGCGCTCGCCCGTCGCGGCAAGCCGCAGCACCCGCTGCCCGGCCGAAAGCGCGGCACCCGGTTCGGCCGCGACCTCGGTCACCACCCCGTCCTGCGGCGCGGTCAGCGTGGCAAGCCCGCGCAGGTCGGCGGCGCGGGCAAGCGCGGCGCGGGCCTGTTCCAGCCGCGCCTCGGCCGCGACGAGGGCCCGGCTCGCATCCTCGAGCCGCGTCGCGCTGCCGGCGCCGCGCGCCGCGAGTTCCTGTGCCCGGTCGCGGGCATCGGTGGCCGAACGGAGCTGCGCCTCCGCGACCGCGACGCCGGCCTCGGCCGCGCGCAGATCGGCATCCAGATCCTCGGGATCGAGCCGCGCCAGGACCTCGCCCTTCACGACCGTATCGCCGGCCGAGACCGGACGTTCGGCGATGGTGCCGATCAGCGGAAAGCCGAGATCGGTCTCGATCCGGGCCGCGACGGTGCCGACATAGGTCACCGGCAGGCCGGTCTGCGGATTGACGATGACCGAGACGACGGGACGCGGCGCGGCCCCCTCGGGCGCCGGCGCGTCCGCCGCCATCGCGGGGCCGGCGAGGGTAAGGAGGACGGCAAGCCACTTCATTCCGTGCCCTCCGCCGCCCGCACGATCCGGCCGGGGAAGAGAAGCTGCGCCCCCTTGCCCACGATCAGCGTGCCGTCCGCGACTCCCGAGGCGACGACGATCCGCCCGGTCTCGTAGCGGTCGATCTCGATCGGCAGGGCCGAGACCGCCATCGTCTCGGGATCGACCCGCCAGACCGACGGCCCTTCGGTCGTGGCCGAGATCGCCGAATAGGGCAGGATCACCTGCGCCGGGCCGGTCCGCACCACGGTGCCGCGCACCGCCTCGCCGAAGGTCAGCCCCTCGGGCGGGTCGTCGACGGCGACCTTGACCGAGACGGTTCCGGTCGGCGCGTCGACCACTGGCGAAATCTCGTCGACCCGGCCCGAAAAGGTCCGGTCGGGCGTGTCGAGGAGGTTGAGCGTCACCTCGGGCGGCGCCTCGCCGATCGAGAGCATCACCTCGGGCACGTCGAAGACCGCGTCGACGCCCGCGTCGAGCGCCAGCTCGATCACCGGCTGGGCGGCGCCGACGATCTGCCCGGCCTCGGCCATGCGCCGGGTGACGGTCGCGTCTTCCGGTGCCAGGAGCACGGTCTCCGCGACCGTCTTGGTCGCCCGGTCCAGCTCCGCCCGCGCCTGCGCCAGAACCCCCTCGGCGATGCGCAGCGCGTCCTCGGCGCTGTCGCGGGCGATGCGAGTCGTGGCGCCCCGCTCCAGCAGCGTGTCCTGCCGGTCGAGATCCTCGGCCGCTTGCCGGTAGTCGGCGGTCGCGGTCAGCATCCCGGCTTCGGCCGCGCGCAACGTCTGTTCCTGCTGGACCGAGTCCATCCGCGCCAGCACCGAGCCTTTCTCGACCCGTGTGCCGGCATCGACGACGACCTCGATGACCCGCCCACCCATCGGGAAGGCCGCGCTCAGCGTGTCATGGGCGCGGATTTCGCCGGTCAGCGAATAGCTCAGCGACTGCGCTTCGGCATGGGCGGTCACGATCTCCACGGCCAGCGGCGCCTCGGCCAGCGTTGGCAGCGGAACGGCGATCAGTCCGGTCAGGATCAGGGTGCGGACCAGGGACATCGGCTCACTCTCGGTTCAGGCCGGGAATCGGATCCCGGCGACAGCCTAGCAGCCTTCGCCACGAGGTCGAGGTGCCGCGCCGGTTTTCGCGCCAGACTGACGCGACGGCAAACACCGCGCCGGCCGGCGCGCATTCTCCTGTTGACAGGCCCTGCCGGGCGCACGTCTGTTGGCGCTGTTGAAGACGGCGCCGCCGGTCCGGCCGGCGGCGGGTGCGGCACCCGGCCGCGACAGATCAGGGAGACGACGTGATGACATTCGGCAAGATCGGAATCCCGGCGATGCTCGCGCTGGCCTTCGCGGCCGGCACCGCCTCGGCCGACGAAAGCTGCGCCGCGGGCAAGACGCTGAAGGACGGCGTGTTGACCATCGCCACCGGCAATCCGGCCTATTTCCCCTGGGTGATCGACAACGACCCGGCCGCCGGCAAGGGCTTCGAGGCCGCGGTGGCCTACGAGATCGCCGCGCGGATGGGCTTCGACGCCGAACATGTGGAATGGACCTCGACCACCTTCGACCAGGCGATCCAGCCGGGACCGAAGGAGTTCGACTTCAACATCCAGCAATACTCGATCACCGCCGAGCGCGACCAGACCATCGACTTCTCCGCGCCCTACTATTCGGCGGCACAGGCCGTCCTCGTCCGCCAGCCCACGGTCGATGGCGGCGCCACGCCGACCCTCGCCTCGCTGAAAGGCTTGAAATGGGGGCTCGCCGCCGGCACCACCGCGCCGGCGCTGATCCAGGAACTGGTCGGGCCGGAGAGCGACCCGCTCCTCTACGACGAGACCGCCGACACCGCCGAGGCGCTGAAGGCCGGCCAGATCGACGCGACGATGATGGACCTGCCGACCGCGCTTTTCACCGCCGCCGTGCTTCTGGACGATGGCGTCGTGCTCGGCCAGTTCCCGAAAGGGGCCGAGGCTGCCGACTCCTTCGGCCTCGTCTTCGAGGAGGGCAATCCCTTGCGCGACTGCGCCAACGCGGCGATCGCGGCGATGACCGGGGACGGCAAGCTGGCCGCGATCGAGGCGGAATGGCTGCAACAGGCGACGGGCGTCCCGGTCATCGAGTGACCGTCCGGCAATGACCCCGGAGAGGACGGAGACGACGGCCACCGGCCGCAGGGCCGCGCGCGGTCCGACCCGCCGCGAGGCGCGCGAGGCGCATCTGCGCCGGCGCAGCATGGTCATCGCCGCCCTTAGCACGGCGGCGGTGATCGCACTCATCGTCATCCTCGTGCCGATGGCGCCGGGATGGGAGAGGGTGCAGAAATCCTTCTTCAACCTCGACGTCTTCACCAGGACCTTTCCGGGCCTCCTGAAAGCCTTCCTCCTCGACGTGATGATCTTCGCCTGGTGCGCGCCGATGATCGCCATCCTTGGCCTTGTCATCGCCCTTGCCCGCGACGCCCGCTCGCCGGCGCTCTTCCCGCTCCGGCTTTTCGGCTCGATCTACAACGACGTCTTCCGCGGCGTGCCGGTGATCCTGGTGATCTACCTCGTGGGCTTCGGCATCCCCGGCCTCGGCCTGCCGCGACCCTGGAACAGCCCCTATATCTGGGGCACTGTCGCCGTGGTCCTGACCTATTCCGCCTATGTGGCCGAGGTCTATCGCACCGGCATCGAATCCATACATGAAAGCCAGCGCGCGGCGGCGACCTCGCTTGGCCTCTCGCACTGGGACACGATGCGTTACGTGATCCTGCCGCAGGCGATCCGCCGGGTGATCCCGGCCAACATGAACCTGCTCATCGCGCTTCAGAAGGACGTGGCGCTCCTGTCGTTCATCGGCCCGGTGGAGATCCTGCGCCAGGCCGGCGTCTACAAGTCGGTCCACGCGAATTTCACGCCCTATCTCGGCGCGGCGCTGATCTTCCTCGCCGTGACGGTGCCCGCCACCCGCGCGGTCGACCGGATGATCGCCCGGCAGAACCGGGCGCGCAGTTGATGGCGGTGAAGCTGCAGATGATCGACGTCTGGAAGAGCTTCGGCGCGAACGAGGTGCTGCGCGGCATCGACCTTGAGGTGGAGGAGGGGCAGATGGTCTGCCTCATCGGCGCGTCCGGCTCCGGCAAGTCGACGCTCCTGCGCTGCATGAACCTGCTGGAGCCCGTCGATGACGGCGTGATCCTTCTCGACGGCGCCGACATCACCGACCCCGAGCTTGACCCCCAGCCGATCCGCCAGCGCATCGGGCTGGTGTTCCAGAGCTTCAACCTCTTTCCGCACATGACCGCGCTCGACAATGTCCTGCTCGCCCCGCGCCGCATCCACCGCAAAGCCCGTGCGGCGCTCCTGCCGGGGGTCGAGGCGCTCTTCGACCGCTTCGGCCTCGCCGACCGGATGTCGCACTACCCCGACCAGCTTTCCGGTGGTCAGCAGCAGCGGGTGGCGATCATCCGGGCGCTCGCCATGAAACCCGAGGTGATGCTCTTCGACGAGGTGACATCGGCGCTCGACCCCGAACTGGTGGGCGAGGTTCTCGACGTCCTGCGCGCGCTCAAGGCCGAGGGCATGACCATGGTGCTGGCCACGCACGAGATGGCCTTCGCCCGCGAGGCCGCCGACAAGGTCTGTTTCCTCGATGCCGGGCGTATCGTCGAGGAAGGTCCGCCCGCCGAGATTTTCAGCGCCCCGCGCGAGGCGCGCACCCGCGCCTTCCTCGCCCGCGTGCTCTGACTGCCGCCGGGCTTGCCCCGGCACAACCGGAATGCGAAAACCGGCGGGACCGGAGGCGGAGGGACCATGTTCAGAACCAGAATGGACACGGCGGCGGCGTTCATCCGTGAACGCACCGACATCCGCCCCGAAATCGCGCTGGTCCTCGGCTCCGGCCTTGGCCCGCTCGCCGATCAGGTCGAGGGCATCGCGATCCCCTATTCGGAGATCCCGGACTTCCCGGTCTCGACCGCGCCGGGCCACGAGGGGCGGCTGATCCTCGGCCGGCTTTTCGGACGCGACTGCGTGGTGATGCAGGGGCGGGTGCATCTTTACGAAGGCTATTCGCCGCAGGACGTCGCCTTTCCGGTCGCGGTCATGGCCGCGCTCGGGGCGAAGACCATCGTCCTGACCAACGCGGCGGGGGGCATGAACCCCGACTACGCCGTCGGCGATCTCGTGGTGATCGAGGATCACCTCTCGCTCGCCGTGGCCTCGGGGCTCGACCCGCTCCTGGGGCCGAACGACCCCAAGCTCGGGCCGCGCTTCGTCTCGATGAACCGCGCCTACGATCCCGACCTCGTGGCGCTGGCCGAACGGATCGGCGGGCTGAGGCGCGGCACCTACGCCCATGTGGCCGGCCCGAGTTTCGAACCGCCCGCGCTCATCCGGCTTCTGCGATCGGCGGGCTGCGACCTCGTCGGCATGTCCACCGTGCCCGAGGTGATCATGGCCCGCCACATGGGCCTTCGCGTCCTCGCGCTCTCGGCCGTGACCAACATCGCGGTGGCGAGCGTCGCCGACACCCATGTGACGAACGAGGACGAGGTTTGGAAGGCGGCGAAAGCCTTGCAACCGAAGCTCCTCGCCCTGATGCAAGCGCTGATCCCGGCGCTTCCCGAGGTGACGGAATGACCGCATTCCCGGCCCGCGCCGACACGCTCATCACCGATGCCCGCATCCTGACGATGGATGACGGCTTCACCGAGATCGCCGGAGGCGCGCTGGCGATCGCGGGCGGCAAGATCGCGGCGCTCGGCCCGGCATCGGCTGCCGCCGGAACCGAGGCCGCCGAGGTTGTGGACGCGAGGGGCGGGCTCCTCCTCCCCGGCTTCGTCAACACCCATTGCCATGCCGCGATGGTGCTCTTCCGGGGACTGGCCGACGACCGGCCGCTCGACGGGTTCCTGAAGGCGGTCTGGGCCGCCGAGGCCGCGCATGTCACGCCCGGCACGGTGCGAGCCGGGGCCGTGCTCGGGCTGGCGGAGATGGCGCTTGGCGGCGTGACGCATGTCGTCGACATGTATTTCCACCCCGACGCGACGATCGCGGCGGCGCGGAAGGTCGGCGTCGGTCTCACCTCCGGCCCAGTCTTCATCGGCTTCGACGGGATCGACCACCTGCCCTGGCCCGACCGTCTGCGCTTCGCCGAGGAATTCGTCGCCCGCCATCGTGGCACCGACGGGGTCGAACTGATGCTGATGCCGCATTCGGCCTACACGCTCGACGAAGCGAAGCTGCGCGAGGTCGCGGCGATGTCCGACCGCCTCGGCCTGCCGGTCCATGTCCACGCGGCGGAGGCGCCGTCCGAGATGCGGCTGGTGGCGGAGCAGCACGGCACAACGCCGATGCGGATCCTCGACGCCTGCGGCATCCTCAAGCCCGGCGCGCTCCTCGCCCATGCCGTCCATCTCGACGACGCCGAGATCGCGCTTCTGGCCGAACGCGGCGCCGCCGTGGCGCATTGTCCGCTCTCGAACGCCAAGCTTGCCTCCGGCATGGCGCGGCTGAAGGCTTTGCGCGCCGCCGGGGTGACGCTGTCGCTCGGCACCGACGGCGCGTCGAGCGGCAATGACCTCGACATGTTCAAGACCATGCGGCAAGCCGCCTATCTCGCCATCCTCGGCTCCGGCGAGCCCGACGTGCTGCCGGCCCGCGACATCGTCGCGATGGCGACGCGCGGCGGGGCGGCGGCGGCGGGGCTCGGCGCCCGGAAGGGCGTTCTGGCGCCCGGCAGGGACGCCGACCTGATGCTGATCGACCTTTCGGCCCCGCATCTCATCCCGGCCTACGACCCCTATTCGACGCTCGTCTACGCCGCCGGGCGCGAGGATGTGCGCGAGGTCTTCGCGCGAGGACGGCGCATCGTCGCCGGCGGGCGGCTGACCGCCGGAATCGGCGACGAGATCGCCGAGGTCCGCGCCGTCGCCGCCCGAATCGCGCCCGGTCCGGCGCGAAACTAGGCGCCGGGGCGGGGGGCGGTCCCGGCCGGCGCCGGCCATTCCCCGCCAACGGGAACAATTCCCGGCTCCGGCGTTTGAATGTTGCCGGGTTCACGGTTAATATATGAATCTGTGGTGGTCGGACGCGCTTCATCTGCCGAAGCGGGTCCGTGGGTAATTTTGGGCTGGCCTTGGGTCAAATGACCCTCTTCGCTGCCGTCAAGAGGGTGGGGCTGATGGAACGAACGGCGACGGACGTCGCTTCGCCGCCCATTTCGGGCGGTGACTTGCCAAGCTTCAACGAGCTTCTGGCGAAAGGGTCGTTCCAGGCCCGGCTGGCGCGGGCGCGGGCGGAGCGCGAAAAGGCGCTGGCGCGGTCCGGCGACGCGGCAGATGACGAATTCATCCTCAATACCGGCCGCAAGCCGTGGGAGAAGGGGCCGGGTGCGGTGCCGAAGCGCGACCGCCTGACCGATGCGCTCGGCCATTCCGTCGCGGTCGAGGATCGGGTCGCGCGACCGCTGCGCCCGCCGGTCATGCCGCCGCCGGTCACGCCGAGACCTGAGCCGAAACCCGTCCTCGCCCCAACGGCGGTCGCTGCCGAGCTGCCGCCGGCCCGGTTTCAGCCGCTCGCGCCGGCGGAAAGCCTGGTCGTGGTTCCGGCGAAGCCGACGCGCAAGCGGCTTCAGGTCGCCGCCGGTTTCGGCGCCGGCCTGATCCTCGGTGCCGCTGCCGCCATCGTCGGGCTGGTTTTGCGCGATGCCGGCCCGGCCGGCGTCGCCCCCACCCCCGCCCCGGTCGTCTCGGTCCCCGTATCGGTCGCACAGGCGCCCAGCGTCGCGACGGCGGCGACCGACCTTGCGGCGCTCTCCGCGGCGGTGGAGGCGTTGCCGGCGCTCGGCCCGTCCGCGCCGCGCCCGCTGCCGGTCCTTCTCGCGCGTCCCGCGCCGCCCGAGGCCGCGGATGCGGCGCCAAGAGGGATCCGCAGCGGCCCGTTCCTTGCCGGCGCCGGGCCCCTCGCCCTCGAGGCCCCGGCAGCGGCGCTCCAGCCGCCGCCGGCGCGGCCCACCCATCTCGAACTCGTCGTCGGTCGGCGCCCCGCCGTTGCCCCGGCCGCGCCCCCGGCACCGGCCGACGCGCTGCCCTCCGGTACCGCCGCGCCGCCGCCGCGTCCGCGCGTCGGGGCCGGCACCGAGGGTCTCGCGGCGCTTGCCCCGGTCGATGCCGCGATCACAGCCGCTGCCGCCCTGACCGGCTGGGCCGCGCCTCTGCCGGGCCGGCTGACCGCACCGCGCATCTTGGCCGGCGACACGCCGCTTGCGGCGCAGCCGCTGCCCACCGCCTATTCCGCGCCAGAGGTGCCGGTGGAGCGCCCGCCCGCCGTGTCGCTCATCCCCGGCCCCGTCATCCTCCACGCCCCCGCAAGCGTCGCCGACGCCGAACTGGCCGAGGCCGTCTCGCGCCTCGGCGCGGCAGGCGTGCCCCTTGGTGAGCCGAGCCGGGTGGACTTCACCGTCTCGGAAAGCAACGTGCGCTACTTCCACGCCACCGATGCCGAGGCCGCCGCAGCGGTTGCCGAAGCGATTGGCGCCCGCCTTCGCGACTTCACCAGCTTCGCACCGGCCCCGCCGGCGGGCACGATCGAGGTCTGGCTCGCCGGGAAGGGTGCAAGCGGGTCCACGACGGCGCGCACATCGACGCAGCGGACCCGCAATACGCAGGACCCGCGGCTTCTGAACCTGAGAAACCGGATCCTTCAGCAGCTCCGCAACGGGGACCACCTCTAGGACCGTTGGCCGCCACGGCCGGGGTCGAAGCGAAACGATGGGGGCGACATGCCTGAGCCAAGACTTCTCGCGGTCATCACCGCGCTTCTGATGATCGCCGGCGTGCCGGCGCGCGCGGATTACGACATCGCGCAGTTGCAGCAGATCGAACAGCTCATCCTGCAAAAGGACTGCGCCGCCCTCTGGCAGTATCTGACCGCCAACCCGTCGATCATGTCCGGCAGCGACGCGCTCGCGCGCGAGCTTCGGACCTTCGTCGCGGCGACCGAACGCGGTCAGCTCGACTGCTTCGCCGCGCGGCCTGCGCCGACGGCGGTGGTGCCGCCGACCGCAGTCGTGAGCTTCGCGGCCACCAATTCGGAATTTTACTGATCGTGCCGCCCCGGCCCCGAGAAGAAGGATGACCGTGTCGGGCCGCATTGCCTATGTCCTCGACCCGCGCTTTCCCGGCGGCACGTCCTCGGCCGTGGCCGAGGAGCTGCGCGCCATAGCCCCGCTCTGCCGGCCCGCCGTCCATGCCGTAAGCTCGCGGATGTTCGCGGGCCGGGATCCCGCACCGCCGCTCGCCGCCGCGTTCGAGGCGCTGGGGATCGACCCGGTCTGGGACGCCGGGACGATCAGCGCCGACACCGTGATCCTTCACAACCCGTCCTTCCTGAAGTTCCAGCCGGACTTCGGGGCCCGCATCCTCTGCCGCCACCTGATCGTCGTCACCCACGAGAACTTCCTCCGCCCCGGCGGGCAAGAGGCGTTCGACACCGCCGGCTGCCTCGGGCAGATCGACCGCGCCACGCTGGCCTTGCGAAAATCGCTGGCCCCGATCTCGGCCCATAACCGGGCGACGGTCGCGGCCTGGGGCGACCGCTTCGGCCTGCCGCCCGGCTGGGACGTGCTGGCGGAGGACTGGTTCAACATCTGCGATCTGCCGATGACCCCGCCGACGGTGGCCCCGCGCGACCGGCGCGGCCGGCACTCCCGTCCTGGCTTCGAGAAGTTCCCGCCCCCCGACACCCTCGACCTCTGCTTTCCGCGCCACGCCGAGGCCAATGTCATCCTCGGGGCCGACCTGATGATCGCCCAAGGCGCGCCGGCGCACTGGCAGGTCTACCCGTTCCGGGGCCTTGATCTGGCCCGGTATTTCGGAATGATCGACTTCATGGTCTATTTCACCGCGCCCACCTGGCAGGAAAGCTTCGGCCGCGTGCTCGCCGAGGCCATCGCCGCCGGAAAGGTGGCGATCTCGGACCCGGCGACGGCGGCGGGGTTCGGTGGCGGCGTCATCGGCGCGCGGCCCGGGGAGGTGGACGGCATCATCCGCGCCTTCGTGGAGGATCCCGCCCGCTACACGGGCCATGTCCGCGCGGCGCAGGCGGCCCTTGCCGGGTTCTCGGCCGCCGCGTTCCGGGCGCGGTTCACAGGCCTCGTCGGAGCCCGGATCGGAGCTGCGGCATGATCCTGATCGAGGCCGGCGAACGGACCGACAAGGCCTTCGATGCCAAGCTCCTCGTCGCGACCCAGCTTGCCGCGCGCGGGCACCGCGTCGTGCTCGACGACCGGACCCGCCCCGAGAAGCTGGAGCGCTACCAGAAATACGAGGCGGCGTCCTTCCTCGCCGATCTCGGCACCGTGACGCTCACCCGCGTGATCCTGATCGGCGCCGAGAGCGTCGGGCAGGAGACGATGATGGGGCTGCGGGGAATGCGGCTCGGCGCGGAGGTCGCGGTCTCGGTCGTCGGCCGCTTCGCCGACCGGCAATCGGCCATCGCGGCGCGGGCGAAGGTGGCCTATGCGATCGGGCGCGAGCCCGACCTCGTCGATCTCGCCACGCTGCAGGGGCCGCCGCTCGTCGCCAGCGCCATCTCGCCGCTCGCCGCCGCGCCGACGCCGGCACCGCCCGACCGGCTGCCGCACCTGTTCGTCGTCCTGCCGCAGGAGGCGCTCGAGGATCCGCAGACCCTGCCGATCCTTTCGGCCGTGGACAACCTGCCCGACTACCGGCTGAACGTGATCCTGCCCGGCAAGGGCAAGGAACAGGTCAAGGCCTCGCGCCATGCCGGGCTCACGGTCTTCGGCTATTCCGAGCTTTCGCCCGCCGCCTTCGCCCGGCTCGCCGACATCGCCGCCTTCTTCGGCGACGGCGTTCCCGGCGAGCGGATGGCGGCCTTCGCGCTCGATCTCATGCGGTCGGGGCGGGTGGCCATCGACTGCACCTCCGGCGGCGGCTTCCTGACCGGCGGCGCGCCGGTGCTGCGCGGCCCGGAGGAGATCGCGGCGCTGGCGAACTACGTCCAGCACACCGTGCTGGTGAACCGGGGCGAGATCGGGCGGCAGGCGCGGAAAAGTCCCTGGCTGACGACCCATGCGGTCGAGGCGCTCGAAAGCGCGCTCGGCCTCGTTGCGGCGGCCGGGGTCGCGCCCGCGCCCGCCCCCGCGCCGGGACGGGTGGTCTTCGTCCCGACCAACGGCATCGGCCTTGGCCACGCGCGGCGCTGCACCCTCATTGCCGAGGCGATGGGCGACGGGGCCGATCCCGCCTTCGCCGCCTTCCCGAGTTGCGTGCCGCTCGTCCGCGACCGGGGTTTCGACTGCCTGCCCCTGGTGCAGAAAAGCCCCGACCACCCCGAGGACCATGCCAACGACCTCGTGAACTACCTGCGGCTCCGCCGGGTGCTGCGCGCCGGCGACCGGCTGGTTTTCGACGGCGGCTTCGTCTTCGATTCGATCCACCGAACGATCCTTGAACACGGGCTCGACGCGACCTGGATCCGGCGCGGGCTCTGGCAGGCCGGGCAGGCGCTCGCGACCGCGCTCGACCGGGAACGCGCCTTCGCCCGGGTGATCGTGCCGGGGGAGGCCTTCGCCGAGCTGAACACCGACCGGAGCAGCGGCGCGCATGTGCGCAGCGTCGGCCCCATCGTCCAGCGCCTGCGGCAACCGGATGCCGCGTCCCGCGCGGCCCGCCGGGTGGCCCTCGGCGAGACGCTCGGGCGCGAGGTCGGCGAACTGGTCGTGACCATGCTCGGCGGCGGCGTCGCCGCCGACCGGACGGCGCAGATGCAGGCGCTCGCGGCGATGCTCGACGCGCGGCCCGGTTGCCTCCACCTCATCGTCGTCTGGCCCGGCGCGGTGGCCCCGGCGGGCCTCGGCAGTTGGAAGAACACCAGGGTGGTCCAGACCCAGAACGCGCTGGCCCTCTGCCAACTCGCCGATCTCGTCATCTCCGCGACCGGCTACAATTCCTTCCACGAGCTTCTCTACCATGCGGTGCCGACGATCTTCGTGCCGCAGATGGCGACCTTCATGGACGATCAGGAACGCCGCGCCCGCGCCGCCTCGGACCGGGGTCTGGCCGAGACGGTGCTGGCGCATGAACTGCTGCTTCTGGAGCGCGAGGTGCGGGCCTTTCTTGACGCGGGCAAGGCCGACCGGCTGCGCTCCGCGCTGGCGGTGGTGGATCTGCCCGCGCCCGGCAACGACGACGCGGCCGCCGTCATCCTCGGGAAGGAGCAGCGATGACCCCCGACCACTGGCTTTCCGTCCTGGCCCGGATCACGCCCGAAGGCCCGGTGGACCTCGACGCGGGCGAAGCGCCGCCCGCGCGCCGTGGCACCGGGCTCGGTGGCTGGTCGTCCGAGGCGCCGCCGCCCTCGCCCCGGCTTTGGGAACGCGCGGATACCGGCGCCTCCTATCTCGGCATCCGGGTCGACGCGCCGCTCGCCGATCCGGCACACGTCGCGCTGCGCCTCGCCGCCGCGGCGCTTGAACGCGGGGTGACGCCGGTCATCCTCACCTCGCTCGGGCAGAGCGGTTTCGAGCGCTTCGGCTTCCGCGTCGAACGCTTCGTGCCGGGCGAGGGGGCCGACCGCGCCGCGTGGGAGGCGGAGATGACCGCCTTCTGGTCGCTCGCGCTCATCATCGACGCGGCCGATGTCGCGGCGCTTGGCTGACGGATGTGGAACTCATCGGACCAAAGGCCGTATCGCCCCGCGCCGATGGCCCATAGAAGACAGGACGGGGCAGCCGGTCGGGCACGAGATGACGCCAACCTTCAGATCCTGGAACGATCTTTCCCTCGCGGCGCAGTTTGCTTTCGCGGGCGGCGTCATCATGATCCTGTCGATGATCCTCATCGGCCGCGTCGTCGCCGCCCGGATCGAGGACGGGGTGGTGCGCAACACCGCGCTCGCCACCTCGCAATACATGGACAGCATCGTGTCGCCGCTGAGCCAGGACATGGCCGAAGGCGACATGCTGCCCCCCGGCGCCCGCCGCGCCCTCGACGAGATATTCACCAATACCCCGCTCGGCGAAAGGGTAGTGTCGTTCAAGCTCTGGAAACCAAGCGGGCTCGTCGTCCATTCGATCGACCCCACCATCGTCGGTCAGAAGTTCGAGATCAGCGAGAACCTCGCCGCCGCCATCGCCGGCGAGGTCCGCGCCGATTTCAAGGATCTGAGCGACGAGGAGGACCAGGGCGAGAACGCGCTCGGCCTGCCGCTCCTGGAGATCTATTCGCCGGTGCGCGAGGTCTGGTCGGGCAAGGTGATCGGCGTCGCGGAGTTCTACGAGGTCGCGACCCAGCTTGAACGCGACCTCGCCGGGGCCAAGCGCAACAGCTGGATCGCGGTGGCGCTGACGTTCCTCTCGATCGGCGGGATCCTCTATCTCATCGTGTTGCGCGGCAGCCGGATCATCGACCGCCAGCGCGACGCGCTGACCCGCCAGCTCACCGAACTCGTCAATCTCTCGGCGCACAACACCGCCCTCCGGCAGCGGGTGCAGCAGGCCGCCGCCCGGTCTTCGGCGATGAACGATCAGGCGCTGAGGCGGATCGGCGCCGATCTTCACGACGGCCCGGCCCAGCTTCTCGGCTTCGCGGCGCTCCGGCTCGACACCCTGCGCGGACAGGTTCGCGACACCGCCGAACTCGACGGGGTCGAGCGCGCGGTCAAGGATGCGATCCGCGAGGTGCGCTCGATCTCCAAGGGCCTGTCGCTGCCCGATATCGACAGCCGCAGCGCCGGGCAGATCGTGCGCGGCGTGGCCGAGACCCATGCGGCACGGACCGGCGCGCCGGTCGATGTCGCCTGCGATCTGCCTGCCGACCTCGCCCTGTCGCAGGCGGTGAAGATCTGCCTCTACCGCTTCGTGCAGGAGGGGTTGAACAACGCCTGGCGCTATGCCGGCGGGGTGGGGCAGGAGGTCCGGCTCGGCTTCGCGGACGGGACGCTCTGCCTTGCCGTGCGCGACCGGGGGCCGGGCATGGTGACGGGGCCGGACGGGTTGCCCGAGGGCGGCGGCGACTTCTCCGGCATCGGCCTCCGGGGGTTGCGCGACCGGGTCGAAAGCCTCGGCGGCACCCTCACGGCGGGCAATCGCCCGGACGGGAAGGGGGCCGAGATACGGATGGAACTGGACATGAGGTCAACATGATGGGCGAAATCCGCGTGGTCATCGCCGACGATCATCCGCTCTACCGCGAAGGGGTGGCGCGCAGCCTCTCCGACGATGCGGCGATCACGGTCGTGGGGCAGGGGCAGGACGCCGATTCGGCGGTCGAACTGACCGAACGGCTGCGGCCTGACATCGTGCTCCTCGACCTCTCGATGCCCGCCGGCGGCGGCATCGGCGCGCTTCGCCGGATCATGGCGATGGAGGCGCCGCCGCGGGTCGCGATGCTGACCGTGTCGGAGGAAGACGACGACGTGATGCAGGCGCTGAAGGCCGGGGCGGTCGGCTACGTCCTGAAGGGCGTCGGCTCGCGCGAGCTTGTCTCTATCGTCAAGGAGGTGGCGCGGGGGCAGTCCTATGTCTCGCCCGCACTCGCCGCCCGCATTCTCAACGCGATGCGCGAGGGCGGCGGGGTCCGGCGCGGGGCCAATCCCATCGACGATCTCTCCAAGCGCGAGGAGGACATCCTCAAGCTCGTCGCCGAAGGCAAGAGCAACAAGGAGGTGGGACGCGCGCTCGACCTGCAGGAAAAGACCGTCAAGCACTACATGACGGCGATCCTGCAAAAGCTGCATGTGCGCAACCGCGTGGAGGCGGCGGTGCTGGCGCGCGATCACTGGAAGAAGTAGGTCAGGCGCCGTCGGGATCGCCGATTGCCGGAAGCGGCCGGTCTCAGTCGAGGTTCAGCATCGTCCGGATGCGGCGGATATCCTCGGACGTGACCGGGCGACGGGCGACGGTGCGGCCTCTCGGGTCCTTCAGCACGTAGGAACCGCGCGACACGATCTCGCGCCAGCCGCGAAAATCGGTGATGTCGATGGCGCCTTGCGCCTCGTCCACCTGGGCGACGTTCTGAACCTCGCGCCGGCCGTCCCGCCGGCCGGACGTGGAACCGAGCGCCCGCAGCCGGTTCAGGTCCGACCGCCGGGCTGCCCGGCTTTCGACGACGCGCCCGCGCCGGTCGAGTGACTCGAAGCGGCTGCCGCGGATGCGTTCGGTATGGCCGTCGGAAAACTGGACATGGATTCCGTCGCCACCGAAGAGCGTACCGCCGCCCGAGCCCGATCGGCTTGATCCGGTGCCGGAGCTTCCCGATCCCGAACTGCCGCCAGAGCTGGAGCCCGATCCCGAACTGCCCGATCCCGAACTGCCCGACCCGGAATTTCCGGAGCCGCTGCTGTCATCATCATCGCCGTCACCGTCATCGCCGTCATCATCATCATCGGACGATCCGCTCTTGGCATAGGCCGCGCCGCCCTCGTGATCGAAGAGCGGCTGGACCAACGGAATCGCACCCCAGATCAGGGCGACGATAAGGGTGAAGGCGACGACCTGCCGCACGAAGGGCTCCTGTCCGGGTCTGAACCGGCGGATCCTTCCGCCGGCCGAAATCCGGGGTCCGCCAACGTGCGCGGCCCCCGGATCCTCTTGTCTTCCGCGTCCGGTCGCCTCAGTTGAGGCCCATGATCCGGTCGATGTCGGCCTGCGTCGCCGGGCGTTCCTCGACCGTGCGACCGGCCGAATTCTTGCGCTCGTAGCGGCCGGCCTCGATCTCTTCCTTGGTGCCGTCGGAATAGCGCACTTCGACGCCGGACGACGAAACCTCGATCTTCGAAACGCTCACGCCATCGCCGGAACCGTCCGCCGCGCCGCCCGAGCTGGACGAGGATCCGTCGCTGCTGCTGCTGCTGTCGTCGTCGCTGTCGTCGTCGCTGCTGTCGTCGTCATCGTCGCCGCTGTCATCGTCATCGTCGCCGCTGCTGCCTCGCCCGCTGTTGTCGTCATCGTCGTCGTCCCGGCCGCTGCCGCCCGAGCCGCCATTGTCGTCGCCGCCGTCGTCATCGCCGCTCTTGGCGAGAGCCTGGGAGGCTTTCACCGTGACGATTCCGTCGGCGCTTCCGAGCTCGATCTTGAACGGCATCGCCGTGATGAAGGCCGCCGTGCCGAGGATGATCGCGATCCGGCCGGGCTTGAAAATCAGGTCTTCCATTTCATTTCTCCTTGCGTTCACCGCCGAGTTGCCCGGCGCTGAACCCGTCCTCGCACGTCGCCTGGGCTGCGTTAATCCCGCAGGGTCTTCTGCCGGCGCGGGCCGGACTTATTCGGGACGATCATCGGCCTGTCGGCTGAACGAGTCATCGGACCAAGGTCTGAAAAGACGCGCCGCGCGGGTGCGTGACAGGCGGAGGCCGAGGCGCGCCGGCGGCCCGGATCAGTCGGGCTGGAAGCCGCCGATCAACTGGCGCAGGCCGAACATCCCGCCCAGGACGATCGCCGCCAGCGTCACCGGCGCCGAGAAGGCGAGCGTCGCCATCGCCGTCACCCACTGTCCGACCGAACAGCCGAGCGCCAGCGTGCCGCCGATCCCCATCAGCGCGGCGCCCGAGACCTGCCGGCCAAGCTCGCGCGGATCCTCGCAGGCCTCCCAGCGGAAGAGTCCGCGGATCGTCGATCCGGCGAAAGCGCCGAGAAGGACGCCCGAGACGATGCCGACCGAGAAGGTCACGCCACCCGCGGTCGAGGTCATGAAGAAGATGATCGTGCGGCCAAGGGGCGCGGTGAAGGACGGCCCCTCGACCCCGATCTCGCCGAAGCTCGCTTCGTGAAGCCAGCTTGTCGCGACAAGGCACCAGACGACCGACAGCCCGGCCGCCACGCCCCATGCGACCTTGGCCTTCGCCTGGCGCAGCGGCGCGTGCGACAGGCCCCAGGCGAGGACGGCAAGCCCTATGACAAGCGCGAAGGCCAGGGGCGGCAGCCCGGTCTGCGCCGCCAGCCAGTGGGCGATGCCCTGCGGGCTGGTGGCGTCGGTCTGCGGGAAGATCGCCGCGCGCAAGGGCGCGATCGGGCCGGAGAGGGTGACGAAGGCGAAGATGCCGATCACCACGACGACGACGAGCGACCGAAGGTCGCCGCCGCCGAACCGCACCAGCGCGCCGAAGCCGCAATTGCCGGCCATCGCCATGCCGTAGCCGAAGACCAGCCCGCCGACGATCGAGGCCGCCGGGCTCCAGGCGATGGTGTGATAGAAGGTGGCGGTGGGGGCGGCAACGCCGAGCGCCTCGGCCACGAAAGTGCCGATGATCGCCACGCCGAGAACCACGCCCCAGAGCCTGAGCCGCCGCTGGTCGGCGCCGTAGACGGCCGATTCGAGCGCGCCGAGGGTGCAGAAATCCCCCAGCCGCGCCGAAAGCCCCAGAATGAGACCGCCCGCGAGGCCGGCAAGCGCGGCCAGAACGCCCGGTGGTATCGTGTCCATCCCTGTTCTCCCCTCGGGGGGGCCTCGCCCCCCGTCCCGCTCCTAGGCCTCCCGGCAGAAGAGCTCGTTCAACAGACCGATCATGCGCGCGGTTCGCGGGTCGCTCAAGGAATAGTAGATCACCTTCCCGTCGCGCCGCGCCTTCACCAGCCCCTCCAGCCGCAATCGGGCGAGCTGCTGGCTGACCGCAGCCTGCCGCGAGGCGAGCAGGGTTTCAAGCTCGGTCACCGACTTTTCGCCGTCGACCAGATGGCAGAGGATCATCAGCCGGCCCTCATGGGCAAGCGCCTTCAGGTAGCCGGCCGCCTCGTCCGCCTGACCGACGAGATCCTCTGCCGCCGCCGCCTCGGCGGCGCCGGCGGGGGGCACTCCGGCATCGCCGGAGCGCTGGCGTTTCTCAAAGGGCCAGGTCATCCGCAGCCGCCGCGCATCCGCCAAGGGCGCAGGCATCGACGATCCCGGGGGCCGGCGCGCCGGCAATGCCGTCCGGGGTTCCGGGCGGGTCCGTCAGGGTCTTCATCGTGTCTCCTGTCCCTCAAATTCGCCGGTCTCCGTCATCATCCGCGCGAGAAGGCCCCAGAAGAAGTCCTCTCCCGGATAGCCTTCGATCCGGCCGGCCTCCCGGTCATCCTGCACGAGGATGAAGGTCGGCGTGAAGACCGGACGGGGGCCAAGCTCGATCCCCTCGGGATAGGGTCCGCGCAACTGCACCCGCTCCAGAGGCGCGGCCTGGCCTTCCGGTGTCCTGGGATAGATCGGCGCGATCTCGGCGTCCCAGCGCGCGCAATAGGCGCAGCCCGGCTGCTCCACCATCAGGAGCCGCAACTCGGCCGCGGCCGGCGCCGCGAGCGAGGCCAGGAACAGGGCGGAAAGGGCAAGAGCGCGAAGCATGGTTGACGCCTCTGCAATTACATATAAAAATCGTAATATGTTTTTGCGTTACGGGCAAGGCGGGGGAAACTGTGCTTTTTGATCCAACCATCGGCGGCGCGCTCATCGCCGGGCTCCTGTCGTTCCTCTCGCCCTGCATCCTGCCGATGGTGCCGTTCTACCTGTGCTACATGGCCGGGATCTCGATGGCCGAACTGAGGTCGGACCAGACCATCGCACCGGGGGCGCAGAGGCGGCTGGTTCTCTCCGCTTTCGCCTTCGCGCTCGGCGTCACCTCGATCTTCATGCTTCTCGGCATGGGGGCGACGGCGCTCGGCCAGGTCTTCCGGCAATGGCTTGAGCCGCTGTCGTGGGTCGCCGCCGCGATCCTCTTCGTCTTCGGCCTGCACTTCCTCGGCATCCTGCGCATTCCGTTCCTCTACCGCGAGGCGCGGATCGAGGCGAAGGTGGAGCCGACGACGGTGGTCGGCGCCTACATCATGGGTCTCGCCTTCGGCTTCGGCTGGACGCCCTGCGTCGGTCCGGCGCTCGCGGCGATTCTCATGGTCGCCTCCAGCCTCGACGCGATCTGGCGGGGGGCGGCCCTGCTCTTCGTCTACGGGGCGGGCATGACCGCGCCCTTCGTCCTCGCCGCCGTGTTCGCGAAACCGTTTCTTGCCTGGATGAACCGCAACCGCAAATATCTCGGCCATGTGGAAAAGGTGATGGGGGTGATGCTCATCCTCTTCGCCGTGCTGATCGCCACCGGTTCGGTCAACGCCATCGCCGATTTCATGATCCGCCACATGCCCTGGACGACGAAATTCATCTGATATCCCTGAGGGAGGACACCATGCACCGCTTCATCGCTTCCGCCGCCGTCGCGCTTTCGCTCGCCCTTCCGGCCGCCGCGCTCGAGGTTCCGCCGCTTGGCGACGACGGGCTGCACAAGCCGGCCTGGCTCCGCGACACGTTCAAGGACATGCGCGAGGACCTGGCCGAGGCCAATGCGGAGGGAAAGCGCCTTCTCGTCATCGTCGAGCAGCGCGGCTGCATCTACTGCACCAGGATGCACGAGGAGATCTTCCCCGAGCCCGAGATCGACGCGCTGCTTCGCGACAACTATTTCGTCGTGCAGATGAACCTCTTCGGCGATGTCGAGGTGACGGATTTCGACGGCGAATCGCTGCCGGAGAAGGACATGGCGGTGAAATGGGGCGTGGTCTTCACGCCCACCATGATCTTCCTGCCCGAAGAGGTTGCCGAGGGGCAGACCGTGTCGCAGGCTGCCGTCGTGTCGATGCCGGGCGCTTTCGGCAAACAAACCACGGCGGCGCTGCTGACCTGGGTGAAGGATCACGGCTACGAATCGGGCGAGCATTTCCAGAAATACCTCGCCGAGCGCGTGACCGGCGGCATGTCGAACTGAACGCGGCCGCCGGGCGGTGTTCCGCCACCGTTGTATTCACATATTCACGCAGTTGAATTTTATGTTGCATCGAGTGGCCGGCCTCCGTTACCTTCGGATTCGGGAGAGAACAGGGAGGACTTCAATGAAGCGCCATATATTGCTGGGCCTGCTGCTGTCCGCGGTCACGGCCACGGCCGAAACGGCTCCGGCCGCCGTGACCTTCGAGGAAGGCGCGGTCGCGCAGTCCCTGACGGGCGTCGCCGGCGATCCCGCCGAGGGGGCGAAGGTGATGTCGAACCGCGCGCTCGGCAACTGCGTGGCCTGCCACACGGTCTCGGCGATGCCGGACGTCGCGTTCCAGGGCAATGTCGGGCCGTCGCTCGACGGCGCCGCCGAGCGCTGGGAAGAAGCCCAGCTTCGCGGCATCGTCTCGGACGCCAAGATGACCTTCGACGGCTCGGTCATGCCGTCCTTCTACAAGACCGGGCCCTATATCCGGCCCGGCGACGCCTTCACCGGCAAGGCGCCCGAAGGCGAGCTTCCGCCGATGCTGACCGCACAACAGATCGAGGATGTCGTGGCCTATCTTCTGACGCTCAAGGAATGAGCGGCCACGGGATCCGAACCAGACAGGAAAAGGAGCGTAAGATGCAACTATCGAGACGGAATGCCCTGGCGCTCGGCCTGGGCGGCGTCGCCTTCGCGGCCCTTCCGCTGCCGGCGATGGCGGCGGAAACGGTCGAGGAACTGACGGCGGCCTTCGCCGGCGGCGCCACGGTGGGCACCGGCGGGGTCACCCTGACCGCGCCCGAGATCGCCGAGAACGGCAACACCGTGCCGATCTCCGTGGACGCGCCGGGCGCCACCGCGATCATGCTGCTGGCCTCGGGCAACCCGACGCCGGCGGTCTGCACGTTCAACTTCGGCCCCGCGGCGGGCTCGCAGATGGCCTCCACCCGCATCCGCCTCGCGAAGACGCAGGACGTCATCGCGCTGGCGAGAATGGCGGATGGCAGCGTCGTGCAGGCCTCGTCCACGGTCAAGGTTACCATCGGCGGCTGCGGCGGCTGAGCTTAGGGAGCAAACACAATGGCAAAAGATGTCAAACCCCGCGTCAAGGTCCCGAAATCGGCTGCCGCCGGTGAGGTGGTGACGATCAAGACGCTGATCAGTCACCCGATGGAATCGGGCCAGCGCAAGGACAAGGACGGCAACCTCATCCCGCGTTCGATCATCAACCGCTTCACCTGCGACCTGAACGGCGTGAACGTCATCGACGTGACGCTCGATCCGGCGATCTCGACCAACCCGTACTTCGAATTCGACGCCAAGGTCGATGCCGCGGGCGAGTTCAAGTTCACCTGGTACGACGACGACGGCTCCGTCTACGAGGACACGAAACCGATCGAAGTGGCCTGACGCAAGCGCCGAGGACAGGACCGCCGCCGGCCATGCCGGCGCGGTTTCTCAGGGAGGATAACGCATGAAGATCAAGACACTCGCCGGGACCTGCGCCGCCGCGGCCCTCGCTTTCGCGGGGCTCTCCGCCTGGGCCGGACCGGTGGACGACACGCTTGTGATCAACGAAGAGATCGAGATAGTCACCCACACGACCTCTGCCCCCGACTACATCGACGGGCTGAGCGAGCAGTATTCCGGCTGGCACTTCCGCGAAGACGACACCCGCGACATGCAGCGTGACGACTTCGACAATCCGGGCATGCTCGGCGTCGAGGCCGCGATGGAGGACTGGAACACCGAGGACGGAGCCGAGGGCAAATCCTGCGCCTCCTGCCACGAGGCGCCGGAAAGCATGGCCGGCGTGCGGACCCAGATGCCGAAGTTCAGCGAGACGAAGGGCACGATGATGACGCTCGAGATGTATATCAACGAGTGTCGGACAGAACGCATGGGCGCCGAAGCCTGGGGCTGGGACGACGCGGCGATGGTCAACATGACCGCGCTCATCTCCTCGGTGTCGCGCGGCATGCCGGTGAACGTGGCCGTGGACGGGCCTGCCGCCCCGTTCTGGGAACTGGGCAAGGAGATGTACTACACCCGCTATGGCCAACTCGAGCTTTCCTGCGCGAACTGTCACGAGCAGAATTACGGCAACTTCATCCGCGCCGACCACCTGAGCCAGGGCCAGGTCAACGGCTTCCCGGTCTACCGACTGAAGGACGCCAAGCTCTCGTCGATCCACAACCGCTTCAAGGGCTGCATCCGCGACACGCGGGCCGAGACCTTCAAGCCCGGCTCGCCCGAGTTCATCGCGCTCGAGACCTATGTCGCCTCGCGCGGCAACGGGCTGTCGGTCGAGGGGCCGTCGGTTCGCAACTGACCGAAGACCGGTCCGGGCGGCCGCCGCCCGGGCCCATTCGTTTGTTCATTTTTTGATCGGGGCAGGGCGGAGCGTGCAGTTGCGCGCCGGCATCGCCTTTGCCCACAGGACGAGGACAGACAGACATGATTTCCCGGCGGGATTTCCTTCAGGCAACGGTGGCGGCATCCGCCTTGTGGGGCGCGTCCGGCGTCGGCAACTGGTCGCGGCTCGCCGCGCAGCAGGCGCTGACCCAGGACAAGCTTCTTGAGTTCGATGACTACGGCAATGTCACGCTGATCCACATCACCGACATCCACGCCCAGATGAAGCCGATCTGGTTCCGCGAGCCCGAGATCAACCTCGGCGTCGGCGCCGTGAACGGTCAGCCGCCGCATGTCACCGGCGCCGATTTCCTCAAGATGTTCAACATCGAGAGCGGCACACCCGAGGCCTATGCCCTGACCTATCCCGATTTCGAAGCCCTCGCCAGGGCCTATGGCCGGATGGGCGGGCTCGATCGCTGCGCCACCGTGATCAAGGCGATCCGCGCCGCGCGTCCCGATGCGCTGCTGCTCGACGGCGGCGATACCTGGCAGGGCTCGCTCACGGCGCAGAAGACGGCCGGTCAGGACATGGTCAACGTGATGAACGCGCTGAAGCCCGACGCGATGACCTCGCACTGGGAATTCACCCTCGGCATCGACCGCGTGACCGAGATCGTCGAGGGGCTCGACTTCCCCTTCCTCGGCGCCAACATCTTCGACGCCGAATGGAACGAGCCGGCCTATGAGCCCTACAAGATGTTCGAGGTCGGCGGCGCCAATGTCGCGGTGATCGGCCAGGCCTTCCCCTACCTCCCCATCGCGAACCCCAAGTGGATGTTCCCGAACCTCTCCTTCGGCGTGCGCGAGGAGCGGATGGCCGAGGTGGTGCAGGAGGTCCGCGACAACGGCGCCGATCTGGTCGTCGTGCTCAGCCACAACGGCTTCGACGTGGACCGCAAGATGGCCGGCAACGTGCCCGGCATCGACGTGATCCTCACCGGCCACACCCATGACGCCCTGCCCGAGCCGGTGATGGTCGGCCAGACCCTGCTGATCGCGTCGGGCTCCAACGGCAAGTTCATCAGCCGCGTCGATCTCGACGTGCAGAACGGCCGGATGATGGGCTTCAAGCACAAGCTGATCCCGATCTTCTCGGACGTGATCGAGCCCGATGCCGAGGTCGCCGCCCTCATCGACGCCGAGCGTGAACCGTTCAAGGCTGAACTGGAAGAAGTGCTCGGCACCACCGACAGCCTGCTTTATCGCCGCGGCAATTTCAACGGCACCTGGGACGACCTGATCTGCAACGCGCTGATCGACGAGCATCAGGCCGACATCGCGCTCTCGCCCGGATTCCGCTGGGGACCGTCGTTGCTACCGGGCGACAACATCACCCGCGAAGATCTGCACAATGCAACCGCGATGAGCTACCCGGCCGCGTATCGGAGCGAGATGACGGGCGAGACGCTTCACACGATCCTCGAGGACGTGGCCGACAACCTCTTCAACCCCGATCCCTATTACCAGCAGGGCGGCGACATGGTTCGCGTCGGCGGCATGGGCTACCACATCGACGTGTCGAAGCCGCAAGGCAGCCGCATCACCAACATGACGATGCTGAAGACCGGCGAGGCGGTGGACCCGGCGAAAAGCTACGTCGTCGCCGGCTGGGCCAGCGTGAACGAGGGCACCGAAGGCCCGGCGATCTGGGACCTCGTCGAGGCCTGGATCAGGAAGCAGGGCGCGGTGACGATCGACCCGAATACCTCCGTTCAGGTGACGGGGGCGTGAGATGAAAGAAAACTGGACGAAACAGGAGGTTTCGATGTCAGAGACCGAAGACACCGCAAAGCCGGCGGGCGGCGCCAGCCGCCGCGCCTTCCTCGGCGCGGGCCTCGCGGCCGGCGGCGCTGTTGCGACGACCGGGCTGGCCCGCGCGCAAGGCGCGGCACCCGACCCGCTCATCACCGAGGTGCAGGACTGGGCCACCGCCTTCGGCGATGCGGTGGACGCCGCGCCCTACGGGACGCCGATCCATTTCGAAAGCCATGTGGTGCGCCGCAATGTCGAATGGCTGACCGAAAGCCCGGTCTCATCGATCAACTTCACGCCGATCCATGCGCTCGAAGGCACGATCACGCCGCAGGGCTGCGCCTTCGAACGCCACCATTCCGGCGCGATCGAGCTTTCGAAGCAGGACTACCGGCTGATGATCACCGGGCTTGTGGAACAGCCCCTCGTCTTCACATACGAGGACCTGACGCGCTTCCCGCGCACCGTCACCACCGCCTTCTGCGAATGCGCGGCCAATGGCGGCATGGAATGGGGCGGCGCCCAGCTCGAAGGTTGCCAGTTCACCCAGGGCATGATCCACAACATGGAATATACCGGGGTGATGCTGCGCGACCTCCTCAACGAGGCCGGCGTGAAGCCCGAGGGCAAGTGGGTCTATGCCGAAGGCGCCGATGCGTCCTCGAACGGCCGCTCGATGCCGCTCGAAAAGGCGATGGACGACGTGATGGTCGCCTTCTTCGCCAATGGCGAGGCGCTGCGGAAAGAGCATGGCTATCCCGTCCGCCTGGTCGTGCCGGGCTTCGAAGGCAACATGTGGGTGAAGTGGCTGCGCCGGATCGGGGTCTACGATCAGGCGGTGGAAAGCCGCGAGGAAACCTCGAAATACACCGACCTGATGCCCGACGGGCGGGCGCGGAAATGGACCTGGGTGATGGACGCGAAATCCGTCATCACCTCGCCCAGCCCGCAGGCGCCGATCCGGCATGGCAAGGGGCCTTTGGTCATCACCGGCCTCGCCTGGTCCGGACAGGGCAAGATCGCCCGCGTCGACGTCTCGTTCGACGGCGGCAGGAACTGGCAGGAGGCGCGGATCTCCGGCGACGTGAAGCCGAAGGCGCTGACGCGCTTCCACCTCGACATCGACTGGGACGGGTCGGAGATGCTCCTTCAGTCCCGCGCGGTGGACGAGACCGGGTATGTCCAGCCCACCAAGGACGCGCTCCGCAAGATCCGGGGCCTGAACAACGTCTACCACAACAACGGGATCCAGACCTGGTGGGTCCGCGCCGACGGGGAGGTCGAGAATGTCGAAGTCGCTTAAGCTCCTCGCGGGAACCGCTCTCTCGCTCTCGCTCCTCGCCGGTCCGGCGCTGGCGGAGAAGATGGGCCTCGGCCGCCCGGCTTTGCCCGAGGAGGTCGCAGCCTGGGACATCGCCGTCCTGCCCGACGGCACCGGCCTGCCGGTCGGTTCGGGCGATGTCTTCACCGGCGACGAGGTCTTCGCCGAGAAATGCGCCTCCTGCCACGGCGACTTCGCCGAGGGCATCGACAACTGGCCGGTGCTGGCCGGCGGGCAGGGCTCGCTCCGCGACCGCCGTCCGGTCAAGACCATCGGCTCCTACTGGCCCTATCTCTCGACCGTCTTCGACTACATCCACCGTTCCATGCCCTTCGGCGCGGCGCAGACGGTGAGCGCGGACGAGGCCTATGCGATCACCGCGTTCCTGCTCTATTCGAACGGGCTCGTGGAGGACGATTTCGAGCTTTCGAACGAGAACTTCACCGAGATCACCCTGCCGAACGCCGAGGGCTTCTATCCCGACGACCGGGCAGAGACGGAATACACGGTCTTCTCGGGCGAGCCATGCATGACCGACTGCGTGGCCTCGGTCGAGGTGACGAAGCGCGCCGTGACGCTGAACGTCACGCCGACCGACCCCGACGGCAAGCCTGCCGGCACCCTGCCGCCCCTGGCCCCGGCCGAGGCCGGGGAACCCGCGACCGAGGTCGCGCAGGCCGAGCCCGAGGCCGCCCCGGCCGCCGAAGCCCCGGCCGCCGAAGCCCCGGCCGCCGAAATAGCCGCCGTCGATCCGGAGATGGTCGAGGCGGGCGCAAAGGTGTTCAAGAAATGCGCCGCCTGCCACAAGGTCGGCGACGACGCCAAGAACGCCATCGGCCCGATGCTCAACGGGATTGTCGGCCGGGCGGCGGGAAGCGTCGAGGGCTTCAAGTATTCCAAGCCCATGCAGGCGGCGGCCGAAGCCGGCCTGGCCTGGACGCCCGAGGCGATGGCGGAGTTCCTTGCCGATCCGAAAGGCTATATGAAGGGCACCAAGATGTCCTTTGCCGGCCTGAAGAAGCAAGAAGAGGTCGACGCCGTGATCGCCTATCTGAGCACGTTCGGCGGATAAGTGGCGGGGCGGGGTTCCATAAACCTCGCCTTTCGCCTCGCGCTCGTCTCGGCGCTGGGCGCCACCGCGCTGCCTGCGGCCGAGATCGGCGACGCCGGGAACGGCGCGGTGATATGGGGCGACTGCGCCGGCTGCCACGAGATCGGGCCGGAGGCGAAGAACGCCATCGGCCCGAAGCTCAACGGCATCTTCGGCCGCCGCGCGGCGGGCCTTCCCGATTTCGACTATTCGAAAAGCCTGACCCGGGCAGGGCGCGACGGCGTCGTCTGGACGCTCGAGACGCTCGACGCCTATATCGCCAATCCGAGGACCTTCGCCTCGGGGACGCGGATGTCCTATCCCGGGCTCGACGATCCCGGCAAGCGCGCCGATCTTCTCGCCTTCCTGCGCGACTTCTCCGACAGGCCCCGCGACATCCCCGAAGCGGCCCCCACCGCGCGCCGCACCCTGCCGGAACTGCCACCCGACATCCTCGCCCTGCAGGGCGATCCGGAATTCGGCGAATACCTCGCCTCCGAATGCCAGGCCTGCCACCAGGCGAGCGGCGCCGACGAGGGCATCCCCTCGATCACGCTCTGGCCCGAGGAGAATTTCGTGCTCGCCATGCATGCCTACAAGCAGAAATTGCGCCCCCATCCCGTCATGCAGATGATGGCCGGGCGCCTGACCGAGGAGGAGATCGCGGCCCTCGCCGCCTATTTCGCGACACTGACCGAATAGAACCGATCCAGGGAGGAAGAGATGACTTTGAACAGACGGGGATTTCTCGGAACCATCGCCGCCACCGGCGCGGTGCTCGCCGCTCCGGCGGTGCTCGGCCAGACGAAGCCGCGCGTTGTCGTCATCGGCGGCGGGGCGGGCGGGGCGACCTGCGCGCGCTACCTCGCCAGGGACAGCGACGGCGCCATTGACGTGACGCTCGTCGAGCCGGCCGAGGTCTATTACACCTGCTTCTTCTCCAACCTCTATATCGGCGGCTTCCGCGAATTCGAGAGCCTCGCCCATCGCTACGACAAGCTGACGGGCGAGCACGGCATCACCCATGCCCGCGCCATGGCCGAGGGCGTGGACCGCGACGCCGGGACCGTGACCCTCGCCGGCGGCGAGGTGCTGGCCTATGACCGCCTCGTCATCGCGCCGGGGATCGACTTCGTCGAGGGCTCCGTCCCCGGCTGGGACCTGTCCAGGGCCGAGATCATGCCGCATGCCTACAAGGCCGGCCCCCAGACCCAGATCCTGAAATCGCAGGTCGAGGCGATGCCCGAGGGCGGCACCTTCTGCATGGTGGCGCCGCCCAATCCCTATCGCTGCCCGCCGGGGCCCTATGAGCGGATCTCGATGGTCGCCCATGTGCTGAAGGCAAGGAATCCGACCGCGAAGATCCTGCTCGTCGATCCGAAGGACAAGTACTCCAAGCAGGCGCTCTTCGAGGAGGGCTGGGAGAAGCACTATTCCGGCATGATCACCCGCATCGGCCCGGATTTCGGCGCCGCGAATGTCGAGGTGCGGCCCGACGCGATGGAGGTCGTCATCGACGGCGAGGTCGAGAAAGTCGATGTCTGCAACGTCATCCCGGCGCAGAAGGCCGGCATGATCGCCGAGGCCGCCGGCGTGACAGACGACAAGGGCTGGGCGCCGGTCAACCCGCATTCGATGGCCAGCCGCGCCGACCCCAGGGTCTTCGTGCTCGGCGACGCATCAGCGCAGGGCGACATGCCGAAATCCGGCTTTTCGGCCAACAGCCAGGCCAAGGTCGCGGCGATGGTGATCCGGTCCGAACTGACCGGGTCGAAGGCCTTCCCGGCGAAGTATTCCAACACCTGCTGGTCGCTCATCGACACCGATGACGGCGTCAAGGTCGGCGCCTCCTACGAGGCGACGGACGAAAAGATCGCCTCCGTCGACAGCTTCATCAGCCAGACCGGCGAGGATGCGGACCTGCGCAAGGCGACCTACGAGGAAAGCCTCGGCTGGTATGCCGGCATCACCGCCGACATCTTCGGCTGACCCCCGCGACCCCAAGGCGAGGGCCCGATGGCGGGCCTTCGCACCCAACCACGAAAGGCCCCCGATGCTCACCCGCCGCACCTTCCTGACCGCCGCGACCGCGACCCTTGTCGCGCCCCTTGCCCCGCGCCGTTCCTGGGCGATCAACACGCTGACGCTCGGCGATCTCAGGATCGACACGCTGTCGGACGGCAACCTGCTGCTGCCGGGCAGTTTCATCTTCGGCGACATCCCGGCCGACGACCTCGCGCCGATCATCGCGAAATACGGGATTTCGGCAGATCAGCTCACCCCGCCCTGCAACGTCACGCTCCTGCGCGACGGCACCAACACCGTCCTTTTCGACGTTGGCTCGGGCCCGGATTTCCAGGCCTCGGCGGGCAAGCTTTCCGAGGCGATGGACGCGATGGGCCTGACGGCGGACGAGGTCACGCATGTCCTCTTCACCCATGCCCATCCCGATCACCTCTGGGGCCTGCTCGACGATTTCGACGAGCCGGTCTTCCCCAACGCCGAATACATGATCGGCCAGGCGGAGTTCGACTACTGGACCGATCCCGACACCGTCTCGACCATCGGCGAGGCGCGCACGACCTTCGCCGTGGGCGCCGCGCGCCGGCTCGGGGCCATCGCCGACAGCGTCCGGCTTCTTGCCGACGGGGAGGAGCCGCTGGCGGGCATCGCGGCGCGGCTGACGCCGGGCCACACGCCGGGCCACCTCGCCTTCGAGATCGCGGGTCCGACCCCGGTCATGATCCTCGGTGACTGCATCGCCAACCATCACGTCGCCTTCGAGCGGCCGGACTGGCCGTCGGGCTCCGATCAGGACAGGGCGCTTGGCGCCGAGACGCGCGTCGCGCTGCTCGACCGGCTCGTCGCCGAGAACTTCGTCCTCACCGGCTTTCACCTTCCCGGCGGCGGCATCGGCCGGGCCGAGAGGGCCGGGGGCGGCTACCGTTTCGTGGAAGAGGTCTGACCCTGCCCGGCGCCGTCGGCGCCGCAAGCAGGTCAGGCAAACGCAACAAAGGAGTGTCTATCATGTTCAGACTGGGAAGTGCCGCTTTGCTGGCGGTCGGCCTTGGCGCGGGTGCCGCGCTGGCGCAGGACGCGACGACCTATCCCTTCGACGGCAGCTTCGACGACGCGACCTTCGCGGTCGAGAATGCGATCGTCGGCAAGGGCCTCGTCATCGACTATGTCAGCCATGTCGGCGAGATGCTGAACCGCACCGGCGCCGATGTCGGCAGCGACGTGAAGATCTTCGACGCGGCGGATGTGTTCCTCTTCTGCTCGGCGCAGCTCTCGCGGAAAGTGATGGAAGCCGACCCGATGAACATCGCGCACTGCCCCTACGGCATCTTCGTGACCGATCGCGACGGGGTCGTGGCCGTCGGCTACCGGCACCTGCCCGAGGGCGTGATGCAGGAGGTCCAGGCGCTTCTCGACGGGATCGCCCGCGAGGCGTCGGGCCAGTAACCGGCCTCTCCCGCAAGGTGGGTTTGAACCCACCTTGCGGGGAACGGGAGTGCCGGCTATTCCGCCGCGATCCCCTCCGACGCCGCTTCGACCCGCACGGCGGCGAACTTGAATTCCGGGATCTTGCCATAGGGATCGAGGGCCGGATTGGTCAGCACGTTCGCCGCCGCCTCGACGAAGGCGAAGGGGACGAAGACCATGTCCTCCGCCACCGCCCGGTCGGCCCGCGCCATCAGCGTGATCTCGCCCCGCCGTGTCGTCAGGCGGACCCGTCCGCCGGGCTCGACGCCAAGCTTGCGCAGCGTCGCGGGGTGCAGCGAGCAGTTCGCCTCCGGCTCCACCGCGTCGAGCACCTTCGAGCGCCGGGTCATCGAGCCGGTATGCCAGTGTTCAAGCTGGCGCCCGGTCGTGAGGATCATCGGGTAGTCGGCATCCGGCACCTCGTCCGGGGCGATGATCGAGGCCGGTGTGAAGCGGGCGCGCCCGCCGGCGCGCGGGAAACCGTCGCCGAAGACGATCGCCTGGCCCGGATCCTCGGGCGAGAGCGACGGATAGGTCACCGCCCCCTCATTCTCCAGCCGGTCCCAGGTGATATTGTCGAGCGACTGCATCCCCGCCTTCATCTCGGCGAAGACCTCGCGCGGATGGGTGTAGCTCCAGCCAAGGCCGAGCCGGTTGGCCAGCGCCTGGGTGATCGCCCAGTCCTCGCGCGCCTCGCCCGGCGGGGAGACGGCGGCGCGGCCGATCTGGACCTGCCGGTTGGTGTTCGTCACCGTGCCGTTCTTCTCGTAGAAGGCGGCGGCGGGCAGGATCACGTCGGCGTAGTTCGCCGTCTCGGTCAGGAAGATGTCCTGCACGACGAGGTGGTCGAGCATCGCCAGCGCCTCGCGCGCATGGGTCAGATCGGGATCCGACATCGCCGGGTTCTCGCCGAGGATGTACATCCCCTTGATCTGGCCGGCATGGACGGCGTCGAGGATCTCCGTGACCGTCAGGCCCGTTTCCTTCGCAAAGTCGCCTGAGCCCCAGATATTGGAGAAATGGCCGCGAATGCCGTCATCGGTGACGGTCTGGTAATCCGGCAGGAACATCGGGACAAGGCCCGCATCCGAGGCACCCTGCACGTTGTTCTGACCGCGCAAGGGATGGAGCCCGGTGCCCGGCCGCCCGACATGGCCGCACATCAGCGCAAGGCTGATAAGGCAGCGCGAATTGTCGGTGCCGTGGATATGCTGGCTGATGCCCATGCCCCAGAAGATCATCCCCGCCTTGGCGGTCGCGAATTCGCGGGCGACGGCGCGCAGCTCCTCGGCCGGAATGCCGCAGATCGCGGCCATCTTCTCGGGCGGGAAGTTCGCCAGATGCGCGCGCTCGGCCTCCCAGTTCTCGGTCCAGGCCTCGATATACTGGCGGTCGTAAAGCCCTTCCTCGACGATCACGTGCATGATCGCGTTCAGCATCGAAACGTCGGCGCCGGGGCGGAACTTCAGCATGTGGGTGGCGAAGCGGCGAAGGCCGACGCCGCGCGGATCCATCACGATCAGCTTGCCGCCGCGCTTGGTGAACTGCTTGAAATAGGTCGCGGCGACGGGATGGTTCTCGACCGGGTTGCAGCCGATGACGATGGCGACGTCGGCATTCTCGATCTCGTTGAAGGTCGCCGTGACGGCGCCGGAACCCACGTTTTCCAGAAGCGCGGCCACCGAGGAGGCATGGCAGAGCCGGGTGCAGTGGTCGACATTGTTGTGGCCAAAGCCCTGCCGGATCAGCTTCTGAAAGAGATAGGCCTCTTCGTTGGAGCATTTGGCCGAGCCGAAGCCGGCGATGGCCGTGCCGCCATGCGCGTCGGTCAGCCTCCTGATCCCGTTCGCGGCGGCGTCCAGCGCCTCGTCCCAGCTTGCCTCGCGGAAATGGGTCTGCCAGTTCGCCGGATCGACGTTCAGCCCCTTGGCCGGCGCATCGGCGCGCCGGATCAGGGGTTTCGTCAGCCGGTGCGGGTGGTGGATGTAGTCGAAGCCGAAGCGGCCCTTGACGCAGAGCCGGCCTTCGTTCGCGGGACCGTTTACGCCCTCGACATATTTGACCCTGCCGTCCTTGACCTTGAGCGAGACCTGGCAGCCCACCCCGCAGAACGGACAGACCGAGGTCGTCTCGCTATCGAAATCGGCGCGGTCGCCGACCTCATGCGCATCGACCACCGTCGCCGGCATCAGCGCGCCGGTCGGGCAGGCCTGCACGCATTCGCCGCAGGCGACGCAGGTCGATTGCCCCATCGGGTCGGCCATGTCGAAGACCGGGAAGGCGTCATGCCCCCGGCCCGCCATGCCGATCACGTCGTTGACCTGCACCTCGCGGCAGGCGCGGACGCAAAGCCCGCACTGGATGCAGGCATCCAGATTGACGCGCATCGCGACATGGCTGTCGTCGAGCAGCGGAATGCGGCCGCTTTCCAGCTTCGGGAAGCGGCTCTCGGATACCCCGTTCGCCTCCGCCATGTCCCAAAGATGCGAGGACTTGTCGTGCGCCTTGGCATGCGCCGGCTGGTCGGCCAGCAGAAGCTCCATCACCATCTCGCGCGACTTCCTGGCGCGCGGGGTGTCGGTCTTCACCACCATCCCCTTCGCCGGGTTGCGGCAGCAGGAGGCGGCGAGGACGCGCTCGCCCTCGACCTCGACCACGCAGGCGCGGCAATTGCCGTCGGGGCGGTAGCCTTTCTGGTCCTTGTGGCAAAGATGCGGGATCGTGGTGCCTTCGCGCCTGGCCACCTCCCAGATCGTCTCGCCGGGGGCCGCCGTGACGTCACGGCCGTCGAGGGTGAAGGTGATCGCGTCGGTCATGTCAGACCTCATCGGGGAAATGTTTCATCGTCAGGCGGATCGGATTCGGCGCGGCCTGCCCGAGCCCGCAGATCGAGGCGTCGGCCATGACCGAGCAGAGGTCCTCCAGAAGCCCCTGATCCCACTTCGGCGCCTGCATCAGCTTCACCGCCTTCTCGCAGCCGACCCGGCAGGGCGTGCACTGGCCGCAGCTTTCGCTCTCGAAGAAGCGCAGCATGTTGAGCGCGGCCTGCCTAGCGCTGTCCTTGTCCGACAGGACCACCACGGCGGCGGAGCCGATGAAGGTGCCGTGCGGCTGGAGCGTGTCGAAATCCAGGGGCACGTCGTTCATCGAGGCGGGCAGGAGGCCCGAGGACGGACCGCCCGGCTGGTAGGCCTTGAAGGCATGACCCTCGGCCATGCCGCCCGCGGCCACGATGACGTCGGTGATCGTCGATCCCGCAGGGAGCAGGTAGACGCCCGGCTTCGCCACCCGGCCCGAGACGGAGTAACTCCGCAGCCCCTTCCGCCCGTTCTTCTCGACCGAACTCAGGATCTCCGGCCCCTCGCGGCAGATCCGCGCGACCCAGTGCAGCGTCTCGACGTTGTGGACCAGCGTCGGGCGGTCGAAGATGCCGACGGCGGCGACGTAAGGTGGACGCTGGCGCGGGATGCCGCGCTTGCCCTCGATACTCTCGATCATCGCGCTTTCCTCGCCGCAGATATAGGCGCCGGCGCCCCGGCGGAGCTCGACAAAGCCCGGCGCGACGATGCCCGCCGCCTCCAAGGCCGCGATCTCGGCCCTGAGGATGTGCAGCACGGCGGGGTATTCGTCGCGCATGTAGATGAAGCAGCGCGTCGCTTCGACCGCCCAGGCAGCGATCAGCATGCCTTCGAGCATCAGATGCGGGCGGCGTTCAAGGTAGTGGCGGTCCTTGAAGGTGCCCGGCTCGCCCTCGTCGCCGTTCACCGCCAGGTAACGCGGGCCGGGGTTGGCCCGAACGAAGCCCCATTTGCGGCCCGAGGGGAAGCCCGCACCGCCAAGCCCGCGCAGCCCGGCGTTCAGCAGGTCTTCCTGCACCTCCTGCCAGTGGCCATCGCGGCGCAGCGAGGCGAGGGTCTGATAGCCGCCATCCCGGCGGCGATAGTCGTCCAGCGTCTCGTAGGCCGGGATTTCCGGGTGCAGGTCGCCCGATGCCACCGCCTTGTCGATCTTTTCCGGTGTCGCGTGGTCGATATGCCTGTGGCCGATCTCGACCACCGGCGCGGTGTCGCAGCGGCCCATGCAGGGCGCGCGCAGGACGCGGATCTTCTTCGGGTCCATGCCCTTTTCGAGGGCGGCGATGAGGGCTTCGGAGCCGGCGAGTTCGCACGACAGCGACTCACAGACCCGGATCGTCAGGTCTGGCGGCGGGGTCTCTCCCTCGCGGACCGGGTCGAAATGAGCGTAGAAGGTCGCGACCTCCCAGATCTCGGCCATGCCGGCGCCCAACTCCTCGGCCAGCGCGCGCAGATGCGGGGCCGAGAGGCAGCCGTAGCGGTCCTGGATCAGGTGCAGGTACTCGATCAGCAGATCGCGGCGGCGCGGCGCGTCGCCGAGAAGCGCCCTGACCTCGGCCCAGGCCGTATCGTCGAGTTGCCGGCCCTTCGGGGTCTTGCGACCCCGGCCCTTGCCCGATTTCCAGACGCCGCCCTTGTCGTCGAGTGCCATTGTCGCCGTCCTTCCGGTCCGTCACCTCAGAGGCCGCTTCTGACAAAGTCGGAAGCCCCGATCAATTCGGCAGTCCCGTCAGTTGATAGACGTGGCCTATCAGAAGCGGCATTATCCAGTGATGATTTCTGTCACACTCCGCGCGCGGGCGATGGACAGAATGCGGCGCTTTCTCTATCCCGGGCGCCATGAACTGGGATAACGAACTCGACGCGACCGGGCTTCTGTGCCCGCTGCCGGTGCTGAAGGCGCGCAAGCGGCTTGCCGGGATGGCGCCCGGCGCCGTGCTGCGGCTGATCGCGACCGATCCGGCGGCGGTGGTCGATGTCCCGCATTTCTGCGCCGAGGCCGGGCACGAGCTGATCGGGGCGAGCGAGGATGGCCCCGCCCGGATCTACCTGATCCGGCGACGGCCCTAGAAACCGAAACTTGCGAAGGGCAGGTACCTGACCGGCGTTCCCGGTGTGATCCCGGCCGCCGCGTCGGGAAGCTCCACCAGCCCGGTCGCCCAGCTCAGCCCGCTGATCCGGCCCGAGCCTTCCGAGGCGAAGACCTCCGCACGCCCCTCGCTGTCGAGCCGCGCGCGCAGGTATTCCCGGCGCCCGGCCTTCTTGCGCTTGGCAAAGGCCGCCGGGACGCTGAAACCCTCCGGCTCCGTCCAGCCGCTGCCCGCCATCAGCGACAGCGCCGGCCGCGCGAATACCAGCGCGCAGACCAGCGCCGCAACCGGATTGCCCGGCAGGCCGAAGACCGGCACGCCCCGCCAGAGGGCGAGCGCGAGCGGCCGCCCCGGCTTCATCGCGATGCGCCAGCTCGAGAGCGTGCCGCGCGCCCGCAGAAGCGCCGAGACATGATCCTCGTCCCCCGCCGAGGCGCCGCCGGAGGTGAGGATCACATCGGCCGCCGCCGCCCCCCGGTCGAGTGTCGCTGCGATCGCCGCCGGATCGTCGCGGACATGGCCGAGATCGACCGGCAGGCAGCCCCAGCGTTCGGCCAGCGAAAGAAGCATCGGCCGGTTGGCGTCGAAGATCTGGTGCGGCGCGGCGGCGGCGCCCGGATCGTCCACGATCTCGTCGCCGGTGGACAGGACCCCGACGCGGAGCGGCCGGTGGACCTCCACCCCGGCGATCCCGAGGGCCGCGAGAAGCGCGAGGTCTGGCGGGCGGAGCCGCTGGCCGGCCGTGAGCGCCACGGCGCCCTCCGCCACATCCTCGCCGGCCCGGCGGGTATTGGCGCGCGGTTTCACCGGCCCGTCGAAGGCCACGGTGGCGCCGTCGGTGGCACAGTCTTCCTCCAGCACGACGGTATCGACGCCCTCGGGCAGGATCGCGCCGGTGAGGATGCGGATAGCCTGGCCCCGCGGCACCGCGCCGGAGAACGGCTGCCCCGCCGCCGCCCGGCCCGAGACGAGCGGCAGGCGCTGCACCCCCGTGCCCGTTGCCGCGTGGGCGAAGCCGTAGCCGTCCACCGCCGAGTTGGCGCGGGGCGGGTTCGACCGCCGGGCCACCGCATCCGCCGCGAGGATGCGGCCGAGCGCGTCGCGGCCCGCAAGCCGCTCGGTCCCGGCGATCGGCAGAAGTGCCGCGCGGAGCCGCGCCAGCGCGTCGTCCACCGGCACCCAGGCGACGCCCTGCGGCATGGCGAAGCAATCGTCGCGAAGGCGGGGCGGGGTGAGGGGATCGGTCATGCCGCCTCGCTTTCTGACTTGCCCGTGCGGAGGCCGAAGATCCAGCCTTCCTCGCGGCAGGCCGCATCCGGAACCTCCGCGAGCGCTGCCGCGAGGTCGCCCCGCGCCTGCATCGCGGCGATGCGGGCCGCGAGTGTCCGCACCTGCACCTCGTCCTTGATGTCGCCCGGTCCCGTTTCCCCGCGCACATCCTCCGCATGGAGCGTCGGCCACACCTCGACCAGCGCAATCGGCGCGTCGAGCGGCTGGAACGGCCAGACGGCGATCTTGCCGGGGAAGCGGGCGCGAAGCCGCGACAGCGCCGCCATTCCGGTCATCACCTGCGACCCGACCGCCCCGGCGCCGCCCATCTGCCAGCAGGAGAACGCGCCCTTGGCCTGCCCTTCGCAAAGCCTGAACTCGGCCATGCCGTGACCCTGCCGGTCGCGCCCCTTGCGCGGCAGGCCGGGAATGTCCACCGCGAGGCCATTGAACCAGAAAGGACCGATACCGGGGAAAAGCGCGTTCAGCCGGCCCGCGAGGTGGAACCGGTTGTTGCCCTTCGGCGCGTCTTCGAGATGCGCCGCGAACCAGATCCAAAGTGCCAGCGGATCGGGTGATCCGGCCACCCGCGCGGCAAAGCCGTCGGGATAGCCGAAGGGGAAGTCGAAGCCCGCGAAGACCCGGCGCCCCTCGGCAAGCTCGGCGGCGAACAGGCCGGACAGCCAGTCCTCGGCAACACCCCGGTTGCGGTGATAGACCGAGACCTCCGCCCGGCCGTCGCGGATCACCGCCGACCAGATCGCATCCTTCTTCGGCCGAGGCCCCCGGTCGTTGCCGCCCGACCAGTCGGTAATGACGATGGTATCGAACGCGCTCACAGCCCCACCTCGCCGAGGATGAAGGCGGCGATGGCCCCGGTATCGTCGAGATCGAGGACCGGCAGCCCAAGGCCGGGATGCGCGCTATCGGACGCGACCGCCCGGACGCTCGGGTTGTCGGGCGCCAGAAGCGGCCGGCCGGTCACTGCCCGGTGCGCCTCGATCTTCGGATGGCTCTCGCGCTTGTAGCCCTCTACCAGCACCAGATCGACCGGCGAGAGCTTCGCCAGAAGCTCCGCCAGCGGCGGCTCCGCCCCGCCCCTCAACTCGTGCATCAGCGCCCAGCGAACCGGCGAGGCGACGATCACCTCGCGCGCGCCGGCTTCGCGGTGGCGATAGCTGTCGCGGCCGGGATGGTCGATCTCGGTCGCATGATGGGCGTGCTTCACGGTGGAGACGCTGAGGCCGCGCCCGGCGATCTCGGCCACCAGCCGCTCCACCAGGTGGGTCTTGCCGGAATTCTTCCAGCCGGTGACGCCGTAGACCCTCATCGGGCAAGCCTCTCGGCTTCGGCGATGTCCTCGGGTGTGTTGATGTTGAAGAAGGGATCGAAGGGGGCGGAGGGGAACTCCGCGATCCCGGCGCCGTGGCGCTCGGTCCAGAGGACGATCTTCCGCAGCCCGCCTTGCAGCGCCGCGCTGAGGTCGCCGCGCAAGCTGACCGGCCAGAGGCCGAAGGTCGGGTGCTGCCAGAGCTTGCCCTCCGCGTCCCGGCTGGCGGCGAGGGCGAGGCCCGACGGCCCGGCGGCATCGCGAAGCCGCGCCACGAGGTCGCGCGGGAAGAAGGGCGTGTCGGCGGCGACGCTGACGATGGCCCCGGCGCCGAACCCCGCGGCCCAGTCGAGCCCGGCGAGGACGCCGGCGAGGGGGCCGGGAAAGTCGGGCAGGCTGTCGGGCAGGACCGGCAGGCCGAACTCCGCGAACCGCGACGGATCGCCGTTGGCGTTGATCGCGAGCGGCCCGCACTGGTCGGCGAGCCGGGCGATCACATGGTCGATCAGCCGCCGCCCCGCCACGCGGCGAAACCCCTTGTCGCCGCCCCCCATCCGCGTCGCGCGGCCACCGGCGAGGATGATGCCGGGAATGTCAGTGGGCATCGGGGTTATCCCGAAATGCGCGTTCCCGCTCGGGGTCGAGCCATTTCTGCAGCACCGTTACCGCATTCTCCTCGTAGCCGAGCACGTCGTAGAAGCCGAGAACCGGCGCGTTCGAGCGGCGGACGAGAAGCTGCAGCTTCGCGTGGCCATGCCGCCGCGCCCAGTCCTCGGCCGCCGCCATCGCCCGGCGGCCCCAGCCCTGCCCGCGCAGATCGGGATCGGAGCAGAGGAAATAGACCCAGGCGCGGTGGCCGCCATCCTCGACCGCAACGGTCGCGGCGAGCCTGCCGTCGGCCCAGGCGACCAGAAGCGCCGATTTCGGATTGGCGCGGATCGCGGCGATATCCACCGCGGGCGGGTTCCACGGCCGGGTCATGCCGGCGCGCTCCCAAAGTGCGACAACGGCGCCGATCTCCTCGTCGCGGACCGGGCGGAAGGTCTCAGTCATCCCCGGCCCCCTTCCGGCGATGCTTGCGATCCTCGTCCTCGCCCGTCAGCGCCGCGTCACGGATCAGCCGCTCCTCGCCCGCAAGGCAGACGAAGCGCTGCCCCCGCATCCGGCCGATCAGCGTCAGGCCGACCTGCCGCGCGATCTCCACCCCCCAGGCGGTGAAGCCCGAGCGCGAGGCCAGAACCGGAATGCCCATCAGCGCGGTCTTGATCACCATTTCCGAGGTCAGCCGCCCGGTCGTGTAGAGGATCTTGTCGGCTGCACTCACGCCTTCGCGGAACATGTAGCCGGCGATCTTGTCGACCGCGTTGTGGCGCCCGACATCCTCCATGTAGACGAGCGGCCGTTCGCGCTGGCAAAGCACGGTGCCGTGGATCGCCCCCGCTTCAAGGTAAAGCGATGGCGTCGTGTTGATCTCGCGCGCCAGCGCATAGAGCCAGCTTGTGCGAACCTCGGCGGCGGGGAGCGTCAGGCCCTCCAGCCCCTCCATCATGTCGCCGAAGACCGTGCCGACGGCGCATCCGCTGGTCCGGGTCTTCTTCTTCACCTTCTCCTCGTAGGAGGTCTGGCGCTCGGTCCGGACGACGACCGTCTCGATCTCCTCGTCGTAATCGACGCCCGTCACCACGTCGTCGGCGCGCAGCATCCCCTGATTGCGCAGGAAGCCCAAGGCGAGATAGTCGGGGTAATCGCCGATCGTCATCGCGGTCACGATCTCCTGCGCGTTGAGGTAGATCGTCAGCGGCCGCTCCTCGACCACCGAGATCCCGGTCGCGGCGCCGGTCTGGTCGGTGCCGGTGACGCGCCGCGTCAGCCTCGGGTCGGCGGGGTCGGGAAGGATCGGCAGGACAGGGGGCATCGGGCGGCTTTCCGTTTCGCCCGGCATCTTGTATTCCGGGCGGGGGAGTTTCAAGGGGAAGCCATGCTCGGCTACGTCATCTCGGAGGAACGCGGCGCCGCGGATCGCTGCCTCGCCGAGGTCGTGCGCCGGCTCCTTGCCGAGGGCGTCGCGGTCGCGGGCGCCGTGCAGATCAATTCCGACCGCGGCCCGGCGCAGGCCTGCGACATGGACCTCCACGTGATCGGGCCGGGGCGGATCATCCGGATCAGCCAGAATCTCGGGACACTGTCTAAGGGTTGCCGGCTCGACCCGGCGGGGCTCGAACAGGCGGTGGGGCTGGTCGAGGCGACGCTCGACGCCGCGCCGCTTCCCCGGCTCCTCATCGTCAACAAGTTCGGCAAGCAGGAGATCGACGGCCGCGGCTTCCGGCCGGTGATCGGCCGGGCGCTGGCCGAGGGGGTCGCGGTCCTGACCGCCGTCAATACCGCGAGCCTGCCCGGCTTCCGTGCCTTCGCCGGGGGCATGGAGGAGGAAGTGGCGCGCGAGACCGGGGCAATCCTCGACTGGTGCCGCCGCGCCGCCGGCTGATGCCGCCCCGGCGGTCGTGGTTCCGTCAAAGGTCTGGACAAATTGTCCGCGCGCATGGCCATTTTGTCCATTCCCTCGCCCGAGGCCAGCCCCTAAGGATTGGCGCAACCGAGGCGACAGAGTCAGCAATGAACGATATCTTTCAAGGCCTTTCCCAGGCGATGCGCCTCGTCCTGGCGTTCGATCCCGGCCTTGTGGAGATCACGCTCCGCTCGCTCCACGTGACAGTGACGGCGACGCTCATCGCCTCGGCCATCGGCCTGCCGCTCGGCGCCTGGATCGCGGTCAACCGCTTCCGGCTCCGCCGCTACGCGATCGCGGTTCTGAACGCGCTGATGGGCCTGCCCCCGGTCGTGGTCGGGCTTTTCGTCTACGTGATCCTGTCGCGGGCCGGCCCCTTGGGTGTGCTCGGGCTGCTCTTCACCCCCACCGCGATGATCATCGCGCAGGTGATCATCATCACCCCGATCATCGCCTCGATCTCGCATCAGGCGATCCGGGAATTGTGGGCCGACTACCATGACCTCCTGATCTCGCTCCACGCCAGCCGGTCGCAGCGGATCGGCACCCTCATCTGGGACGGGCGGCGGGCGCTGATGACCGCCGCGCTCGCCGGCTTCGGCCGCGCCATCGGCGAGGTCGGTGCGATCATGATCGTCGGCGGCAATATCGACCACGCGACGCGGGTCCTGACCACCGCCATCGCGCTCGAGACCGGCAAGGGCGACTTCGCGCTGGCATTGGCGCTCGGCTTCGTCCTCATCGCGCTCGCCATCGCGGTCAACCTCGCGCTGCATATCCTGTCGGGCACCGAAAGGGGCAGCCGATGGTAAGCCCGATCCTGCCCCTGACCCTCGACGCGGTGGAACTGCGGCGCGGCGGCAAGCGCATCCTCGGCCCGGTCTCGCTGACCCTCGACGGCGAGGGGATCACCATCGTCCTCGGGCCCAATGGCAGCGGCAAGACCTCGCTCCTTCGCGCGATGCACGGGCTGGAATGGATCAACCGCGGCCATGCGACATGGAACGGAGAAGCCGACAGCGTCCGCGCCCGCCAGGCTTTCGTCTTCCAGACCCCGGTCCTGATGCGCCGCTCGGTCCTCGACTGCATCGCCTATCCTCTGCGGCTCGACGGCATCGACCGGCGCCGCGCGCGCGACCGTGCGGCAGAGCTTGCCGTCTCGGTCGGCCTCAACGCCACGCTCGACGCGCCGGCCCAGGTCCTCTCGGGCGGCGAGCGGCAGAAGATGGCGCTTGCCCGCGCGCTGATCCGTGCGCCCGAAGTGCTCTTCCTCGACGAGCCCTGCGCCAATCTCGACATGGCCTCGACGGCCGAGATCGAGACGATCCTGGCCCGCACGCGCGACGCCGGCACAAGGATCGTCATGTCCACCCACAATATCGGCCAGGCTCGCCGCCTCGCCGACGACGTCATCTTCCTCCACGACGGCCGGATCATCGAATCCGCCCGCCGCGACGCGTTCTTTGCCGGGCCCGGAACGCTGGAGGCCAGGGCCCATATCAACGGAGACCTCATCCCATGACATTGAAAACCCTGCTTGCCACTGTCTCGGCCATCTGGCTGGCCACCACGGCCGGCGCCGAGGAGATGAAGATGGCCGTGACCACCTCCTTCGCGAATTCCGGTCTGGCCGAGATCCTCCTGCCGCAGATCGAGAAGGACACCGGGATCACGGTAGAACTTCTCGTCGTCGGCACCGGCCAGGCGCTGAAACTCGGCGCCGCCGGCGATGTCGACGCGGTCCTCGTCCATGCCCGCGCGGCGGAGGAAAAATTCATCGCCGACGGCAACGCCACCCACCGGCGCGAGATCATGTACAACGACTTCATCGTCGTCGGCCCCTCGGGCGACCCGGCGGGCGCCAAGGCCGCGACCAAGGCGACCGAAGCCTTCGCGTCGATCGCCGAGGCGAAGGCGCCCTTCGTCAGCCGCGGCGACGACAGCGGCACCCACAAGGCGGAACTCGCCATCTGGGACGCGGCCGGGGTCAACCCCGAAGGCGACTGGTACAAGGCCGTGGGCCAGGGCATGGGGGCGGCGCTCAACACCGCGGCCGGGATGAACGCCTATATCTTCGCCGACCGGGCGAGCTGGCTGAACTTCGGCAACAAGGGCGACCTCGCGCTCCTTTTCGAAGGCGACCCCGCGCTTTTCAACCAGTATGCCTATCTGCCGGTGAACCCGGAAAAGCATCCGCATGTGAAGGCTGACGCCGCAAAGGCGCTCGAGGTCTGGCTGACGAGCGACACGGCGAAGGGCCTGATCGAGGGCTACACGATCGCCGGCCAGCAGCTCTTCACCTTCAACGCCCAGCCGATGTAGCGCCGCGAGCCGCCGGCGTCAGTCGTCAAGGCTGACGCCGAGCCCGACCTTCACCCGGTCCATCACGATCGAGGTCTTGAACTTTCTGACCTCCGGCGTGCCGAAGAAATTCTCCTCGGTGAAGATCTGGTATTCCTGAATATCGCGCACCACGAGGATCACGGTGAAATCCGCCTCGCCGGTGGTGTAGTAGCATTGCTGCACCAGCGGCGAGGCGCGCATCCGCCGCTTGAAACTGTCGAGCACGCCGAGGTTCTCCCGCTCCATCGTCACCTCGACGATGATCGTCATCGCCCGCCCCGCGGCACCCGGCGAGACGCCGCCGCTCCACCGGCCCGACGCGCTGGCCGGGGTGCTC
>WOZM01000031.1:69711-74605 GCA_011620265.1 Paracoccaceae bacterium
GCCGGGGTGCTCTACAAGGACGAGGGTCCGCGCTTCGGGATCGGCAGCTTCAGGGCGCTCGGCGGCGCCTATGCGGCGGTGCGGCTTCTCGCCCGGCCTCAAGGCGGCGGTCCCGCCATCGCCGCCGGCGAATCCGCCGTTGCCGGCCTCGCCGCGCTGATCGCGGTGGCCAGCGACGCGGGCTGGCGCGACAGGCTCGGGCTCGATGCGCGGTCGGTGGCGCTGGTGATCGGCTCCGAAGGCGTCACCGATCCTGCGATCTACGACCGGATCATGGCCGGTGCAGCGCGATGACCGCGCCGGCGCGTGGCTTTCCGGTCGCGGAGTACGAGGGCCGGCTGACCCGCGCGCAAGCCCTGATGGCAAGGCCGGTCTCGCCGGCATGCTGCTGACGACCGAGGCCGAGATCGAGAAGATCACCCATATCTGCGGCGTCGCCTCGCGCACCTTCGCCCGGGTACCCGACTTCGCCGGCGCCGGCCGGCCCCTCGACGATGTCTTCCGCGCCTTCCGTCGTGCCTGCCTTGAGGAAGGCGCCGACGATGTGCCCTGTCTCGTCGGCGGCGCCGATCAGGGCGGCCATCACGACGTGATCTCGCCCCCCGACGCGCGGCCCCCGCGGGCGGTGTCCGTCTCCTGCACCACCCTCCGCGTCGCCTCCATCGCCGAGGAGGCGGAGCGGCGGATCGGGCGGCCGGTGATCTCGGCGAACCTGGCGCTTGCCTGGCAGATGATGCGCGCGGCCGGGCTCCGCTCCGATCCCGCGCCGAGGATCGCGCTTTTCAGCCCGGAATGATCTCGAACCTCTCGACATCGACCATGCCCCGGTCGGTGATCTTCAGCGCCGGAATGACCGGCAGGGCAAGGAAGGCGAGTTGCAGGAACGGCTCTTCCAGCGTCACGCCAAGCTCCCGCGCGGCGGCGCGCAGGGCGACCAGCCGGTCGCGCACCGCTTCGAAAGGCTCAAGGCTCATCAGCCCCGCGACCGGCAGCGCCAGCTCCGCCAGCACCACGCCGTCCTTCGCAACGACGAAGCCGCCCTCGATCTCCGACAGGCGATTGGCCGCCAGTGCCATGTCGGCATAATCGGCGCCCACGACCGCGATATTGTGGTGATCGTGGCAGACGGTGGAGGCGATGGCCCCGGCCCTGATCCCGAAGCCCTTGACGAAGCCGGTGGCGATATTGCCGTTCTTGCCGTGCCGTTCGACAACCGCGATGCGCATCAGGTCGCGGCCCGGATCGGGGCGCTTGTCGCCATCGGCGATCGCGATCTGCTCGCGCAGGTGCTCGGTGATGATCTTGCCTTCGAGGATGCCGATGACGTCCGTCTCAACCCGGTTGGCCCGGGCGCGGAAATCTTCCGGCCGCACATGCGGCGCCTTCACCGAATGGCGGCCGACCGGCGGGATCACCGCCCGCGCGGCGAAGGCCGCGTCATCCGCCCGCCGCCCGGCACAGAGCACGAGCCGCGCATGGCAACCCTCGAGGCTGTCCACCGCGACGATATCGGCCCGCTTGCCCGGCGCGATCTGGCCGCGATCCTTCAAGCCGAACGCCTCCGCCGCCGACAGCGACGCCGCGCGATAGGCGGCGAGCGGTGAGGTACCGAGCGCGATCAGCTGCCGGATCATGTAGTCGAGATGCCCGTGCTCGGCGATGTCGAGGGGGTTCCGGTCGTCGGTGCACAGGCACATATAGGCCGAGGTAGCCTCGTTCAGCACCGGCTGCAACGCGTCGAGGTCCTTGGAGACCGAACCTTCGCGGATCAGCACCCGCATCCCCTTGCGCAGCTTCTCGCGCGCTTCCTCCGCCGTCGTCGCCTCGTGCTCGGTGCGGATTCCGGCGGCGATATAGGCGTTGAGGTCGCGGCCCGAAAGCTGCGGGCAGTGGCCGTCGATGTGACCGCCCTCGAAGAGGCGCAGCTTCGCCATCGCGCCGGGATCGCGGTGGATCACGCCGGGATAGTTCATGAATTCGGCCAGCCCGATGCCGGTCTCATGGCCCATCACCGCCGCCAGATCGGCAGCGTCGATGCGGGCGCCCGCCGTCTCCATCTCGGTCGAGGGCACGCAGGAGGACAGCTGCACCCGGATGTCCATCACCGTGCGACGCGCCGCTTCCTGGAAGTAGCGGATGCCGTCGAGGCCGATCACGTTGGCGATCTCGTGCGGATCGCAGATCGCCGTCGTCACCCCGCGCGGGGCGACGCAGCGATCGAACTCGAACGGGGTGACGAGCGAGCTTTCGATATGCAGATGCGTGTCGATGAAGCCGGGGACGAGCGTCAGGCCCCGCAGGTCGATCACCTCGCGCCCGTCGTAATCCGCGCCGATCCCGACAATCGTATCGGCGCAGATCGCCACGTCGCCCGCGATCATCGCCCCGGTGACGACGTCGAGGACGCGGGCCCCGCGCAGCACCAGATCGGCCGGCGCGTCGCCCCGGCCCTGGGCGATCCGTTGTTCCAGTTCAGCCATCGCGCGCCTCCGGGGATTGGGGTCGGGAAATTCCCCGACACTCTCCCCCAGCGGCGCCGGCAGTTCAATGGCAGGCACTCTTGCAAGGCCCCGCTTTCTGCCGCAGGGTCGCGGCCGATCGGGCAGGGGGGCAGCATGCGGGCGGGACTGGCGTTTCTGGTGGCGGGCTATGTGCTCAGCCAGTTCTACCGTGCGTTTCTGGCGGTTCTGTCACCCGTTCTCGGGGCCGAGATCGGGGCGATGCCCGGCGATCTCGCGCTGTCCTCCGGCATCTGGTTCCTGATCTTCGCGGTGATGCAGATGCCGGTAGGCGCCGCGCTCGACCGGATCGGGCCGCGGATGACGGTCTCGGTGCTGCTCGGGCTCGGGGGCGGCGGCGGGGCGCTCGTGTTCGCGCTGGCAGAGGGGCCGGGGGCGGTGCATCTCGCGATGGCGCTCATCGGGATCGGCTGTTCGCCTGTGCTCATGGCGTCCTACTATATCTTCGCCCGGATCTATTCGCCCGCCGTCTTCGGCACGCTCGCCGGCGCGATCATCGGCGTCGGGTCGCTCGGCAACATCGCCGGGGCGGCGCCGCTCGCCTGGCTGGTGGAGCTTGCCGGCTGGCGCGAGACGCTTCTCGGCCTCGCCGCCGTGACCGTCGTCGTCGCCATCGCGCTCTGGCTCTTCGTCCGCGACCCCGAGCGGGTGGCGGCGCCCGAGAGCGGCCGCGGCTCGATCCTCGACCTTCTGAAGATCCCCGGCCTCTGGGCGATCCTGCCCTTGATGGCGGTGGCCTACGCGCCGGCAGCCTCGGTCCGCGGGCTCTGGGCCGGGCCCTACCTTTCGACCGTATTCGGTGCCGATGCGCCCGCCATCGGGCGGGCGACGCTGGCGATGGCGCTCGCGATGGTCGTGGGGAACTTCGCCTACGGGCCGCTCGACCGGATCTTCGGGACGCGGAAATGGGTCGTCTTCTGCGGCAACGCGCTCGGCGCCGCCTGCCTCGGCGCGCTCGTGCTCTGGCCCGCCTCGGGGTTCTGGAGCGCGACCGCGCTCCTCGCGGCCCTCGGGCTCTTCGGCTCGTCCTTCCCCGCGATCATGGCGCATGGGCGGGCGTTCTTCCCGCCCCACCTCGTCGGACGCGGCGTGACCTTCCTCAACATGTTCGGCATCGGCGGCGCCGGCATCCTGCAATTCGCCTCCGGCCGCGTCCACCGCGCGCTGAGCGACGGCGCCGCGACGCCGGAGGCACCCTTCGCCGCGCTCTTCCTCTTCTTTCTCGTCCCGCTCCTGATCGGCCTCGGCCTCTACCTCTTCGCCCGGGACGCCGCGGACTAGCCTTGCCGGGCCCCTTCGGCTAACCATCGGACGAAGGAGAGGTCATGGCACCCGACATAGCCCAAATCGAGGTCATCGCCCCCAACCTGAAGCGCCGGCTTTCGGGCGTGACGGCGACGATCGTGCGTCTGGTGCCGCTGCAGGCGACGATGATCGGCATCGCCGCGACCGGGCCGGGGCTTCCCGCGCATGTGCCGCATCTGCCGCTCTGGCGCATGTTCACCCTGCCGCGCGACCGGCGCCGGGTGTGGCACGCGCGGCGCAATACCGAGATGCTGCTGGGGCTGATCCTCAGAAGCGTCTTCCGGCGGCGGCTGACGCTTCTCTTTACCTCGGCCTCGCAGCGCCCCCATACCGGCTACACGCGGTGGCTGATCGGTCGGATGGACGGGCTCGTCGCCACCTCGCGGAAATCCGCCGCCTATCTTGAACGCAGTCCGGTGGTGATCCTGCACGGCATCGACACCGACGGCTTTTCCCCCGCCACCGACCGCGCCGGCCTGCGCCGCAAGCTCGGCCTTCCCGAAACCCACACGATCCTCGGCTGCTACGGCCGCATCCGGGCGCAGAAAGGCACCGACGCCTTCGTCGAGGCGGCGTTGACACTTCTGCCCGACCGGCCGGAGGCGACCGCGCTCGTCATGGGCCGCGCGACCGAGGGGCATGACACCTTCCTCGCCGGGCTGAAGGAGAAGGTCCGCGCGGCCGGCCTTTCGGACCGTATCCGATTCCTCGCGGAAGTCCCGGTGCACGAGATCGCTGACTGGTACCGCGTGCTCGACCTCTACGTCGCGCCGCAGCGCTGGGAAGGCTTCGGCCTGACGCCCATCGAGGCGATGGCTTGCGGCGTGCCGGTCGTCGCCACCCGCGTCGGCGCCTTCGAGGAGATCGTGACCGACAAGACCGGCACCCTCGTGCCGCCGGGCGACATACGCGCCCTTGCCGACGCCATCGCCCCCTGGCTCGACGATCCCGCGCGGCGGCGAGCGGCCGGAGCGGCGGCGCTCGCGCGGGTCCGGTCGGTGTTCCGGATCGAGGACGAGGCGGAAGCCCTCGTCGCCGTCTACCGCCGGCTGCTGGCGGGGGAACGCTGG
>WOZM01000031.1:74615-76501 GCA_011620265.1 Paracoccaceae bacterium
GAACGCTGGTGAACAGGGCGGGTTTCACCCTCGCGCGGTTCCTCCGCCGCGACGCGGCCCTCGCCGCGCTCTCGGCCCCGCGCGCCGCGCTGATGGCAGAGCTGAAGGGCAAGCGCGTCGCCCTTGTCGGCAATGCCCGCTCGCTCGCCGACCGGGCCGAGGGCGCCGAGATCGACGCCGCCGACCTCGTCATCCGCATCAACCGCGCGCCGATGCCCGCCGCGGCGTCGCACGGGACGCGCACCGACTGGCTGGCGCTGGCGACCTCGATCGGCGCGGACGACCTCGCGCGGCTCCGCCCCGCCCGCCTCCTGTGGATGAGCCACAAGCGCAAGCGGCTGCCGTGGCGGGTGGCGACCGCGCCCGGCTTCTACCTCCATCCGCGCGCCGACTGGGCCGGCCTGCGCGACCGGCTCGGCGCGCCGCCGACCACCGGGCTGATGATGATCGACCTTCTCTCCGCCAGCGAGGCGGCGGCGATCCGGCTCCACGGCTTCGACTTCTTCGCCTCGCTCTCGCTCACCGGTTCGCGCCGCGCCGACCAGGTGCCGCACGATTTCGCCGCCGAGCGCCGCCTCGTCGAGGACCTGATCGCCCGCGATCCGCGCGTGACCCTGGCCGGGGCGTGACCGCGCCGCCGCAGCCCCGGTTTTTCTGCGATGCAGCATGGCGGGCACTTTAACTGCCGCCTGCAATCGGATAAGGGGCTTCTTCCCGATCTGAAGGAGACCCCGCAATGGGCTACAGAGTCGTTGTCGCCGGCGCCACGGGGAATGTGGGCCGCGAAATGCTGAACATCCTCGCCGAGCGGGAATTCCCCGTCGACGAAATCGTGGCACTTGCCAGCCGCAAGTCGCTCGGCACCGAAGTGTCATTCGGCGACAAGACCCTGAAGACCAAGGACCTCGACACCTTCGACTTCACCGGCTGGGACATCGCGCTCTTCGCCATCGGATCTGACGCGACGAAGATCTACGCGCCGAAGGCCGCGAAGGCCGGTTGCGTCGTGATCGACAACTCCTCGCTCTACCGCTACGACGCGGAGATCCCGCTCGTCGTGCCGGAGGTGAACCCCGAGGCGGTGGATCAGTACCGCAACAAGATGATCATCGCCAATCCCAACTGCTCGACCGCGCAGATGGTGGTGGCGCTGAAGCCCTTGCACGACCGCGCGCGGATCAAGCGGGTCGTCGTTTCCACCTACCAGTCGGTCTCTGGCGCGGGCAAGGAAGGCATCGACGAGCTCTGGGACCAGACCAAGGGCATGTACGTGCCGGGCCAGGAAGTCGCCCCGAAGAAGTTCACCAAGCAGATCGCCTTCAACGTGATCCCGCATATCGACGTCTTCATGGACAGTGGCGAGACCAAGGAAGAATGGAAGATGGTCGCCGAGACCAAGAAGATCCTCGATCGTTCGATCAAGGTCACCGCGACCTGCGTCCGCGTCCCGGTCTTCGTCGGCCATTCCGAGGCGTTGAACATCGAGTTCGAGGAGTTCCTCGACGAGGACGAAGCCCGCGACATCCTGCGCGAGGCGCCGGGTGTCATGGTCATCGACAAGCGCGAAGACGGCGGCTACATCACGCCGGTCGAATGCGTCGGCGACTACGCCACCTATGTCAGCCGCATCCGCCAGGACGGCACGGTCGAGAACGGTCTGAACCTCTGGTGCGTCAGCGACAACCTCAGGAAGGGTGCCGCCCTCAACGCCGTCCAGATCGCCGAGGTCCTCGGCAACCGCTGCCTCAAGAAGGGGTGAGGCGGACAAGGAAAGGCTCCGGTGGAGCCTTTCCCCGCCGAACGCCCGGAGCGCAAGCGCAGGGCCGGGAGGGGCGGACAAGGAAAGGCTCCGGTGGAGCCTTTCCCCGCCGAACGCCCGGAGCGCA
>WOZM01000031.1:76601-76843 GCA_011620265.1 Paracoccaceae bacterium
AGCGCAGGGCCGGGAGGGGCGCGCCCCGACAGGTCGCCTGCCGGGCAAAGCGGCCCCTGACTCTACCGGATTGACTTCGCCGGTATTGGCCCGCAGCGTTTCGGGATGGAAACGCACGGCTGGGTCGGTTGCATTCGAGTGGATATAGCGTTTCGGGTTTGCGTTGTATCGGAATTCGAACTTTTCTTGTTCGAATTCCGATACTTGATATTTCCACATAAACCCGGAACGCTTTAGCCTCC
>WOZM01000101.1 GCA_011620265.1 Paracoccaceae bacterium
CCGATGGGATACTCGACCGCGAGGACTCCTGGATCGCTGATCTCCCGCCCTACGCGGCCGCCCCGACGCCGGTGCGCGGCGTCAATCCTGTGACGCTCCGCTCTGTGGTCGGCGCCATCCGCCAGTCCGAGGCGATCGAGGTGAAATACCGGTCCCTGTCCAGCCCGGACCCGCGCTGGCGCTGGATCGCGCCCCACGCCATCGCGTTCGACGGGTTCCGCTGGCACACGCGGGCGTTCTGCCTGACCGATGATTGCTTCAAGGACTTCCTGCTCTCACGGATCCTCGACAGCCGCGGATCGCGGGAGAGCGAAACGTCGGCCGACGATGATCGCGACTGGCACTCCGAAGTCACTTTGGAAGTCGGCCCCCACCCCGACCTCTCGGAGACGCAGGCGAAGGTCATCGCGCTCGACTACGCCATGCGGGGCGGCAAGGCGAAGATCAAGGTTCGTCGCGCGTTGCTCTACTATGCGCTCAAGCGCCTCGGACTCGATACCGCGCCCGAGGCGCGCGCGCCCCAGGATCAGCAGATCGTCCTCATCAATCGCGATGAGATCATCAGCGGCATTCCAGTACGCGGTGCTCGGGAGGCCACGGCATGAGAGGGTGTGTCCAGAAACGGCGTATCCTTGGCCGAAGGCTGGCAAGAACATTCGAGGAGTGTGAGATTGGGTAAACAAGCGGCATTCAAGACCAACCCGGTCAGCCTCGAAGAGCTTCTGCGCCAGTGCGGAAACGGCAAGATCCAGTTGCCCGACTTCCAGCGCAGTTGGGTCTGGGACGAGGAGCGCATCAAAGGCCTGATCGCGTCGATCTCGCAGGCCTTTCCGGTCGGCGCGTTGATGACGCTTGAGGTCAAGCTGGGTGCGGCCGATACGTTCGCGCGTCGGCCGATCCAAGGGGCGGATGCGGCAGTTGGAGATAGCGCACCCGACCAACTTCTACTCGACGGCCAGCAGCGCATGACTTCTCTCTACCAGACCTGCTTGCGCCACGAGGTGGTTCATACGGTGACACCGCGTCTCAAGCTCGTGAAGCGCTGGTTCTATATCGACATGCGCAAATCGATGGACCCTTCCGAGGATCGGGAGAACGCAATTGTCTCCGTCCCGGAGGATCGGCGGATCAAATCCGACTTCGACCGCAAGGTTGAACTCGACATTTCGACTGCGGAGCTCGAGTACGAAAATCTGATGTTCCCGCTCAACCAGGTATTCGACTCGATGAACTGGATGATGGGATTCTGGACCTACTGGACCCAGAAGGGCGACTTGGAAAAAACGAGCTTCTTCAAGGCGTTCAACGAAAGCGTCATTCAGAACTTCAAATCCTACCAGCTGCCCGTGATCGCGCTGAGCCCCGACACCTCGCACGAGGCCGTCTGCCTCGTCTTTGAGAAGGTGAACACCGGAGGCAAGCCACTCGACGCGTTCGAACTGGTGACTGCGATGTATGCGGCGCGCGGGCATCGCCTACGCGACGACTGGCTCGGCGCCGACGGCCAGCCGGGGCTCCAGACCCGGCTTCAGCTATTTGGCCGCGCAGCCGAGCAGAAGTTCGGCGTGCTGGAGAAGGTCGCGGCGACCGACGTGCTGCAGGCCATCGCCCTACTGCATGGGGTCGAGAACCGTGCGGCCGAGATCGCTGCCGGGCGCAAGGAGTCAGAGTTGTCTGCCGTCCGCGCAACGCGCCAGTCACTGCTCGACCTGCCGCTTGAGGCCTACCTGAAACACCGCGCCGCTGTGGAGGAAGGGTTCAAGACCGCAGCGAAGTTCCTCCGGCAGAACCACATCTACCGGGTCATCGACCTGCCCTATCAGGGCCAGCTTGTCCCCTTTGCCGCGATCCTCGCCATCATCGGGCCCAGGTTCGACCATGCCGCCGTGAAGGACCAGCTCGCCCGCTGGTTCTGGTGCGGCATCTTCGGCGAGCTTTACGGCTCGGCCATAGAGTCGCGCTTTGCCAAGGACGTGCTCGAGGTGCCGGCGTGGCTCGACGGTGGCCCGGAGCCCAGCACAATCACCGATGGCCGCTTCCGCCCAGAGCGACTGCGCACCCTGCGCACTCGCCTGTCGGCAGCCTACAAGGGCATCCACGCCCTGCTGATGGCCGAAGGCGCGCGGGATCTCCGCTCCGGCCAGCACTTCAAGGACACGGTGTTCTTCGACGAGTATGTCGATATCCACCACATCTTCCCGCAGGACTGGTGCAAGAAGCAGAAGATCGAACCCAAGGTCTTCGACACTGTCATCAACAAGAGCCCGCTCAGCTACAAGACCAACCGGATCCTCGGGGGCGTCGCGCCGTCGGTCTATCTGGAACGGCTGGAGGCGGGCGGGAAGGACACCCCGCCAATCGCCCGCCACGGGCTCGATCAGTACCTGGCCTCGCACGCCATGGATCCCGACCTCCTGCGCGCTGACGATTTCGCGGGTTTCATGGCGGATCGCGAGGCGAGGCTGCTCGCAATGATCTCCAAGGCAACTGGTCACGCCATCACCCGAGCCGACGTCGCGCCCGAGGAGGGCGAGGACGTGCCGCAGGATGACGAGGGTTTCGACTTGCCCGACCCAGACGCAGAGGAGGCCGCCTAAAATGGATGCCATTCACAAAGGCCTCGTAATCCGCGAGCCCTGGATCGACCTTCTACTGTCGGGCGAGAAAACCTGGGAAATGCGCGGGCAGCGGCCCAGCTACCGGGGTTGGATCGGCCTGATCCGCAAGGGCAGCGGGCGAGTGTCCGGAGTCGCCCGCCTCATAGATGTGGGCTTCGCGCTTTCGCCAGAGGAGATGGTCGCGACATTCGACAAACATCGCATTCCCGAAGCGATGATCAGCAGCGGCGAAGTGGCGAAATGGACGACACCGTGGAAGCTGGCCGACGTTCGCGTGCTGCGCCATCCGGTCCCATATCGCCACCCAAACGGCGCGATCACGCTGTTCTCACTCGATCCGCATGTCAGCGGGGCCATCGTCGCTCAGCTTGGCGATCTCCCCCCCGCCGAAGCCGGAATCGCAGGATCTGTAGGAGGCTCAGCACCCAATTCCGCTCTAGCCGGACCCGGACCATCGAAGGCACCATCCATGCCCGCCGCTCCGCCACTGCACCGTGGTGCCAGCACTCTTCTAGGTGAGACGGTGCTGACCGAAGGCAACATCAAAAACAACCACTTCTATCTGACGCCATTCCTGGGGCGCTTCCCCGCGAGTATTTTTGGCGGAACGAACGACGGGACGCTTGCGCCACAGCAAGCGCTAATCGACTGGGGCGACGCATCTCCGGTCGAAACGGACATTCCTTCGGACAAGAAAATGTTCCGCCGCCGCGGCTGGGTTCGCCAATTCTTTGCCAACAACGACGCTGAGCCCGGCGATGTCGTTTGCGTCCATCAGACTGTGCCCTTCCGATATACAGTCACACTCAAGAAGAAAGGGCGCGCGTAATGCTCGAACCCTTGAAGAGCCAGCTCGAGGTCGCGCCGTGACCAGACTGGAAGACATCAAGAATGGTGCCTCCGTTGCGGGCGTCGTTCCGAACCAGACGGTCGAAGCGGTTTCGGTCGAATGGATCGGGGATCAAGCGATCAACCTCGTCTACCGAATTCCGGGTGGCAGCGTTTCGGAGGCGACGCTCTATCGTGATGACGAGCATCGTCTCGCCATTGAGCAGCGAGGCCGGGCATGGTCCTTCGATGCCGACGCGAGTCTTCTGCGGCTGGTCACCGAAGCGAACCGGATCAAGCTCGCGCATTACTTCGATCCGTATCTGGCGATCCACACGAGCCTCGTCGACCCGCTTCCGCATCAGATCAC
>WOZM01000058.1 GCA_011620265.1 Paracoccaceae bacterium
CGATCGTGCCGATGTTCACATGCGGTTTATTCCGTTCAAACTTTGCCTTTGCCATAATGGCCTCCTTTGTCGGGTGGCGGGGTGAACCCCGCCCTACGGGTTGTGGGTAGGGCGGGGTTCACCCCGCCATCCCGTTCAAGCGTATTTCTTCTGGATCTCGTCCGAGATGTTCTGCGGCACGGCGTCGTAATGGTCGAACTGCATCGTGAAGACGGCACGGCCCGAGGACATCGAGCGGAGCGTGTTGATGTAGCCGAACATGTTGGCGAGCGGCACCATGCAGTTGATCACGTTGGCGTTGCCGCGCGTGTCCTGGCCCTGCACCATGCCCCGGCGCGACGTGAGGTCGCCGATGATGCCGCCGGTATATTCCTCCGGGGTCACCACCTCGACCTTCATGATCGGCTCGAGAAGCTTCGCGCCGGCCTTCTTGAGGCCTTCGCGCATCGCGGCCCTCGCGGCGATCTCGAACGCCAGCACCGACGAGTCGACGTCGTGGAACGCGCCGTCGATCAGCTGCACCTTGAAGTCGATGACAGGGAACCCCGCGAGCGGACCCGAATCCATCACCGACTTGATGCCCTTCTCGACGCCCGGAATGTATTCCTTCGGCACCGCGCCGCCGACGATCTTCGATTCGAACGAGTAGCCCTCGCCCGGCTCGGTCGGCGAAATGACGAGCTTGATGCGCGCGAACTGGCCCGTGCCGCCGGTTTGCTTCTTGTGGGTGTAGTCGATCTCGGCCTCGCGGCTGATCGTCTCGCGGTAGGCCACCTGCGGCGCGCCGATATTCGCCTCGACCTTGAACTCCCGCTTCATGCGGTCGACGAGGATGTCGAGGTGAAGCTCGCCCATGCCCTTCATGATGGTCTGGCCGGATTCGAGATCCGTTTCCACCCGGAACGACGGATCCTCGGCCGCCAGACGCGCGAGCGCGAGGCCCATCTTCTCCTGGTCGGCCTTCGACTTCGGCTCCACCGCGATCTCGATCACCGGCTCCGGGAAGGTCATGGTTTCGAGAACCACCTGATTCGCGGCGTCCGACAGGGTGTCGCCGGTGGTGGTTTCCTTCAGGCCCGCCAGCGCGATGATGTCGCCCGCGAAGGCTTCTTCGATTTCCTCGCGGTTGATGGCGTGCATCATCATCATCCGGCCGATCCGCTCCTTGCGGCCCTTCGTCGTGTTGACGATCTGGTCGCCCTTCTTCAGCTGGCCCGAATAGATGCGGGTGAAGGTGAGCGAGCCGACGAACGGGTCGTTCATGATCTTGAAGGCGAGCGCGGCGAAGGGCTGCGCGTCATCGGCCGACCGCGGAATGTTCCGGGTCTCCGTCTCGTCGCCCGGCGCGAAGCCCATATAGGCCGGCACGTCGAGGGGCGAGGGCAGGAAGTCGATGACCGCGTTCAGAAGCGGCTGGACGCCCTTGTTCTTGAAGGCCGAGCCGGCTGTGACCGGAACGAAGGACAAGGACAGCGTGCCCTTGCGGATCAGCCTGCGCAGCGTCGCCTCGTCGGGCTCTTCCCCTTCAAGATAGGCCATCATCGCATCGTCGTCCATGTCGACGGCGATTTCGATCAGCTTGCCGCGCCATTCGTCGGCCTGCGCCTTGAGGCTGTCACGGATCGGCTTGCGAACCCAGCTCGCGCCAAGGTCCTCGCCTTCCCAGACCCATTCTTCCATCTTGATCAGGTCGATGATGCCTTCGAGCTTGTCCTCGGCGCCGATCGGCAGGGCGATCGGGGCCGGGGTGGCACCGGTGCGGTCCTTGATCATCTTCACGCAGTTGAAGAAGTCAGCACCGATCTTGTCCATCTTGTTGACGAAGACGATCCGCGGAACCTTGTAGCGGTCGGCCTGACGCCACACCGTTTCGGTCTGCGGCTCGACGCCCGCATTGGCGTCGAGAAGGCAGACGGCACCGTCGAGAACGGCGAGCGAGCGTTCGACTTCGATGGTGAAGTCGACGTGGCCCGGCGTGTCGATGATGTTGAAGCGGTACTTGGTGTCGGACGTGCCCTCGGCGGTCGGATCTTCCTGGCGCTGCCAGAAGGTCGTGGTCGCAGCCGAGGTGATCGTGATGCCACGCTCCTGCTCCTGCTCCATCCAGTCCATCGTCGCGGCGCCGTCATGGACTTCGCCGATCTTGTGGGACTTTCCGGTGTAATACAGAATCCGTTCCGTCGTCGTGGTCTTGCCCGCGTCGATATGGGCCATGATCCCGAAGTTACGGTATCGGCTGAGTTGATAGTCGCGTGCCATTTTGGGCCTTCCTTCCGCTTACCAGCGGTAGTGGCTGAACGCTTTGTTGGCGTCGGCCATCTTGTGGGTGTCTTCACGTTTCTTCACGGCCGTCCCGCGCGAGTTCACGGCATCGAGAAGCTCGCCCGCGAGGCGCTCTTCCATCGTGTTCTCGTTGCGGTTCTTCGCGGCGGTGATCAGCCAGCGGATCGCCAGAGCCTCACGGCGCTCGGGACGCACCTCGACCGGCACCTGGTAGGTGGCGCCGCCGACCCGGCGGGAGCGGACCTCGAGCGAGGGCTTCACATTGTCCAGCGCTTCGTGGAAGGCTTCGATGGGCGCGCGCTTCAGCTTGCCCTCGACCCGCTCCAGCGCGTTGTAGACGATGCGCTCGGCGACGGACTTCTTGCCGTCGACCATCAGGTTGTTCATGAACTTGGTCAGGATCCGATCGCCATACTTGGCATCGGGAAGGACTTCGCGCTTTTCAGCGGCGTGACGACGCGACATATCTCAGCTCCTCACTTCGGACGCTTCGCGCCGTATTTCGAACGGCGCTGACGACGATCCTTGACGCCCTGCGTATCGAGGACGCCGCGCAGAATGTGGTAACGGACACCCGGAAGGTCCTTCACCCGGCCACCACGGATCAGGACCACGGAGTGTTCCTGAAGGTTGTGCTTTTCACCGGGAATGTAGCTGATGACCTCGAAACCGTTGGTCAGGCGCACCTTGGCGACCTTCCGCATGGCCGAGTTCGGCTTCTTCGGCGTCGTCGTGTAGACGCGCGTGCAGACGCCACGTTTCTGCGGGCAGGATTCCAAGTGCTGCGACTTGGACTTTCTTACGTTCGCTTCCCGCGGCTTGCGGATCAGCTGTTGGATCGTCGGCATTCACGTACCCCGTGTTGCTCTGTCAATACTCGCACCCGGACCTGGATGCGCCGCTTCTCGACGGCATTTCGCGCTCATCGCAAAACGCCAAAACCGCATTCGCCCCCTTCGCGAGGACGACGCGGTGGAATTCCAGAGGATCGGGGCGCATATGCCCGGATCATGACCACTTCAGTTTTGATACACCGGCGCACGAGACAAGCCCGCAGCCCGAGTGGGCGCCGTATAGGGGGAGTCGCGGGGGTTGTCAACAAGGGGCGTCAGCCCTGCCGCTCCGTCAGGAGCAGCCGGTGGAGGACCAGCGCGATGCCGCTGACGAACAGCGCCGCGAAGACCGTGTCGGAGAGGAAATGCCGCCCGGTCATGACCCGGAGCGCGAGGCCCGCCGCCGGCAGGAGCACGCCGGCCGCCGCGTAAAGGCCGAACGCCGCGCGCGGCAGGGTCCGGCGGGCGACGGGGGCGAGGACGAGGAAGCTCAGCGCGAGCGCCGCCGCCGCCGAGCCTTCGCCCGAGACGAAGGAACAGTTCGAGGCGCACTGATCGGAAGGGAGCCAGGGCGGCGTGAAGATCCGGTCGCCGCCGAATTCGGTGATGGTGGCGGGGCGCGCCCTGCCCCAGAACCTCTTGAGGATGCCGTCGACGAGAAGGATCGGCCCGAGGAGATA
>WOZM01000268.1 GCA_011620265.1 Paracoccaceae bacterium
TATTTCAGCCAGTATCGCGGCTACTACTTCACCGGCGACGGCTGCCGCCGCGACAAGGACGGCTATTACTGGATCACCGGCCGGGTCGATGACGTGATCAACGTCTCGGGCCACCGGATGGGCACCGCCGAGGTCGAGAGCGCGCTTGTCGCCCATCCGAAGGTCGCCGAGGCCGCCGTGGTCGGCTATCCGCACGAGGTGAAGGGCCAGGGCATCTATGCCTATGTGACACTCATGAACGGCGAGGAGCCGTCGGACGACCTCCGCAAGGAACTGGTGAAGTGGGTGCGGACCGAGATCGGCCCGATCGCCTCGCCCGACCTCATCCAGTGGGCGCCGGGGCTGCCGAAGACCCGCTCGGGCAAGATCATGCGCCGCATCCTGCGCAAGATCGCCGAGAACGACTACGGCGCGCTCGGCGATACCTCGACGCTGGCCGATCCCTCGGTGGTCGAGGAACTGATCGACAACCGCATGAACCGGGGGTGAGGGGATGAGCGAGACGGTCACCACCAGCCCCGCCGTCCTGATCCTGCTCGGGCCCCCGGGCGCCGGCAAGGGCACCCAGGCGCGGATGCTGGAGGAGCGCTTCGGCCTCGTCCAGCTTTCCACCGGCGATCTTCTGCGCGCCGCGGTCGCGGCCGGCACGCCCGCGGGCCTTGCCGCCAAGGCGGTGATGGCGGCGGGCGGGCTCGTCTCGGACGAGATCGTTCTGAATGTTCTCAGGGACCGCATGGCCGAGCCCGACGTGGCGGCCGGCGTGATCCTCGACGGGTTCCCGCGCACGGCCGGGCAGGCCGCGGCGCTCGACCGGCTTCTCGGCGATCAGGACCGCGCGGTCAGCGCGGCGATCAGCCTCGAGGTCGACGACGAGGCGATGGTCGGCCGGGTGGCCGGCCGCACCACCTGCGCCGGATGCGGCGAAGGCTATCATGACGAGTTCAAGCAACCCGCCACGGCGGGCGTTTGCGACAAATGCGGCGGAACGGAGTTCACGCGCCGGGCCGACGACAACGCCGAGACGGTGCGCGAGAGGCTGAAGGCCTATCACGACCAGACGGCGCCGCTGATCGCGCACTATCGCAAGATGGGCGTGCTCGAGACCGTCGATGCGATGGGAGACATCGCCGGGATCGCCAAGGCGCTCGGCATGATCGTCCAGCGCAAGGCGGGTTAAGGACGGCCGGCGTCCCGGCGAACGGGGCGCGGGTGGGAGGAAACTCACGGGAGTAACGCAATATGGCCGACAAATCTTCGTCAAATGCCTACTGGGCCGCGAACGTCAGGCTGATCATGATCAATCTGATCATCTGGTTCGTCGTGTCGTTCGGCTTTGGCATCCTTCTGCGCCCGATGCTTTCGGGTATCGCTGTCGGGGGCACGGACCTCGGCTTCTGGTTTGCCCAGCAGGGCTCCATCTTCGTGTTCATGATCCAGATCTTCGTCTATGCGATGATGATGAACAAGCTGGACGCCGAACACGGCGTTGAAGAATAAGGGAGAGCAGGGACAATGGATCAGTATACCCTCAACCTGCTGGTAGTGGGCGCGAGCTTCGCGCTTTACATCGGCATCGCGATCTGGGCCCGGGCGGGTTCCACCAGCGAGTTCTACGCGGCAGGCCGCGGCGTTCATCCGGTGATCAACGGCATGGCCACGGGCGCGGACTGGATGTCGGCGGCCTCGTTCATCTCCATGGCCGGCCTCATCGCCGCAGTCGGCTATGACAACTCCACCTACCTGATGGGCTGGACCGGGGGCTTTGTGCTTCTGGCGATGCTGCTGGCGCCCTATCTGCGCAAGTTCGGCAAATACACCGTGCCGGAATTCATCGGCGACCGCTTCTACAGCCCGACGGCGCGCATGGTGGCCGTTGTCTGTCTGATCGTCGCGTCGGTGACCTATGTGATCGGGCAGATGACCGGGGTCGGCGTCGCTTTCTCGCGCTTCCTGGAGGTCAAGTCCTCGACCGGCCTCTACATCGGCGCGGCGATCGTGTTCATGTATGCGGTTCTCGGCGGCATGAAGGGGATCACCTATACCCAGGTGGCGCAATACTGCGTGCTGATCCTGGCCTATTCGATCCCGGCGATCTTCATCTCGCTGCAACTGACCGGCACCTTCCTGCCGCAGATCGGGCTTTTCTCGGAGCATACCGCCTCGGGCCAGCCGCTTCTCGTGAAGCTCGACCAGATCGTCACCGATCTCGGCTTCAGCAGCTATACCGGGCACCATCAGTCGACGCTCGACATGTTCCTGTTCACCATGTCGCTGATGATCGGCACCGCCGGGCTGCCGCATGTGATCGTGCGCTTCTTCACCGTGCCGAAAGTCGCCGATGCGCGCTATTCGGCGGGCTGGGCGCTTGTGTTCATCGCGATCCTCTACACCACCGCCCCGGCCGTCGGCGCGATGGCGCGTCTCAACCTTCTCAACACGATCTCGGACAATGGCGCGCAGCCTGACGGGATCGACTATGCCGGCCGCCCCGACTGGATGAAGAACTGGGAGGTCACCGGCCTTCTGAAGTTCGAGGACAAGAACGGCGACGGCAAGATCCAGTTCTACAACGACAAGTCCGAAGCCTTCGCGGCAACGGCGACCGAAAAGGGCTGGGCCGGGTCGGAACTGACCGTGAACAACGACATCATGGTTCTGGCCAACCCCGAAATCGCCAACCTTCCGGGTTGGGTCGTGGCGCTCGTCGCTGCCGGTGGTCTTGCCGCCGCGCTGTCGACCGCCGCGGGTCTGCTGCTCGCCATTTCCTCGGCGATCAGCCACGACCTGATCAAGGGGCAGCTCAATCCGAACATCTCGGAAAAGGGCGAGCTTCTGGCGGCGCGGATCTCGATGGCGGTTGCCATCGCCGTGGCGACCTGGCTTGGCCTCAACCCGCCGGGCTTCGCCGCGCAGACCGTGGCGCTGGCCTTCGGGATCGCGGCGGCGTCGCTGTTCCCGGCGCTGATGATGGGCATCTTCTCCAAGCGCATCAACAACAAGGGCGCGGTCTGGGGGATGCTGTCGGGCCTGATCTTCACGCTCGTCTACATCTTCGTCTACAAGGGCTGGTTCTTTGTTCCGGGCACCAACCAGTTGCCGGACAACGCGGCGAACTGGATCTTCGGCATCTCGCCGCTGTCGATCGGTTCGGTCGGTGCCGTCGTGAACTTCGCCGTCGCCTATGTGGTGTCGAGCGCCACCGATGAACCGCCGGTCGAAGTTCAGGACCTGGTGGAATCGATCCGCATCCCGAAAGGCGCGGGTGCCGCCACCGGGCACTGAGCCTGACATGAAAAAGGCGCGCCCCCGCTCGGGGGCGCGCCGTTTCTCTTTCCGGGTGGATCAGGTGAACGACGATATCCGGACCGTTCAGGCATTCCTGCAATCGGTCCATCCCTATGACACACTGCCGCAGGACGAACTGGCGCGGGTCGCCGGTTCCTTCAGCCGCAGGCATCTTGCGACCGGCGCCGAGATCTACGCCTTCGGCGAACCGCTCGCCGGGCTCTTCCTCGTCGAGGCCGGCGGGGTCGAAATCCTCGACCGCAACGGCGCGCTGGTCTCGCTCCTCGGGCCGCGCAACTCGTTCGGCGAACGCGGGCTGATGCGCGACGGGCTTGCCGTCACCTCGGCGCGGACGACCGAGGACAGCCAGCTTCTGATGCTGCCGGTATCGGAGTTCCGGCATCTCGTCGCGACCTTTCCGGCCTTCGAGCGCTTCTTCAACCGGGCGCGCGGCGCCGAGGCGCGGGCGGTCGATCTGACCACCCGCAAGGTGTCCGAGCTGATGGCGCGCAAGCCCGTCACCTGCCCCCCCGCGACCCCGATCGCGGAGGCCGCGCGGGTGATGCGCGACGCCCATGTCTCGAGCCTCGGGGTGACCGACGGGACCGGCCGGCTTCTCGGCGTGCTCACCACGCGCGACCTGACCAACCGGGTGCTGGCCGAGGGGCGCGACCCCGCCGCCCCGGTCTCGGAGGTGATGACCCGCGATCCGGTGACGCTGCCGCCCGACGCGATCGGCTCCGACATCCTGCATCTGATGCTGGAGCGCAAGATCGGCCATCTTCCGATCACCGAGGGGGGGGTGCTGGTCGGCATGGTCACCCAGACCGACCTCACGCGGTTCCAGGCGCTGTCGTCGGCGGTTCTCATCCGCGACATCGCCAATGCCGGGACCGTGGCCGAGATGGCGGCCGTCACCGGCCGCATCCCGCAGCTTCTGCTGCAACTCGTCGCTGGACACCACGCCCACGAGGTGACGACGCGGCTGATCACCGATATCGCCGACGCCGTCACCCGCCGGCTGCTGGCGATGGCCGAGGCCGAGATCGGCGCGCCGCCGGTGCCCTATCTCTGGCTCGCCTGCGGCTCTCAGGGACGGCAGGAACAGACCGGGGTCAGCGATCAGGACAATTGCCTGATGCTCGACGATGCCGCGACGGCCGGCGACATGGACTATTTCGCCCGGCTGGCGAAGATCGTCTCGGACGGGCTGAACGAATGCGGTTACGTCTATTGCCCCGGCGACATGATGGCGACCAATCCGCGCTGGTGCCAGCCGCTGCGGGTCTGGCGCGACTATTTCCGCGGCTGGATCGCCACGCCGAGCCCCGAGGCGCAGATGCTCGCCTCGGTGATGTTCGACCTGCGCCCCATCGGCGGCAGTGCCGGGCTCTTCTCCGAGATCCAGACCAGGACGCTGGAGGCGGCCTCGAAGAACTCGATCTTCGTCGCCCACATGATCGCCAATTCGCTGAAGCACACCCCGCCTCTCGGCCTGATCCGCGGCTTCGCCACGATCCGGTCGGGCGAGCACCGCCACCAGATCGACATGAAGCATTCGGGCGTCGTGCCGGTCGCCGACCTGGCCCGCGTCTACGCGCTTCAGGGCCGGCTGACCGCGGTCAACACCCGCGCCCGGCTTCTCGCGGCGGCCGAGGCGGGGGTGGTGTCGCCCGCCGGCGGGCGCGATCTGCTGGAGGCCTACGACCTCATCGCCGAAACCCGGCTCGAACATCAGGCGGGGCTGGTCCGCGCCGGGCGCACGCCGGACAACTACCTCGCGCCGCCCGATCTTTCGGATTTCGAGCGCAGCCACCTGCGCGACGCCTTCGTCGTCGTGCGCACGATGCAATCCGCGCTTGGCCACGGCAAGGGGGCGCTTTCATGAAGGACGCGCCATGCTGATCGACTTCGTCTCCATCGTCGCGGCGGGCTTCGGCGCGGCGGGTGTGGTCCTGATCCTGAACCACCTGAGCGGCAGGCGCCTGCCGAAATGGTTCCTGCCGGCCGGCGTCGGCCTCTCGATGCTCGGTTTCGCGATCTGGAGCGAATACGACTGGTATCCGCGCATGCGCGCCCAGTTGCCCGAGACCGTCACCATCGCCAGCGCGCCGGCCGACCGCGCCGCCTGGCGACCGTGGAGCTACGTCTTCCCGCTCGTCACCCGGTTTGTCGCGGTGGACAAGAGCGAGGCGGTCCATTCGACGACCCAGCCTGACATGTTCGTCGCCAGCGCCGTCGTCGCGCGGCGATGGGCCCCCTGGGACCGGGTTCCGGTCGCCTTCGACTGCGCGAAGGGCCTTCGCGCCGATCTCTTCGAGGGGGCGGAACTTGCCGATAACGGAACATTGAAGGGCGCCGAATGGCGCCCCCACGACCCGGATGACGTATTGGTGCGCGCGGCATGCAACGGAGGGTGAGATGGAGGAGCCGAAGCTCAGGCACCGTGTCCTGATCGTCGAGGACGAGGACAATATCGCGCTCGCGCTCGACTATGTGCTGACGCGGGAGGGGTACGATCACGAGCGGGTGGCGAACGGTGCGGAGGCCTTGCCGAGGATCCGCGACACGTCGCCGGATCTCGTGCTTCTCGACGTGATGCTGCCCGAGGTGTCGGGCTACGAGATCTGCCAGAACGTGCGGATGGATCCCGGCCTCAAGGACGTGAAGATCCTGATGATGACCGCGCGCGGCTCGGCGATGGAGCGCCGCAAGGGCATGGCGCTAGGTGCCGACGGGTTCATTGCCAAGCCCTTCGAGTTGAAGGAACTGCGCGACGAGGTGCGCCGTCTCCTCGAACCGGGGGCGGGAGGCGATGCTTGAACGGCTGAGCCTGCGCCAGCGGCTGCTCCTGTTCTTCGCCGCCATCGCGGCGGGCGGGATCGCGGCGCTCGCGGCCGGGCTCTGGGTCGGCTATCACCGGCTCGGCCTCGCGGAGGCGCTCTCCGACTTCGTCCTTGTCGGCGCGGTGGCGGGCTTCGCGCTCCTCGGCGTCGTCACCTGGGTCTGGTTCCTCTTCGACGAGAATGTCGGCCGCGCGCTCGACCGGCTGGCGGCGGGGTTGCGCACCCAGGCCCATGCCGAGGGCGCGGGTGCCTTCGATCCGGGGCCGGCGCGCTATCTCGGCGATCTCGGGCCGGCGGCAGCGGCCGTGTCCGCCGCGCTCGCCGAGACGCGGACGGCGCTGGCGGCGGCGGTGGAGCGCGAGACCGGGCAGTTGAAGAGCGAGAAGGGCCGGCTGGAGGCGCTTCTGTCCGACGTGCCGGCGGGGGTTCTGCTCTGTTCGGGGGCGCATCAGCTCGTCTTCTACAACGGCCCCGCGACCGATCTTCTCGGCGCGGGCGCGGCGCCGGGGCTCGACCGCAAGGTCTTCGACTATCTGCGCGAGGCGCCGCTGACCCATGCCCATGACCGGCTCGTGGCCTCGGGCGATCCCGATGCGGTGTCGGACCTCATGGTCGCGAGCCGGGACGGCGCGCGGGTTCTCTCGGGGCGGATGCGGCTTCTCGATGCCGGGGCGGAGCGGCCGGGCTATGTGCTGACGCTGCGCGACGTGACCGCCGACCTCGCGGCCAATGCCGGCCGCGACCGGCTGCTGGAGGAGATCTTCGACCGCATCCGCCGACCCGCGGCGAACCTGCAGACCGTGATCGGCGTCATCGCCGAGGCTGGCGGCGGCGAGGCGCTGAAAGCGGCGCTCATCGAAGAGGTCGGATCGCTGGCGCGAACGGTGAACGAGCTTGGCGAGCGCTACGATGCGGCGCGGGGCGGCTGGACCGCCCTGCCTGCAACCCGGGCCGCCGACCTCGTCGACGGGCTCCGGGCGCGGATCGAGGCGGCGGGGCTCGGATTTTCGGCCGAGGCGGCCGACCTCATCCTGCACTGCGACGGGTTCGAGGTCGTGGCGATGCTGGCGGGGTTCGCCGGGCGGCTTTCGGATGCCGGCCATGCGCGCGATTTCCGGGTCGAGATCGCCGAAGACGGGGCGGGGGCGATGATCAGCCTTTCCTGGGAGGGCGCCCCCCTGGCCATCGGCAGACTGGAGGCCTGGCTTGCCGAGCCGATCGACGTGGCGGCCGAGGTGACCGGGCGCGCGGTCCTCGGCACCCATGCGACCGAGTGCTGGCCCGAAGCGGTTGAGGGCCGCGCCGCGATCCGCCTGCCGATCCGCGAGGCGCGCCGCGCGTCCCGCAATGTCGCGCCGATCACCCGGCGCGTGGTCTACGACTTCGATCTGCTCTTCAAGCCGCACGCCGCGGCGCTGGCGGAGACGCCGCTGGAAAACCTCACCTATGTCGTCTTCGACAGCGAGACGACCGGGCTTCTGCCCGACGAGGGCGACGAGATCTGTCAGATCGCCGGGCTGCGGCTGGTCAACGGCCGCCGCGTCGCGGGCGAGGTCTTCGACACGCTGGTCAATCCCGGCCGCGCCATTCCGCCGAAGGCGACCGCGGTGCACGGGATCACGGATGCAATGGTCGCCGATGCGCCCGGTGTGGTCGAGGCGGTCAGGCGGTTCCACAGGTTCGCCGAGGGGGCAGTGCTGATCGCCCATAACGCGCCCTTCGACATGAGCTTCCTCAAGCGCCGCGAGGCCGAGATCGGCCGCGCCTTCGACCACCCGATCCTCGACACCGTGCTCCTGTCGGCGGTGGTCTATGGCCAGACCGAGGTGCACAGCCTCGACGCGCTGAGCCGTCGGCTCGGGATCACCATCCCCGAGGAGGCGCGTCACACCGCGCTCGGCGACACGATCGCGACGGCGGAGGCGTTCCTGAAGCTCTTGCCGATGCTGAAGGGCAAGGGGCTGGCGAGCTTCGGCGACGTGCTGGCGGAGGTGCGCAAGCACGGGCGATTGCTCGAGGATCTGAACGCCTGAGGCCGGGGGCGCTGCCCCCACCGTCCATTGGTTCATGGAACCAATGGACGTCCCCCGAGGTATTTCGGCCACAATGAAAGGGTCAGGCGAAGGGGTCTTCGGCATAGCCGACCTGCGTGAGGTAGAGCCCGTCGGGCGGGCAGACCGGGCCGCAGGCGGCGCGGTCGCGGGCGTCGAGGGCGGTCTTCACGGCGTCCGGCGCCCAGGATCCGGCGCCGACCCGTTCGAGCGTGCCGACGATGGAGCGGACCTGGTTGTGCAGGAAGCTGCGGGCGCGGAGGTGGAAGCGGTATTCGCGGCCGTGGGGGATCTCGCGTTCCTCGATCGTGATCCCGTCGAGGGTCTTTTGCGGGCTCTTCGACTGGCAGAGCGTCGAGCGGAAGGTGGTGAAGTCGTGATGCCCGACGAGGTGGGCGGCGCCCTGCCGCATCGCCTCGGTGTCGAGCGGGGCGAGGATCCGCCAGGCGAGGCCGGCCTCGTGGGTCAGCGGTGCCCGCCGCGCGACGAGCCGGAAGAGGTAGCGCCGTTCCAGCGCCGAGAAGCGGGCGTGGAAGTCGTCGGCCACGCGCGCGGCTGCGAGGATCGCGACGGGCGCGGGCTTGAGGTGGAAGTTCAGCGCCTCGGAGAGCCGGAACGGATCCCAGTCCTTCGCGAGGTCGCAATGCGCGACCTGCCCCGTCGCATGGACCCCGGCATCGGTGCGCCCCGCCGCCGCGATTGCGGGGGCGTCGGGCTCGAGCCGGCGGAGGGCGGCTTCCACCGTCTCCTGAACCGATACCTGGCCCGATTGCCGCTGCCAGCCCGAGAACGGACCGCCGTGATATTCGATCTTGAGCGCGTAGCGGGGCATGGCCCCGGCTTACCCCTGTCGGGCGGGCCTGGCAATCGCCCCTACCCATCGCGCCCGCCCGCGCCTATCTTGTGGCGAAAGACGAGGGGCAGAGTTGGGCATTTCCGATCTTGCAGACACGCTTGGCCGCGCCATCGAGGGCGTGGCGGCACCGTTTTCCGATCCGGTGGTCCGGCTTGGCGTGACCGGGCTCAGCCGTGCGGGCAAGACGGTGTTCATCACCTCGCTGGTGGCGAACCTCATGGACCGGGCGCGGATGCCGGGCCTGCGCGCCGCCGCCGGGGGCCGGATCCTCTCGGCCTTCCTGCAGCCGCAGCCCGACGACACCGTGCCGCGCTTCGACTACGAGGCGCATCTGGCCGCCCTGACCGGGCCGGAGCCGCACTGGCCCGAAAGCACCCGCGCGGTGAGCGAGCTGCGCCTGTCGTTCCGGCTGAAGGAGGCGGGGATCCTCGGCGGGTTCCGGGGGCCTCGGACCCTGCATCTCGATATCGTCGACTATCCCGGCGAATGGCTTCTCGACCTTGCGCTGTTGGGCCGGACCTATGCCGACTGGGCCGGGGAGGTGCTGGGCCGGATCGGCTCCCGCGCCGAGGCGGCGGGATTTCTGGCCGAGGCCAGGGGCGTCGACGCGGCCGGGGCGCATGACGAGCCGCGCGCCAAGGCGCTGGCTGCGGCCTTCGCGCAGTATCTGCAGGCGGCCCGCGCCGCCGGCTATTCCGACTGCACGCCGGGCCGGTTCCTGTTGCCGGGCGAGCTTGCCGGATCGCCGGCCCTGACCTTCGCGCCGCTGCCGCGTCCCGAGGCGACCCCGCGCGGATCGCTCTGGCGCGAGATGGAGCGGCGCTTCGAGGCCTACAAGGAGAAGGTGGTGAAACCCTTCTTCCGCGACCATTTCTCGCGCATCGACCGGCAGGTCGTGCTGGTCGATGCGCTGGGTGCCATCCATTCGGGCCCGAAGGCGGTCGAGGACATGCGCGTCGCCATGGCGGGGATCCTCGAGGCGTTCCGGCCCGGCCGCGTCGGCTGGATCGCCGGGCTTCTCGGCCTGCGCCGGGTGGAGCGCATCCTCTTCGCGGCGACGAAGGCCGATCACCTGCACCACGCGCAGCACACGAGGCTGACCGCGATCATGGCGGCGCTGATGCGCGAGGCGAAGGACCGCGCCGATTTCGCCGGCGCCGATACCGCCGCGATGTCGATCGCGTCGCTGAGGGCGACGGTCGAGGAGACGGTGAGCCACGGGGGCCGCGAGCTCGACTGCGTGCGCGGCCGGCTTCTCGCGACCGGGCGCGAGGCGACCTTCTATCCCGGCGATCTGCCGGAGAACCCGGCGGCGCTTCTCGCACCGGCGCGGAAGGGGGCGGCGGCCTGGCTCGACGCCGATTACGAGGTGATGCAGTTCGCCCCCGCCCGGCTGAGGCTGAAGCCGGGCGAGGGGCCGCCGCATATCCGGCTCGACCGGGCGGCGGAGTTCCTGATCGGCGACAGGTTGTGAGGATGTGATGGCGAGCCCCAGGGGACCCGTGCTGATCGAGAGGGAGGCGCCGTTGCCGGAAGGGCCGGACCGCGCGCCGCCGGTGCCGGACCTGACCCCCATGCCGGAGGGTCGGGCGATGCAGACCGTCGCGGTGCTGGCGGCGCGGCCGCGCTCGCGGCTGGGGCGGTTCTTCTGGGCCACGGCCTCGGCGCTCGTGGGATTCGTCGTCTCGGTCGCGGCCTGGCGCTTTGTCGAGGGGCTTCTCGCGGCGAACCCGGTCCTTGGCTGGACGGCGGCGGTCCTCGTCGGGCTCTTCGTCCTAGCCGCGCTTCTGATCGCGCTCCGCGAAGGGGCGGCCTATGCCCTGGCCGCGCGGCTCGACCGGGTGCACAAGGCGGCTTTGGAGGCCGTGGGCTCGGGCGACATGAAGGCGGCGGGGCGGGTCGTCGACGGGCTGGTGTCGCTCTACGCGGCGCGCGAGGATACCGCCTGGGGACGGTCGCGGCTGAAGGACCGGCGCGGCGATGTCTTCGACGCGGATGCGCTCCTGCACCTGGCCGAGGCCGAGTTGATGGGTCCGCTCGACCGCGCGGCGCGGGTCGAGATCGAGGCGGCGGCGCGGCAGGTGGCGACGGTCACGGCCATCGTGCCGCTGGCTCTGGCGGATGTCGCGGCGGCGCTGGTGGCGAACCTCAGGATGATCCGGCGGATCGCCGAGATCTACGGGGGCCGGGCCGGGGCGATCGGAAGCTGGCGGCTCCTGCGCACCGTCCTGACCCATCTCGTCGCCACCGGCGCGGTGGCGGTGGGCGACGATCTGATCCAGTCGGTGGCGGGCGGCGGGCTTCTGTCGAAGCTCTCGCGCCGGTTCGGCGAGGGCGTCGTGAACGGCGCCCTGACCGCCCGTGTCGGCGTCGCCGCGATCGAGGTCTGCCGGCCTCTGCCCTTCGCTTCCCTGCCGAAGCCACGGGTGACAAACCTCGTCAGCCGGGCGCTGGCGGGGCTCTTCGGGGCGGGCAAGGCCGAGGCGGCCGAGGGGAAATCCTGACTTCCCGTCGGGCAAGGCTGCGCTATGAATGGGCACGGGAGCCTGCGGAGACGCATCCGCCGGGCAGGGGACGGATGCGATGGACGGTTGGGAACTGCTCGGAGTGATCGCCGCGCTCGCGGTATTGGCGATCCCGGTGCTGCTGGTCGTGGCGCTCGTCGCCGTCTCGGGGCTGAAGCGGCGCGTGGCGGAGCTGGAGCGGGCGGCAAAGGCGCAGGCCGCCGCCATCCGGTCGCTGCAGGAAGGTCCGCGCCTGCCGGCGGCCGAGGCGCCGTCCCTGCCCGAGGCCGCACCCGGCCAGCGGGCGCGCGAAGCTGAGGCCGAGACGGACCGCCCCGCCCCGCCGGCCGCGCGCGGTCCCGGGGACACGGCCCTCACCGGCCCGTGGTCGAGCCCGTCGCCGGAACAGCCCTCGTCGCGCCCGGCCCCCGTCCGCCGGGCGGCGCGGGTCTCGGTGCTCGGCGAATGGCTGAAGGTGAACTGGGTCTATGCCGTCTCGGCGCTGTCGCTCGCCCTCGCGGGGATCTTCTTCGTCCAGTACGGGATCGAGAACGGCCTCCTGCCGCCGGCCGCGCGGGTCGCGGCGGCGATCCTCTTCGGCCTCGCGCTGATCGGCGCGGGCGACTGGCTCCGCCGCCGCTGGGGGGACCGCGAGGGCGATCCGACCGCCTACCTGCCCTCGACCTTCTCGGGCGCGGGCCTCGTGTCGATCTTCGGCGGCGTGGTCGCGGCGCGCCAGCTCTACGGGCTGATCGGCCCGGAGACGGCCTTTGCCGGGCTTCTGGCCACCGCCCTGCTCGCCATCGTGCTCGGCTGGTTCTACGGGCCGTTCCTCGCCGCCGTCGGCTTGCTCGGCGCGACCGCCGCGCCCTTCGTTGTCGGCGGCGACACCGAGGCGCCCTACTGGCTCTACGCCTATTTCGCGCTCGTCGCGGGGGTCGGGCTCTTCGTCGACACGGTCCGGCGCTGGGCCTGGGTGTCGGTTCTGGCGCTGGCGCTCGGCCTTGCCGGCGGCGCGCTGACCTTCGCGGCCAGCGGCGGGCCGGGCTGGTTCGCGCTGATGCTCGTGGCGCTGGCGGTGCTTGCCGTCTGCGTTCCGGCGCGCGGGCTGATGCCCGACCATGCTGGCGCGATGAACATCGAGGCGTTCCGGCCGAAGGCGGAGCGGCCGGTCTTCCCGACCAGGCTCGCCGGGGCCGCGGTCCTCGCGGCAAGTGCTATCCTCCTGCTGCTGCCGACCGGCAACGGCGCGGAAAGCATGCTGGTCTTTCTCTGCCTCGCCGCGCTGGCGCTGGCGCTCACGGTCTGGTCGGGCGGCGCGCGGGCGCTCTCGGACCTCACGCTGTTGCCGGCCGCCGCCTTCCTTCTCCGCCTCGGTTTCGAGGGGCTCGACCGCTGGCCGCTCGCCCGCGACTTCGCCGGCCGGGCCATCGCGCTCCGTGAACCCGAGACCGCGGCGCCGATGACCGCGACGCTGCTTCTCGGCCTCGCCGTCGCGATCTCGGCCGGGGCGGCCTGGACGAGCGGGACCGCAGGGCGGCTGAAGCCCTTCTGGGCGGCGGGCGCGGCACTGGTGGCGCCACTCGCCGCGCTGGTGCTGGAGCTTTTCTGGGCGCCCTCGGCGGTGCTCGGGTCCTATGGCTGGGCGCTCCATGTGATAGCCCTCGCGGCGCTGATGGTCGGCCTTGCCGTCGTCTTCGCGCGGGCCGACGGCGAGGACCGCCGAAGGGCGGCCTATGCCACGCTCTCGGCCCTCGCGCTGATCGCGCTGGCGCTCTTCCTCGTCACCACCAAGGGGGCGCTGACGCTGGCGCTCGCGGCGCTCGTCACCGTCGCGGCGGCACTCGACCGGAAGTTCAGGCTGCCCGAGATGGGCTGGTTCATCCAGGCCGGCGTCATCGCCCTCTCGTGGCGGCTGGTGGTCGATCCCGGCCTCCTCTGGGCGGTCGAACGCGCGGCCCTGTGGGAGGCCGTGGCCTCCTACGGCGGCGCGGCGGCGGCGATGGCGGCGGCGCTCTGGCTGCTGACGGGCCTCGACCGGCGGGCGGCGCGGGTCTTCCTCGAAAGTGCCTTCGCGGCCAATGCGGCGCTTTTCGCGAATGTGCTGATCAGCCGCTGGCTGACCACGGGGACCGGGGGCGACTGGATCGTCGCGCACTGGGCGCTGACGCTGAACGCGCTGCCCTGGCTGATCCTGATGCTGGTGCAGCTCTACCGGCTGCAGCTCGGCGGCGCCCTGCGCTGGCTGCGCCGGGGGATCGCCGCCGTGGCGGCGACGGTCGGATTCGGCGGCATCGCGCTCGCGGTCGGGCCGGCGAACCCGCTTCTCGGGCTGACGGGTGGCGACGAGGCGCTGGTCTGGGGGCCGCCGGCCCTCGACACGCTGCTCGTCGCCTATGCGCTGCCGGGGCTCCTGCTTCTCGCGGGCGCCGTGCGGATGGGGCATCTGAACCGCTGGCTCCGGCGCGGCCTCATGGCCATCGGCGTGGCGCTGACGGCGCTTTACGCGGGGCTGGAGATCCGCCGGCTCTGGCGCGGGCCCGATCTCTCGGTGCCCGGCGTGACGCAGCCCGAACTTTACAGCTACACGCTCGCTTTGATGGCGGTCGGCGCCGCCCTCCTGTACCAGGCCATCGCGCGGCGCTCGCGCCCCTTGCGCCGGGCCGCGATGGCGGTGATCGGGCTGACCATCGCCAAGGTCTTCCTGATCGACATCTCGGGGCTGACCGGGCTCACCCGCGTCTTTTCCTTCCTCGCCCTCGGCCTGTCGCTCGCCGGTCTCGCCTGGCTCAACCGCTGGGCGGCGGAGCGGCAGACGGCCTCCGGACCGGATCCGGCGCAAGGCTGATCCCAACCGCCGGTGCCGAATGGCGCGACCGGCTGCCCGGTCGCGCCCGGACATGATCTCCGCCCTTTCATTGTGGCGGAAATACCTCGGAGGGGTCCGGGGAGGCAGCGCCTCCCCGGCGGGTCGGCCCGCCGCAGGCGGGACGAAATCCTAATGCAGCTTCGGCACCCCGCCCGGCAGGGTCGCCGTCTCGACCAGCCCGTAGCGCAGCCCGCGTCCGATGCGGTGGGCGAGGGCGGACCACGCGGCCGCCGTCCCGGGCGCGAGATTGCGCCGGAGCACCGAGTCGAAAAGCCCGAGCCAGACATCGAACATCCCCGGCCGGACATTGCCCGCCGCCTGATGCACCGCCATCGGATTGCCGTCGTAGCTCCGCTCGTAAAGGATCGCATTGCGCCAGAACCGGGCGATCTTCGCCTCGTGCGCCGGCCAGTCGGTGACATGGGCGGCGAAGACCGGGCCGAGGCCGGGATGAGTGCGGATCGCCGCATAGAAGTCGGCGACGACGCGGTCGATCTCGTCCGGCGTCACCGCGAAGCGCGGGGGGAGGGCGGTCATCTGGTCTCTCCTTCGTCGCGCCGATCCTTGAACCCCGGGCCGCACCGAGGAAAGGGCACGCGATGTCGCGCCCACTTTACCATCCGCCGGCCCGTCCTTATAACGCGCCCCATGACCCGCATTTCCGCGATCATCATTCGAATTAGCGGCCCGGCGATCTGAACGCTCAGACGCCGGGATGAAGGCGTCCGACCCGTTCCACGCCGAACCGACTTCCCCGATTTCATGAGGACCGCCCGAGATGTGCGCCGACAGACCCGAGACGACCGACAAGACCACCCCCGACTACCGTTCCACCGTCTTCCTGCCCGAGACCGAGTTCCCGATGCGCGCCGGCCTGCCCGCGCGCGAGCCGGACTGGCTCGCCCGCTGGGAAAGGATCGGCGTCTACGACCGCCTGCGCGAGAAGACCGGTCGCGCGCCCTTCACGCTGCATGACGGCCCGCCTTACGCCAACGGCCACCTCCATATCGGCCATGGGCTGAACAAGATCCTCAAGGACATGGTGGTCCGTTCGCAACAGATGATGGGCAAGGATGCCCGCTACGTGCCGGGCTGGGACTGCCACGGCCTGCCCATCGAGTGGAAGATCGAGGAGCAGTACCGCCAGAAGGGTCTGAACAAGGACGACGTGGACATCGTCGCCTTCCGCCAGGAATGCCGCAAGTTCGCCGAGGGCTGGATCGACATCCAGCGCGAGGAGTTCAAGCGCCTCGGCGTCACCGGCAACTGGGCCGATCCCTACCTGACGATGGATTACCACGCCGAGGCGGTGATCGCCGGGGAGTTCCTGAAGTTCCTGATGAACGGCACGCTCTATCAGGGATCGAAGCCGGTAATGTGGTCGCCGGTCGAGAAGACCGCGCTGGCCGAGGCCGAGGTCGAGTATCACGACCATACCAGCCATCAGGTGTGGGTGCGGTTTAGGGTGGTTGATGCGAAGAACTTGGTCGTCCATACGTCGATGGGTGCAGGTAATGACGACGTCCTGTTCAGAAAGGTGCGCGAGGCCAGCATTCTGATCTGGACAACGACCCCTTGGACGATTCCGCAAAACCGCGCGGTCGCATTCAATTCTGAGCACATCTTCGCGGTATGCGAAGTTGACGAAGTTGCTGAGGGAAGCGCAGCCCGAGTTGGTGAAGTTGTTGTCATCAATACAGATCTCGCGGACGCAGTAATGGCGTCGGGCAAAGTCGCAAAGTTTAGGCGGCTTGGTGAGCTTTGGAGTGATGGTGTGAGTGGATTGACCCTCGCCCACCCCTTCCGAGGCGTCGAGGGCGGCAACGGCGAATGGGACTACGACGTCCCCATGCTCCCCGGCGACCATGTCACCGACGACGCGGGCACCGGCTTCGTCCATACCGCGCCGAGCCACGGCGACGACGACTACCAGCTTGGCCTGAAATTTGGCTTGCCGATGACCTACAACGTCGAGCCGGACGGCACCTACCGCACCGATCTGCCCTTGTTCGGCGGGCAGGCGATCATCCTGCCCGACGGCAAGGAGGGTCCCGCCAACGTCTCCGTCATCAAGCAGCTCGCCTATGCGGGCGCCCTCTTCGCCAAGGGCAAGATCAAGCACAGCTACCCGCATAGCTGGCGCTCCAAGGCGCCGCTCATCTACCGCAACACGCCGCAATGGTTCGTCGCCATCGACGCCAAGCTCGACGACGGCATGGGCGAATACGGCGACACGATCCGCGCCCGGGCACTCAAATCCATCGACGAGCTCGTCACCTGGACCCCGGCCTCGGGCCGCAACCGGCTGCATTCCATGATCGAGGCGCGGCCCGACTGGGTGCTCTCGCGCCAGCGTGCCTGGGGCGTGCCCTTGACCTGCTTCGTGAAGAAGGGGGCGAAGCCGACCGATCCCGACTTTCTTCTCAGGAACGCCGAGGTCAATGCCCGCATCGTCGCGGCCTTCGAGGCCGAGGGTGCCGATGTCTGGTACACCGAGGGGTTCAAGGAAAAGATGCTTGACGGCATTGTTGATCCTTCGGCCTACATGCAGGTGAAGGACGTGCTCGACGTCTGGTTCGACTCTGGCTCCACCCACGCCTTCGTCCTTCGCGACCGGCCCGACGGCACGGCGGACGGCATCGCCGATCTCTACCTCGAAGGCACCGACCAGCACCGGGGATGGTTCCATTCCTCGATGTTGCAAGCCTGCGGCACCAAGGGCCGCGCGCCCTATCGCGGCGTGCTCACGCACGGCTTCACGCTCGACGAGAAGGGCATGAAGATGTCGAAGTCGATCGGCAACACCATCGTGCCCGAGGAGGTCGTCCGGCAATACGGCGCCGATATCCTGCGGCTTTGGGTGGCGCAGACCGACTATACCGCCGACCAGCGGATCGGGCCGGAAATCCTGAAAGGGACGGCCGACAGCTACCGGCGGCTCCGCAACACGATGCGGTTCCTTCTCGGCAACCTCGCCGGGTTCGACGAGGCCGAGCGCGTCGCGCCGGAGGAAATGCCGGAACTGGAGCGCTGGGTGCTGCACCGGATGGCCGAACTCGACCACACGGTGCGCAAGGGCTATGCGAAATACGACTTCCAGGGGGTGTTCCAGACCCTCTTCACCTTCTGCACGGTGGACCTTTCGGCGGTCTATTTCGACATCCGCAAGGACGCGCTTTACTGCGACGCCCCGGACAGCCTCAGGCGGCGGTCGGCGCGCACGGTGCTCGATCTTCTCTTCCACCGCCTCGTGACCTGGCTCGCGCCGATCCTCGTCTTCACGATGGAGGATGTCTGGCTCGCCCGCTTCCCCGGCGAGGAGGGCTCGGTGCATCTTCTTGACATTCCGGAGACGCCGGCGGACTGGCTCGACGAGCCGCTGGCCCGGAAATGGGAGGCGATCCGCAAGGTCCGCCGCACCGTCACCGCGGCCCTCGAAGTGCAGCGAACGGCCAAGGTCATCGGCGCCTCGCTCGAAGCGGCGCCGGTGGTGCATGTGGAGAGCGCGGAGGCACTGGCGGCGCTGAGATCGGTCGATTTCGCCGATATCTGCATCACCTCCGACCTGCAACTGACCGCCGACCCTGTGCCGGAAGAGGCGTTCCGCCTGCCCGAGGTGTCGGGCGTCGGCGTGGTCTTCGAGAAGGCCGAGGGCGAGAAATGCCAGCGCTGCTGGAAGATCCTGCCCGATGTCGGCAGCCACGCCCATGAGGGCGTCTGTCACCGCTGCGACAATGCCCTCGGCTGACGCGAACCGCGCCGCGCGGATTGTTCTTCTGAACGGTCCGGGCGGCGTCGGAAAGACCAGCGCCGCGCGCGCCCTTCAGGCCATCGCGCGGTGGCCGCGCTCGTGGCGCGCATCGCCGCTCCTGCCGGCCCTTGGCCCTTGATCCCCGCCCGGGCCGGGCGCAGTCTGCCCGCATGTCCGAACTGACGATCCAGAGCCCCTTCGGCGCCCTCACCCTCACCGGGGAGGAGGGCCGCATCGCGCGGCTCCGCTGGGGCGGGCGGGGCGCGGACGACACGCCGCTTCTCGTCGAGGCCGCGCGCCAGCTTGCCGGATATTTCGCCGGCACCCGCCATGATTTCGACCTGCCGATCGCCTTCCGCCCCGGCCTTCAGGGCGCGGCCATGACCTGCCCCCCAGAAACCGGGCCATTCAAAATGAGAGTCTGTTCC
>WOZM01000052.1 GCA_011620265.1 Paracoccaceae bacterium
ACCAGGTGCTGGCGTTTCTCAGTCAGCTGCCACCCTGCATCATCGCGATGGAAGCCTGCGGCGGCGCGCATTTCCGGGGCCGCGAGACCGGCAAGCTTGGCCATGAAGTGCGGCGGATCCCTCCCGCCTGGCTGAAGCCGTTCCTCAAGCGGCAGAAGACGGGATGGTTGCCGCCCTCCCCAGACGGCATCGTGATGTGCCAAGGTCGTGGTGTTCAACGCCACGAAAAGGAGAGGACGGCAAATGAAGGATACAATGATCGGTGTGGATCTGGCAAAGAGCGTCTTCCAGCTTCACGGCGCCAGCTTGGCCGGGCACTTGAAGTTTCGCAAGAAGGTGACGCGGGTCCAATTCCGGCATTTCATGGCGAAGCACGAACCTGCCGTCGTGGTGATGGAGGCCTGTGGCAGCGCGAGCTACCGGGCGCGAGAAATGATCAAGTTTGGCCATGAGGTCCGGTTGATCGCGCCGCAATATGTCCGGCCTTTCGTGAAACGGCAGAAAAACGATGCTGCTGACGCCGAGGCGATCGTCGTCGCGGCACAGCGCCCCGAGATGCGTTTTGTCGAGCCGAAGTCGGAAGATCAGCTGCCCGGCGGGCACTATGGGCCAAAGGTGCAGAATTGTTCCTTCAGTTCGTGCAAATCACCATCGGGAAAGCCCAGACAGATAGGACCATGGGAGACATTCATTCTACCTTGATACTCGGGTTTCTCGACCATCTCGAGAAGGGCGGGGGAATCAGTGTGCACAGCCGCACCCCCGGCTTTCCGTTGTGTAGATCCGGGCCTTTCCCAAATACGGTCGTGTCTCGAATCTGGTGCCGATCAGGCGGCGAGGTCGAGGCCAACCGCGCCGCTGCTCTCGCTGAGTGGCGTGGCCTTTGCGCGGCATAAGGGATAGCGTCACTATCCAAGCTGAGACTGGTTCGAATTTGTCTGCCAGCACCGCCATGTCAGATACAGAAAGCCTTCATGAAAAGTTCGCAGAGCATCGGCCAACGCCCGCATGTCTGCGCTGGCCTCGTCTGCCGAAATGGTTGATCATCAGGGTCATTTCCACGACTTGCCCTTACGCGGGCCATTCAATACGGTGGCGTGGCAGGTCAGTCAGCACGAGAAGAAGCAGATGGATCGAAAATTCCTGTTCGGTGCGACACTCGCAGTCGGCGCCGTCCTGTTGGTGCCTGGGGTTGCCGCAGCGGTTGGAAGGGCGGCGCGGCCCGTCGTGCGTGCCGCGTTCAAGACCGGGATAGTGGCCTACACGGAATTCCGTCGTGCCGGTGCCGAGGTCTATGAACACATGGAAGACCTCGCGGCGGAACTTCAGGCCGAGATGCAGCGTGCCAATGCCGGCGACGATCCGACAGCAGAGGCGGAGACTGCCAACGGCGCGGCCCATGTGAAGCAGCGAGAACGTGGGTAAGACGCGATCGGGAGGTGGATCACCCGTGAGGCTCGTGCGGGTCCACGAGGCTGCGGCGCGCCTTCGGTTGAGGATCGACCCGCCGTGCAATCCGGACGAGATGGCGGTCCTTGCGGACCGGCTTGCCCGGATCGCGGGGATAGCGCATGTCGTGGGTCGGCCAAACACCGGCAGCGTGATCCTGACGCTGGTGGACGATCCTGAAGCCGTTGTGGCGGCCATCGAGGCTGCAGGGGTTGCCCGGATCGAGGCCGCGCCAAGGGAACCTCCGGTCGGCCAGGTTCTGACGCTCGGGATGCTGCAGCTTGACATGGGTATCAAGAAACGCAGCGAAAATGCGCTCGATCTTCGCTCGACCCTTGCGCTGCTGCTGATCGGTGCTGCAATTTTGCAGGCTGCGCGCGGCCGGATAGCCGGTCCGGCATCGACGCTGGCCATGGCGGCGTTTTCGGTACTGGATACAAGCCGGCGCTAGGCCGGGTCAGCCCAGATCCGCAGCCTGGCTGGTGTCTTCCCAGGGCGGGTCAAGGTCGTCGCGACCCATGTGACCATAGGTGGCCAGATCGCGGAAGAACCGCCCGCCGCGCGCGGCGGGCAGGCTGCGCAGGTTCATCCGCGACTCGATGGTGCCGACGCCAAGATCGAAAAGCCTGCGGACCCTGTCGCCGATCTCGGAGTCGGGCAGACGGCCGGATCCGAAGGTGTCAATCTCGACGCTTGCCGGTTCGGTGTCTCCCAGCAGGTAGGACACCTGGACTTCGCATTCATCCGCCAGCCGCGCCGCCACGACGCATCGCGCGATCTGCCGCGCCGCATATGCCGCGATCCGGTCGATCCGCGAGGGATCCTTGCCGCTCAGCGCGGCAGTGCTCTGTCGCGCGTAGCCGCCATAGCTGTCGTCCGCGATCTTGCGACCGGTCAGGCCGGAATGCGCGCTTGGCCCGCCTGCACCCGGTCCGGACACGAAAACGACGCGTGTGCCCGCGTCGATGGCAAGGCTCCCCCCGCCAAGAGCGGCGCCGAAAACGTCGCGCGACAGATAGTCCTGTACCTCTCGGGACGCCACGGGTTCAAGAAGTCCTGCAGTCACGGCGATGGCGGCGATGCGCACGGGGCGACGGTCCTGGAATTCGATGGCCACCTGCGACTGGAGATCGGGTCCAAGCCAGGGCGCGCTGCCCGCCCGGCGCAGGTCGTCCAGCCCGCGGGTCAGCCGGTGGGCGGCCCAGATCGGATAGGCCAGACATTCAGGCGTATGGGTGCAGGCATGGCCGATCGCGGTGACCATGTTCGAGGCATGGGTCCGGTCACGCCTGGCGTATCCGTCGCCGATCACCAGATCCAGCATCACGGTTGGCTGGCTGCGGCGCTGACCGCCGTATCCGGCCGCTTCGAAAATCCGGCGCGCCAGCGCCGCCGTATCGAAAGGCGGTTCGCGGTCGGTGCGCAGCGAAAGGAAGATGACGTCACTTGCAATTGCGCATTCCGCCACCACACGGGCATCGGCATCGGCGGCCAGAAAGGCATCCACCATGGCATCGCTGATCTGGTCGCAGATCTTGTCGGGGTGACCTTCGCCGGCCGAACCGGATGTCATCACGAAGTTGCGCATCCCTGCCTCTCCACCTGGTCAAATCCGATCCGTATCCCCCGCCGGAGAAGCACGCTTGCCGACGGGGCGACGGCGGCAGCAAGGGCCACGGCGGTATCGACCGGCCCGATACGCCCAATGCGCATGAGGCGACTCAGCCCCGGCACCAGGAACGGCAGAATAGCAAACCCGGACGATACCAGGATGGCCCCGTTCAGCCTCGGGTTCTGCAACAGCGCTTTCGGCTTCAGATCCCGGATGTTGCGGCGTTGGCACACAAGCGCATATAGCAGTTGCCCCAGCGACAGCGACAGGTAGGTCATGGAACGGGTCTTCGGACCGGGCCCGTAGCGCACCATGCCATAGAGATGCGATGCAAAGGAAGCGGCAGCAATCGTTGTGCCGTCGATCCCCATTCGACGAAAGTCCGCGCGAGCGATGATCGGCTCGTTGCGGTCGCGCGGCGGGCGCTGCATCGCATCCGTGTCGGCGTCGGCCATCGCCAGACCCAGACCCGGAAGCACGTCCGACACGAGGTTGATCCAGAGCAGTTCCATCGGCGATTCCAGCTCTCTCGGACCATGCAGTGCCTCGGCCAGTTCGAGCATGATCTCGGACATGTTGGTGGTGATCAGGAATTCGAGCGCACGGCCGATGTTGCGATAGACCGAGCGCCCTTGCGAGATCGCATCGACCAGCGTTTCCAGATTGTCGTCGCGGATCACCACGTTGGCCACGTCGCGGGCGAGGTCAGTGCCGCTGGCCCCCATCGCGATCCCGACATCGGCCGCGCGCAGCGCCGGGCCGTCGTTCACGCCATCGCCGGTCATGCCGACCACGCGGCCCCCGGCCTGCAGCGCCTGCACGATGGCCAGCTTCTCGTGCGCGCTGACCCGGGCAAAGACATCGACATTGCCGACGAGTGCCGCCAGCAGCGCGGGGTCAAGCGCGCCGAGTTCGCCCACATCGACGATCCGGATCTGACCGTCGCGCCCCAGACCCAGTTCGCGGGCGATGCTGCCCGCCGTTGCCGCCTGATCGCCGGTGATGATCACAGGGTCCAGACCCGCGGCCTGCATGGCCATGACAAAGGGCCCGGCACCCGGGCGCAACGGATCGACCATCCCGACAAGGCCAAGCCAGGTCAGGCCCTGCGGCCGTTCGCCCTGCGGCGGGTGGCTGGCCTGGGCAAAGCCCAGGACCCGCGCGGGCCGGGCGGCCACGGCATCGTTCAGTGACAGGATCCGTTCGCGCGCCGCGGCATCCAGCGGGTATTCGCGCCCGTCCAGCAGGAACCTCTCGCAAAGCGCCAGCACGGCATCCGGCGCCCCCTTGACGATGGTGCAGGGCCCGTCGCCGTCGTGCACGGTGGTCATGAAGGGCCGGTTCGCACCCCGCGCAATGGTGATCGACCTGGGTCGGGCCTGGTGCAGGCCGGCGAAATCCGTCCCCTGCGCCATGGCGAATTCCGCAAGCGCCCTTTCGGTCGCCGAGGACCCCGCAAGCTCGCCTTCGACGATCCGGGCGTCGTTGTTGAGAGCGGCTGCGGCCACCAGCGGCCCGAGCGATGCAACATCGTCAAGCTCCACCACGCGGTCGCCCGCGACGGCGGCGACCACTTTCATCCGGTTCTGGGTCAACGTCCCGGTCTTGTCGAGGCAGATCGTCTGCAAGGCACCCAGGCTTTCCACGGTGTCGATCCGGCGCACGAGGATGCCCTGCCGTTCCATCCGCCTCAGCCCGAGCGCCATTGTCGATGTCGCAACCACCGGCAAGCCTTCGGGCACGGCAGCGACGGCGAGCGCCAGCGCGTCGCGCAGGATGACCGGCAGCGTATAGCCGCGCGCCAGCCCGACCCCGACGAACAGCCCGCAGGCGGAAATCGCCGCCTTCACCAGGCCTCGGCCGATCCGGTCGAGCTCGACCTCGACCGGCGCGCGCGGGCGGGTCGCGGTCTGGCTGAGGAGGGCAATTCGCGCCGCCTCGGTCTGTCGGCCGGTCGCCACCACGACGGCCGACCCGCGCCCTTCCGAGACGATGGTGCCCGCAAAAACCATCGTTGCGCGGTCCGCGATGGCCGCGCGTGGGCCGACCGGCGCATCGGCCGCCTTGGGCACGGGCACCGTCTCGCCAGTGAGGGCTGACTCATCAATGCACAAGCGATCGGAGGCCACGAGGCGCGCATCTGCCCCGATCTGCTCACCCGGGCCGACGATGTACACATCGCCCGGCACGAGCTCGGCCGAGCGGATACGCAGCTCCCGACCGTCTCGCAGCACGGTCACCTCCTGCGCCGATGTGTCCATCAACGAATGAATGGCGCTTTCGGCCTGTCCTTCGGTAACGTATCCGAGCACTGCGTTCGTGACCACGACAGCAAGCGTGGCAATGGCGTCGCCGACGCCGCCGGTCGCGACGGAAATGACGGCGGACCCGGTGAGAAGCGCCACCGGCAACGTCGCGAACTGGCTGCGCAGGATCGCGAAATCCGAGCGCCGCTCGTCCTGCGGCAGGACGTTCGGCCCGTACCTTCCAAGCCGCTGCGCGGCCTCGGCAAGCGACAGGCCGACTCTTGTGTCCGTCCTGGTCCTTGACGTGACATCATCGGGGGAAAGGTTGTGCCAGAGTTCGGTCGCACTCGGTCCCGCAACCGGGCGAAGACCCGCTCGGCGTGCCTTCGCCTCCGGCCGGTGTGGCGGCGGCTGGACCAGGGCGCCACCGTGGAGCGCCATCGCGAGCGCCTGGCGAACACGCTCGACAACGCCATCACGGTCGAGCGCCGGATCGAATTGAAGGATGATGCTGCCTGTGATGTCACGGATGTCGGATTCTGAGACGCCTTCCATCACGACAAGCAACTGATGAAGGCGCGCGACACAAGCCTTGTTTCCGGCCAGCGCATCGCAGCGCAGCCGCATTCGTCCGGGCGGCCTGTCTGACATCACTCGCAGTTGGGTCACAGATCGCGACAAGAGACGCCCCTTCGATCTTCGGCAGGACCCCGCAAGCTGTTGGATGGCTTTTCCGTTTTACTCATTTCGCGCGCAGCGTCCCGGAATTCCGTCTTGACGTGGACGGCGACCAAACTCAGCCGAACTTGCCGGCAATGAAGCGGCGAACCAGGTCGTGCTGCGCATTCTCGAAAACATCTTGCGTTGGCCCCACCTCCACCAGACGACCGAGGTGGAAGTAGGCCACTCGATCTGCGATCCGGCGCGCTTGCATCATCGAATGCGTGACGACGACGATAGTGTGGGCACCACGCAGGGTCATCATCAATTCCTCGATCAAGGCCGTCGCGAAGGGGTCGATCGAGCCTGTCGGCTCATCCATCAGAAGGACATCGGGATCGGTGGCAAGCGCACGGGCTATGCAGAGCCGCTGTTGTTGCCCGACGGAGAGATCCGGCCCTTGCAGGCTATGCAAGTCGTCCTTGACCTCGTCCCAGAGCCGAGCCTTGCGCAGACTTGCCTCGACGATCGAATCGAGTTCCGCGTGGTCGCTGGCAAGGCCATGTATCCGGGGCCCGTAGGCCACGTTCTCGTAGACTGTGGACGGAAAGGGATTGGGTTTCTGCGCCACCCAGCCAAATCGCCGCCGAAAGACAGGGGGATCGATGTCGGGGCCGTAGATATCCTGGCCGTTCATGAGGATCGTGCCTTCCATCCTTACGCCACGGGCGCCGAGATGCATCAGGTTCAGACATTTGAGCATCGTCGTCTTTCCGCATCCGGAAGGCCCGATGAATGCGAGTACCTCGCCGCGACGAACGTCGAGGTTGACGTTCACCAGCGCCTGCTTCGCCCCATACCAGAGGTTCAGGTCGCGAACCTCGATCAACGGTCGGCTTCCAGCATTGGAGGCTGGTGTCAGCACCGCAACATCTGGTTCTCCCTCCGCGACGGAGCGTCGGCCAGTGTCGTTCATGGCGATTCCCTTTCGCCTCCTCGACCGAATACCGCACGAAATTGTAACGTTTACTCCGTCCGGCCGACGCCCGCGGAAAACTGACGAAGATTTCACACCACCAGGGACACTATCAACATCTTCGACCCACATCGACATGAAGACTCGCCATGGCGACAATGACCAGCCTGACGCCCCGGCGCGCCCCCCGTTTGGAGGGGATGTCGATGCGGAAGGGTAATCTACTGGCCTTGGCACACCGAGGCTGGGATGACGGCAGTGTCAAAGGAACTGGGCTTGGAGCGGACAGGGCGGTTTTGTAGCCTCGGAGCATGACCATTTGCTCGCCCTTCCGCTACTTCAAGACGTCGCCGGAGATCATCCGCCTGGCCGTCATGATGTACACCCGCTTTCCGCTGTCGCTCCGAAACGTGGAAGATCTGCTGCATGAGCGGGGCATCGAAATCTGCCACGAAACGGTGCGGTTTTGGCGGCATCGATTTGGTCCGATGTTCGCCGCGGAGATCCGAAGGCGACGCGTCGAGGGGATGCGGTCGAGCCGCTGGCGCTGGCACGTAGACGAGGTTTTCGTGAAGATCAACGGTGAGCGGCACGGTCCAGCCGATGAACTCGTGACTGACTGTCTTCGCTCTTATGGCGCCGCACTTGGTGAACTCGGCATCCGCGACCGCCAGCGGACCGGCCGCTGGACGAACAACCGCGCGGAAAATTCGCATCAGCCATTTCGAAGACGGGAGAGGGCGATGCTCCGCTTCCGGCGGGTGCGAACATTACAGAAGTTCGCCGCCGTCCACGCCTCGGTCTACAACCACTTCAACACGGAACGCAGCCTCTCCAGCAGACAAATCTTCAAGGCCAACCGCGCCGCTGCTCTCGCTGAGTGGCGTGGCCTTTGCGCGGCACAAGGGATAGCGTCACTGTCCAAGCTGAGACTTGTTCGAATTTGTCTGCCATCAACTCCTCGCTGCATTCCCGCCTGATCCTTGCCTTCACGAGTGCCGAGCGGGTGACGATGGATGTGGGCTTCTACGACATGGCCAATGCGGCGGGGCGGCTGTCGGGCACACTGCTGTCGGGCGCCAGCTATCAGGTCGGCGGGCTGCCCTTTGTGCCTTGCGACGGCCGGGGGGATGGCGGCGGCAAGCTGGCTGGTGATGCGGCGGATCGAGGCTCAGGCCTGATCCATCGGCAGGACAACCGTCACCCGCAGCCCGCCCGACGCGGCCTCGCCAAGCTGCAGCGTGCCGCCGTGGCGCAGCACGATCCGGTCTGCCAGCGCGAGGCCAAGGCCGCTGCCGCCGGTCGCGCGGTTGCGCGAGCCCTCGCCCCGCTCGAACGGCTCCAGAAGGCGGGCGCGGTCCTCGGGCGGGATGCCGGGGCCGTCATCCTCCACCGTGACCACAAGCCGGCGCGGTGTGGCGGCCAGCGTCAGCCGGCAGTTGCCGCCGTATTGCAGCGCGTTGGCGATCAGGTTGGCGAAAGCGCGGCGCAGCAGTTCGGCATTGCCGGTCAGGGTGGCGGGGCGGCCGGGGGCGGCATCGTGCAAGGGCACATCCGCCTCGGCAGCCAGCGCTCGCAGCAGTGCCCGCAGGTCCACGCCCCGCTCCAGCGCGGCGAGGTCGGCGGCGGCAAAGCGGAACGCCTCGTCCGACACCCGCGCGATTTCGTCGATGTCGCGGCCTGCCGCCTCTTGCAGCGCGGGGTCGAGCTTGCGCAGGCGCAGGCGCAGACGGGTGAGCGGTGTGCGCACGTCATGGGCAAGGGCCGCGATCATGTCGGTGCGGCTGCGGTCCAGCCGGGCGATGCGGTCCTGCATGGCGTTGAACGCCGCGATCAGCCGCCGCAGATCCGGCGCGCCCGCCGGTGCCATCGGCACCGGGCGCAGGCTGCGCGCGAAGGAGGTGGCGGCGCTGCCAAGCTCGCGCAGCGGCCGCGTCTCGCGCCAGACCGCCAGCATCGCCAGCCCCGCGACGGCAAAGCCGAGGATTGCCGAGACCATGCCGAGCGGCAGCCCGGCCAGCGCCAGCCCCGTGACCCGCCGGCGCTGCACCACCAGCCACTGGCCATCGCCAAGCGCCACCGCGATGCGCACCCGGCCGGGATGCAGGACCGCGCGCAGCCGGGGCAGGGGGCCGGCCGCCTCCGCCGCCGGGATCGCCACCTGCAGCCCGCGCGCGCCCAGCACGGCGGAGTAGTCGCGCAGCCGCTCTGCCAGCCCCGGCAGCGGCAGATCGGCCGCGGCGGAGGTGGCGTCGCTCTGCGGTGCCTCGGGCTCGATCCGCAGCTCCACCTCGCTGTCGGTGAAGGCGCGCTTCAGCAGCTCGCGTTCCGCGGCATCGGCGCTGTCGAACAGCGCCACCATCGCCTCGATCTGGTCGGGATAGGGCAGCAGCGGGCGCTCCGCAGCCTCGTCCCGCCGGTCGGCGAGATAGGCGACAACCCCCAGCGCCTGCACCGAGAAGAGCCCGAGCGCCAGCAGCAGGATCAGCCGCCCGGCAAGGCCGAGCCGGCTCATGCCCGGCCCCGCCGCACCGGCGGCGCGAACATGTAGCCGCCGCCGCGCACCGTCTTGAGGATCTGCGGCAGGCCCGCGTCATCCCCCAGCTTGCGGCGCAGCTTCGACACCTGCACGTCGATCGCCCGGTCGAATGGCCCGCCCGCGCGGCCGCGCGTCGCATTCAGCAACTGATCGCGGGTCAGCACCCGGCCCGGATTGGCAACGAAATGCGCCAGAAGCTCGAACTCGCCCGAGGAGAGGCCGGCATCCTCCCCCGTCTCGCGGTCGATCAGCGCATGGGCGGCAAGGTCCAGCCGCCAGTTGAGGAAATCGGCGACCTCGCGCGGGGCATCGACGGCGGGCTCGGGGCGGCGCAGCACGGCGCGGATGCGGGCCAGCAACTCGCGCGGGTTGAACGGCTTGGGCAGGTAGTCGTCCGCCCCAAGCTCCAGCCCGATGATGCGGTCGATGTCGGTGCCCCGCGCCGTCAACATCACGATCCGCATCCGCCCCTGCGGCGCAAGTCGGCGGCAGATCGACAGCCCGTCCTCGCCCGGCAGCATCAGGTCCAGCAGCAGAAGGTCCGGGGACTCGCGCAGCAGGAAGGCATCCAGCGCGCGGGCGCCATCCAGTTCGGTGACGGCATAGCCCTGCTCCTCCAGCATCGCGGCAGTCAGCGCGCGAAGCTCGGGGTCGTCCTCGACGATGGCGATGTGCTGCGGGGCGGTCATGGCGGGCAGCCTAGCAGCAGCCGCGCCGCGCCAGAAGCGGGCAAGAGGGCAGGGTTACAAAACGTCACAAAGCTTTTCACGCCGCTCATCCAGGACTTACGGGGCGGGGGCATCTTTGGTCCATCGACGCAGACAACGATGGAGTGGACCATGACACGCACCCTTCTGCCCCTTGCGCTGCTGGCGCTGACCGCCGCCGGCTCCGCTCAGGCCCAGGGCTTCGGCGCAGGCCGCGCGATGGGAAAGATCGACACCAATGGCGATGGCCTGATCTCGGCTTCCGAGGTCGAGTCGGTGAACGCGATGCGCTTTCAGCGGCTCGATGCCAACGGCAATGGAGCGCTGACGCCCGAGGAATTCAGCGCGCCCGCGATGCAGGCCTTCGCCGCGATCGACGCCAATGGCGACGGCGCGCTGAGCCGCACCGAGATACGCGCCAAGGCCGATGCCGCCCGCGGGCTGTTCGGCATGGCGCGCTGAGCCCCCCAACCGCTGAGCCCCCAACCAAGGAGACTTCCGATGACCTTCCGTACCTCCCTTTGCGCAGTTGCAATGATCCTCGCGACCGGCGCCGTCCCGGCCTTCGCCGATGCCACCTTTGGCCGCAGCGTCCAGGGCCCCAATGGCCACGGCGTGACCATCGAGGGCAGCGGCAGCTATGACGCTGACGCCGGCCGTTCGCGCGAGGCGACGATCACCACGAACAACGGCAACAGCTATACCCGGTCCACCACCGCCAATTGCAGCGGCGGCGGCGGCAGTGCGAATTGCAGCAAATCCTCCACCCTGTCGGGGGCGAACAATTCGGCCAGCCGGTCGGTGGAGCGCAGCGCAAGCGACGGGTCGGGCACAAAGACGATCACCCGCGAAGGGCCGCGCGGCAACAGCGTGGTGCGCCAGCGCTGGATCACCGTCAACCCGTAAGCGGCAACCGGGACGGCCCGGCCGCCGCCTCCAAGCCCCCGTAACCGGCCGGACCTGTCCCGCGGTGCGCCTGCCCCGCGGGACAGGTTTTGGGCGCAAAGCGCGGGGAGTCCTCACGACTGCCGATTTCTTGGGCGTTCTGCCGCGCCCCCCGGCCCGCCGTGGCGCGAGACAAAGGCGCTGGCACGCCGCCCGTCGTCGAGTACAGCCGAGAGGTCCAGGCCCGCGCGGCCGAGGATCTGGCCCTGCTGCCGGAGGGCTCGGCGATCGCGGAGATGCTGGCCGACTACGCCGTGATGAGGGAGCAGGCGCGGGTATGCATGTTAAATTTTCGTAACGATGCAGGCTGGCGATTGCTCAAGTTCCTATTTTTTATATCCACGAAATATGGAAGAGTTGATTTCCGCCCGCCCGTCGATCCTCGGTCATCCGTAGCGGTTGGCCGTCTTCCGGCTCCTCATGCGCCGGCACCCAGATCGCGTGCCCGATGGAGAATTGGCGGAAGCGCTGGATCTCAAGGCGTCGACGCTTTCGGCGTATCTTTCGGCCCTGCAGCAGGCCGGGCTGGTAGATCAGGAGCGGGTCGGCACGTCGCTGCGTTATTCGATCGCCATGACGGAGGTGCGGCGCACCTTCGACTACCTGCTCCTCGACTGCTGTCGCGGTCGGCCGAAGCTCTGCTCCCCCGTCTATCTGTCCTCCTCCACAGGAAACCAGCCCATGTCCGACCGCAAGTACAAGGTGCTCTTCATCTGCACCGGCAATTCCGCCCGCTCGATCTTTGCCGAGTCCATTCTGCGCAAGGAGGCGGGCGACCGCTTCGAGGTCTATTCAGCCGGCACCAGGCCCCAGTCGGAACTGAACCCGTTCGCGCTCGACGTGCTGAAGCAAAAGGGGCACGACATCTCGGCCCTGCGATCCAAGAACATCGGCGAGTTCCAGGGCCCGGATGCGCCGAAGTTCGATTTCGTGTTCACCGTCTGCAACCAGGCTGCGAACGAGGAATGCCCGGCCTGGACCGGCCAGCCAGTGAGCGCCCACTGGGGCATGCCGGACCCGGTCAAGGCGGAAGGAACCGACGCACAGAAGAGCCTCGCCTTTCATCAGGCCTATGGCGCTCTGCACAACCGGATCAAGGTCTTCACGGCGCTGCCGATCGCCTCGCTCGATCGAATCTCGCTCCAGAAGGCGGTGGACGATATCGGCCGGACCGACGCCGGTACGCGCGCATGACCGTCTACGCCCTCAACGGCCTCGGCCGCATCGGCAAGCTTGCCCTCAAGCCGCTTCTCGAGCGCGACGCGCAGATCGCATGGATCAACGATGCGGTCGGCGATCCGGCCATGCATGCACATCTGCTGGCATTCGATACTGTCCATGGTCGGTGGAATGCGGCTTTCGCGCATGACGCCGATAGCGTCACCATCGACGCTACGCGGCTGTCGGGCTTCTCGCCTTCTCTGGCGCACCATTCATGACTGAGGCCTCGCGACCGGCACATGAGCTTCCCTTACCCGAGAGATAGCTGCATTGCCTGTGCCCGGCTCCCGTCGCTAACATATGGGCAGGGAGGCCATTTTCGATGAACAGGAGGCGATTCCTCGCCGGAGCGAGTACATGCGCGGCAGTCAGTGTGCCGACCTTGGTGCGGGCCGCGGAGTCATTCCGTCTCGGGCTGACCCCTGTCTTTCTGGACAACGATGCCGTCGTCATCGAACGCCTGAGGTCCGCACTCTCGGAAGCGATGGGCGAACCGGTCGATCTGATCCAGCGCAGGACGTATCAGGAGATCACCGCGACCATTCTGGACGGATCGGTGGATGCCGCCTGGATCTGTGGTTATCCCTTCCTACAGCACCGCGACAGTCTTTCGCTGCTTGGCGTTCCGGTCTGGCGAGGACGTCCCCTCTACCAATCCTATCTGATCGTGCGGGAAGATGACGAGGCAGAGGGGCTCGAGGACCTCCGGGGAGATGTTCATGCCTTCTCTGATCCCGACAGCAATTCGGGCTATCTGGTCACCGCGTCCGATCTCGCGCGCATGGGCGCAACACCCGAGCGCTTCTTCTCGCGTTCGCTCTTCACTTACGGACACCGAAACGTCGTGCGCGCAGTCGCGGGCGGGCTGACCCGCTCGGGGAGCGTGGACGGTTACGTTTGGGAAACTCTTGCCAATGTCGAGCCGTCCCTGACCGCGGGAACGAGGGTCGTGACACGGTCCGAGTGGCTTGGGTTCCCGCCGTTCGCCGCGCGTGCGGATCGTGCGTCAGAGCGGACAGTTCGGAGGTTCGGTGAGGCGCTGCGAGGCCTCGACGCCACTCCGGCCGGACGCGAGGCGCTTCAACTCCTGTTTCTCGATCGGATCGAGGAGGGAGACACCAGCCTGTTCGACGGCATTGCCGTGCGGATGGCCGAGCTCTCCGGACGCTGACCATGCTGATGCGTGTCGGGACCTGGCCAATCACGATACGGATCGCCGTCGCGACTGCGGTTCTCATGGTCCTGCTCGGTCTCGTCGCATCGCAACAGGTCCTCTCCACGCTCGGCAGACTTCAGGACGCCCGGCTGCAGGAATATGCGCGGCTTCACGTCGAGGGCCTTGCCGTGGCCTTGGGTCCGTTCGTGCTGCACAAGGACGTGTGGGAAGTCTACGATACGCTTGACAGGGCGCGCGCCAACGCCTCGGGCGAACGTACCCTCTTCACGGTCGTGGCCGACGAACGGGGCCGCGTTCTGGCCGCGACAGATCCACTGCGCGCACCGGTGGATGAAAGCATCGAGGCTTTCGCGGACGAAGCTGTTCCGGTCAGCGAAGTGACCGCGGCAAACGGAGACTCGGTGGTACGGGTGACGGCGCCCCTGTCCGTTCAGGGCCGGGACGTTGGACAGATTGTGACGGAACTCGATGTCAGCGATCTTGTCGCGCAACGTCGAAACGCGGCGCTCGCCCTCCTGGCGGGCAATGCGGCGGCCACGATGATCCTCGTTCTCGCAGGATACTTCGTCATGGCGCGGATGCTGAAGCCGGTCGAGCTTCTGGCACACCACATGGGGGAAGCGGGCGACGCCCCTCATCCCATTCCCGAAGCGGCGATCCCGCGGTCGGATTCCGTGCTGTCCAGGCTCTTGCGCAACTTCAACGACATGGCCGGCGCGATCGACGCGCGGACCGAGGCCGATCGGCGTCTCGCGGAACGGGAACGCTTCGTGAGCCTCGGACGGCTTTCCTCGTCCCTGGCGCACGAGATCAACAACCCGCTCGGGGGCCTTTTGAACGCGACGGACACGATCCGCACCTACGCCGATCGTCCGGATGTCGTCCGCCAATCCGCGGACCTGCTCGACCGTGGACTTCGGCACCTGCGCGACGTAAGCCGGGCCATTCTGGAAGAGAACCGAATAGACAGGTCGGGCCGCCTGCTTTCCAAGTCCGATTTCGAGGATCTGCGGCTGCTCTTCGAGCCGGAGACGACCCGTCGAGGGCAACACCTGGAATGGAAGATCGACGGGGCCAACGACGTCATCCAGAACCTTCCATCGGCACCCGTCCGGCAGATCGCGCTGAATCTCCTGTTGAACGCGTCATCGGCCGCGCCCGACGGTGGCGCGGTATCGCTCAGCATCCGCGAGGAGAACGACAGGCTCGAGCTGGCGGTGAGCGACGATGGACCGGGTCTTTCGGAAGCTGCCCGCGCGCGCCTCATGTCCGAGGCGCCCGTGGATCCCGGCGGAGGGGTCGGGTTGCGACTGGTCCGGGATCTCGTGACCGGGCTCGGTGGCGGCGTTGCGTGCCACCGGTCGGAAGGCAGAACCCAGATCACTGTCAGCCTGCCGAGACGGGAGGCCCGGCCATGCTGACGGGCCGCTATCTCGTCCTGATCGAGGACGATGCCCTGATGGGGAACTCGCTCGTGCAGCGCCTGGAACTGGAAGGGGCCGAGGTCACCTGGGTCAAGCAGGCGGTCCGCGGCGTCTCGGCCGTCCGGACACCGCGCAGGCCGGTCGATGCCGTCATTTGCGACATTCGCCTGCCTGACGGCACCGGGGAGGAGATCTTCAACACGGTGTCGCGAAGGATCGCGCCGCCGCCCTTTCTCTTCATCACGGGCCAGGGCGAGATCGACCAGGCTGTCCGCCTGTTGAGAGCGGGTGGCGCCGACTACATGACCAAACCCTTCGACATGCCGGCCTTCCTCGGGCGTCTCGCGCAGATCCTGCGTCCTGATCCAAGCGCGGGCCTGCCGGCTCAGACCGGCATTTCGCCCTTGGCCCGCCAGGTGGACGCGCTGGTTGCCGAATTCGCCGGGCATGACCGGCCGGTCTTGATCCGCGGAGGACGCGGCCTCGGAAAGGAACGCATTGCGAGGCGCATTCACGACCTTTCCGACCGACGCTCTGCCCCGTTCATCGCATTGAATGCATTCAGGGATGACATGTCGGACGAAGAGCTAGCCGCAGCGTTCGAGATGGTTTCCGGCGGCACTCTCTTCGTGAACGGCGTGGGGCGTCTCGACGGCGCGGGCCAGAACCGTCTGATGGACGCTCTCGAGGCAGCCCCCTTCAGACTGATCGTCTCCTGCGGCACCCGGATCGAGGAGAAAGCCGAGGCGGGCAACTTCCGCTCCGACCTACTTTATACGCTTGTCGCGAACGAGATCGTGGTTCCGCCCCTGTCACAGCGGGGCGAGGACGCGGTCTGGCTGGCGGGCCAGATGTTCAAGGCTCTGAACGAAAGACGTGAGGCACCGATGCGCGGGATTTCCGAACTCGCCCTGACAGCCATCCGCGATCATGAGTGGCCGGGGAACGGGCGCGAACTCCGGTCCCGGCTTCTGCGCGCCATTGACGTTGCGACCGGCGACTGGATCTATCCGGCAGATGTATTTCCGGAACTGAATCAGGAAGACATGGAGGTTCAGTCCCTGTCGGAAGCCAGAGGCGTTGCCGAGCGCCGCCAGATCATCAAGGCGCTCGAGCACACTGGCGGGCAGATCGCTGAAGCCGCCCGTCTCCTGAAGGTGTCAAGAACGACTCTCTGGGAGAAGATGCAGAAGCTCGGTCTTTGATGCCGCAGACGTTCGGAAATCCGAACGTCTCGAATGCTTGAATACAAACAGAGACTTATTGTTTCGCTGCGCACTGACGGGCGTTCACATCCTGCCTGGGATCTGGGCTACGCTGCTCAAAATATATCGAGGGAGGACTCTATCCATGAAATGCAACCGCATGGTCGATGTCGGCCGGCGTCAGTTCCTGCGTGGCGGTCTTGTCGGCGCCGCAGCTGCAACCGTCCTGCCCGCGAGCCAGGCGAAGGCGCAAGGCCTCGCTCGTGTCGACTACCCGTCGAACCGGCTGGCCAACGTCGCCGATCTTGTTGTCAACGAACCGATGGACATCGCCTATCCCGATGCCGATAGCCCCGGTGTGCTTCTCAAGCTGGGACAGGCCGTGGAGGGGGGTGCGGGGCCGGAAGGCGATATAGTAGCCTATTCGGTGCTCTGCCCGCACAAGGGGTGGATGCTGTCCTACAATGCCGCCGACAAGACGCTGAACTGCCCTGGCCACTATTCGCGCTTCGATTGCGAATCCGGCGGGCAGCAGACCTGGGGGCATGCCACCCAGAACCTGCCGCAGTTCGAGCTCCGCGTGGACGGCGACGGCGACATCTTCGCCGAGGGTGTGGATGAGCTCATCTACGGCCGCCTGTCGAACGTCCTGCAAAGCTGAGGAGAGGGAAAGATGGCTTACAAGCGTTTCACCGACCGTCTTCCGATCATCCCGGCCGACGCGGAAGAGCATAATGCGGTGTGCCACTATTGCATCGTCGGCTGCGGCTACAAGGCCTACACCTGGCCGCTGAACCGGCAAGGCGGCACCGCGCCGAACCATAACAAGTTCGGCGTCGATCTGAGCCAACAGCAGTTTCAGGATACCGAAGCCTGGTATTCGCCGTCGATGTACAACGTGGTCAAGAAGAACGGCCAGGACGTGCATCTTGTGATCAAGCCAGACGTCAATTGCGTTGTGAACTCAGGTCTCGGTTCTGTGCGTGGCGCACGCATGGCGGAGAACCGCCGCTCGGATGTGATGGGCACCCAGCAGCAGCGGCTAACCGATCCGCTGGTGTGGCGCTACGGCACCTGGCAGCCGACGACCTGGGACGACGCGCTCGATCTCGTGGCGCGTGTCACCGCGCGTTTCGTCGAGGCCGATGACGAGGATCAGCTCTATGTCTCGATGTTCGACCACGGCGGTTCGGCCGGCGGCTACGAGAACACCTGGGGCACCGGCAAGCTCTACTTCGGCTCGATGAAGGTGAAGAACTGCCGGATCCACAACCGCCCGGCCTACAACTCCGAGGTCCATTCCTCGCGCGACATGGGCGTGGACGAACTTAACTACGCCTACGCGGACTTCACGCTCACGGACACGATCATGATCGTGGGCGCCAACCCGCTGGAAACGCAGACCAACCTCTTCCTCAACCACATGGTGCCGGGGATGCAGGGCGGCGCGAAGGTCATCATCGTCGATCCGCGCCGGACCGTGACGATCAATGCCTGCGAAGTGGCGGCCGGTGCCGAGAACGTGCTGCATCTGCAGCCGAATTCGGGCACCGACCTCGCGCTCTTCAACGCGATCCTGACCCATGTGGCCGATCAGGGTTGGGTGGACCGCGCGTTCATCGACGCCTCGACCTTCCGGAACGGCACCGCCGTTGCCCAGGACGAGGCGCACCCGGCCGCGCTCGGCACCTTCGAGGATGCGCTCGAGGCGATCCGGATTTCGACGGCCGATGCCGCCGCGATCACCGGAGTCCCGGAGGCCGACATCATCAAGGCGGCCGAGTGGTATGCCAAGCCGCAGGACGACGGAGCACGGCGCAAGGCGATCATCGCCTACGAAAAGGGGATCATCTGGGGCAACGACAACTACCGGACCATCGGCGCCCTCGTGAACCTCGGTCTCGCCGGCGGCAATATCGGTCGTGAAGGCGGCGGCGTCTGCCGTTTGGGAGGCCACCAGGAAGGCTACTACCGGCCCGGCGACGGCCATGTCGGCCGCCCTGCACCCTACTTCGATCAGCTCCTGATCGAAGGCGGAGGCGCGGTCCACCACATCTGGGCCTGCGACCACTACAAGACGACGCTGAACGCCAGCCGCTTCAAGCGCGAGTACAACCGGCGCACCAACATGGTGAAGGAGGCCATGGACAACGCGATCGGCGCGACCCGCCTGGAACTGGTCGACGCGATCGAGGGCGCGATCCGGGCCGGCGGCCTGTTCTCGGTCAACGTCGACATCATCCATACCCAGATCGGTCAGGCCGCGCATGTCATCCTGCCGGCCGTCGAGTCGGGCGAGATGAATCTGACCTCCATGAACGGGGAACGCCGCCTGCGGCTGACCGAGAGGTACATGGACGGTCCGGGCCAGGCGCTGCCGGACTGCCTGATCGCGGCAAGG